>CAMLSG010000057.1 GCA_946482635.1 uncultured Duganella sp.
CCTTTCATCATGAATGGTGAGGAATGGTGAGAATGCGCGCATTTTTAACCCCATCTGCGTCGCTATAATTTTCCCCATCTTTTGGGAGAGCGTATGGGGCTGCACTTGAGGAAGGCAATTTTCAGGAATTCATTATTCAACAGCATCGTGTGTGCTGCGCTGGCTGCCATTCTCATCCCCTTGCTTGGCGCGCCGGGCGGCATGCTTTGGCCAGCGCTGCTGATTTGCGGCGTTGCCTTGCTGACTTTCCTGCGCACTGCCTACAAAATCAGGGAGGGTTTGCTTTCCCGCTTGCAGGAGCTCGCCTCTTACGTCCATATCGATCGCGCAAGCGCGCAGGCACGCAAGCAGGTCGACTGGAGCCTGATCGACGATTACGCAACCCAGCTTGCCACCCGCGGTTTCCGCCCGCTCGGCGACTACACAACCTATCCGAGCGCGCCAACACTGGCCGGTGTGGCAGCCATGTTTACCGATGCCGAAGGCAGCATGATCATCGAAATCCAGCAATTGAAGCTGAAGCCACAGTCCGGCAACACTGCGGCGACCGACGGGATTTATTTCAGCATCATGTCGATGGTGGGCGGCAGCATTCGTGTTGTTACCAGCAACCATAAGCCGATGGCTGCCACCTACATGATGCGTGGCGAGCACGACGTGACGACCGCCCGTCCGGGCTATGGCTTGATGGAACTGCTGGCGACCCACACCGACCTGCTGACCCGCTTGCGCGAACGCGTCGGCAAGGCGCCCTCAACCGGCTTGACTGTCGAACGCTATGTGCTGGCCATCCGCGAGGCCCAGGCCCAGGCGCGCAGCCGGATCAGCGCCATGAGCGGTTATGCGATTGCCTGTGCGGTGGACCGCTTCGATGCGGACCGGCTGCTGCGCTGGACCCCGCAAATTGCCGACCTCAAGGAGGTGCCGCAGCGTCGCCTGGAAGAACTCGACAACGCCTTCGGTTCGGATGTCCAGCCGCCGATCTTCCACGAATCACTGGCCACGCAATTCTGAAGGCATAGCCTTGAGCTGGTAGCGGGCGCCGGCCAGGAAGATCAGGAACAGCACCCCGGCAATCGCCTTCAGGGCAGGAGCCTCGGGGCTTTCGAATACCGGGTTGCCGACCGGGACCCGGGTAAAGGTCTCGGTGATGCCGGGAATGAAGTGCAGGAAGAAGGTAAAGGAATAAGCGACGGTTTCGACCTTGCGGCCGGCGGCGCCGAACCATCCAAGCGAACCGGCAGCGAAGGCGACGGCCAGTACCAGCAGGGTGAGCACGGCAAGTGCGTGCGGTTTGCCAAAACCGCCATGGGCGAACAGGCCGAAGCCGGTCAGGCTGACGACCACGGTGGCGGCAATGTACAGCAAGCCTGTCTTGCTGCGCGGGCTGATGCCGCGGTGCTGCGCGTAGGCGGCGATGCCGGAACCGAGTGCCAGCAAGCCAAGTGCGGTGTGGAAGATGCCGAGTGGGGACATGATGAGCTCCTGAATATTTGGTTGGACAGCGACGATGAATGGATGTTAGTCGTCATCAATACGGGTGGCCAATTGCATGTTCCTAAGGCCGCGATAGTAATCCACTTGCAAAGGATGAAATCCCATCATGAAAATCAGCAATCGACTGATCATCACCCTGGCAATCGCCCTTATCGGCCTGTTGTTTGTCGGCGCCCAAGGCCTGTGGCAATTGCGCGATGCCCAGCAGCGCATGGAACTGGTGCAGACAAGGCTGATCCCGAGTGTCTCAGCCATTAACGCTGCCAAGGCGGCGGTGAGCGATAGCCGCCTGGCAGGGTATCGCCTGTCGGTCTTCTCCAACCTGCCCGACAAGAGTGCGCTGGACAAGGCTTACAACGATGCCCACGCCAACTTCGACAAGGTGCTGGCCGATTACGCGAAGAACAATCTCTTCGACGAGACCGACCGCAAGATGCTGGAGCAGGACAAGGCCGCCATGGAGACCTACCGCCAGGCGCTGGTGCCATTCCTGGCCGCTTCGCACGCGGGCGACATGGACGGCGTGCGTGCCACCCTGGTGGCCGGTTCGCCGCTGGCGCTGGGCGCGGCCGGCGTGAAGAAGAGCCTTGACGACCATGTGGCCTATAACCAGAAGCTGATCGAAAAGGTGAAGGCCGACAGCGATGCCGATTATTCGAAGGCGCTGACCATCCTGCTTGCCGTCACCGCGGCGGTGCTGCTGGTTGTCGCCTTCATGGGCTACAAGATGTACCACGTGATCACCGGCGGCCTGGACCGGATGCAGGGCACCATGGAGAACGTCAGCTCCTCGCTCGACCTGACGCACCAGGTTGAGGTGGAACGGATGGACGAAATCGGCCACGCCGGCGTGGCCTTCAACAAGCTGCTGGGCGAGATTGGCGGCGTGGTCGGCACTGCCCGCTCGGCAGCGGATGCGGTCAGCACCGCTTCGCGCCAGATCGCAGCCGGCACCGGCGACCTGAATAACCGCACGTCGGCGCAGGCCGCCGCGCTGGAGGAAACCGCCTCCAGCATGGAGGAACTGACCTCCACCGTGAGCCAGAACTCGGACAATGCACGCCAGGCCAACCAGCTGGCGCAGAACGCCTCGCAGATTGCGGTGCAGGGCGGCGAAGTGGTCAAGGAAGTGATCGACACCATGGCCTCGATCAACGCTTCCTCGCACAAGATCGTGGACATCATCAGCGTGATCGACGGCATTGCGTTCCAGACCAATATCCTGGCGCTGAACGCCGCCGTGGAAGCGGCCCGCGCCGGCGAACAAGGCCGAGGTTTCGCGGTGGTGGCGACCGAAGTGCGCAACCTGGCGCAGCGCTCGTCCGCTGCAGCCAAGGAAATCAAGGCGCTGATCGACGACAGCGTGGAGAAAGTCGATTCCGGCACCAAACTGGTGGTGCGCGCCGGCGATACCATGAGCGACGTGGTGGCCAGCGTGAAGCAGGTGTCGGACATCGTGGCCGAAATCAGTGCTGCGACCGCCGAGCAGAATGCCGGCATCGCCCAGGTGCACCAGTCGATCACTTCGATGGACCAGGTCACGCAGCAGAACGCGGCCCTGGTGGAAGAAACAGCGGCCGCATCGCAGGCCCTGCAAGACCAGGCGGAAGTCCTGGCCAAGGCCGTGAGCGCTTTCCGCATCGGCGTCGCCCACCTGAAGTCGGCACCCGTATTGCATAGTGCAAGCCAGCCAGCCGCGTCCACTGCCGTGACAGTGCGCCCGCCCAGGCAGCGCAAGGTAGCCAGCGGCGCGGACGAGTGGGAGCAGTTCTGAGTTGTTAATATTTTTAGAAGACTTTTTCATCTGTCCGTCATAAATCGGCGCTATCGTCTGGACTCTTTTCAACCAGGAGAAACCAGATGAAACTGAGCACCATCGCTGCCAGCCTCGCGCTGGCAGCATCCGTAGTAAGCCTTCCGGCCCACGCATGGCAGCAGGAGACGCACCGGCGTATCGTGCTCGATGCCGTCAATTACATGAAGGCCAATCCTGGTACCACCAACTACAACAAGCTGCTGGCCGGCGTGACGCGCGCAGGCTACACGATGGACCAGTTCGCGGCGGCGCTGGGGCAGGGCGCGTATGACGTCGACGACTTCGCCGACACCTATATCTGCGGCGCCACCACCGGCAATTGCCAGTTGGCGCCGGTATGGGGAGCGGGCGCCAGTATCGTCAAGTACACCACCTTCTGGCACTTCCAGAACCACACCTCCGGCCGCGATGTGCACGGCAATCCGTTCGGCGGCTACAACTACGCCAAAATGGCCGTGGCGGGAGACATCGACAACCTGGCAGCGAGCTGGCTCTATGGCGATTACCTGGACGACGGCGCCGGCGGCCTGAAAGGCTGGTTCGGCGACGGCAGCAAATACAACGCCTACGGCATCACCGAGGCGCATTACCGCCTGGGCGGCTATTCCACCCCTTCCATGTATGCCGACTTCGAAGCGGCGCCTTTCCAGCCGATCGACAACCTGGGCCAGTATTGGTTCTCGCAATTCCTGGCGCAGCCGACCGCGCAGTCGCTGGGCTTCGTGCTGCATACCACCGACCTGCTGCAGCCGCACCACACCTGGACCACTTCCGCGCACGACCACTCGGGCTGGGAGCAGTGGGCGTACGACTACTACGACAGCGAACGCCTGAACGACCCCGCACTGGTGACTGCCGCCATGGCCGATTTCACGCCGGTGGCTGCGAGCGGCAGCGATATTCGTCCCTTGCTGACGCAAGGCGGCACCTACTCGTATGCCAACGGCGGCATCGTCCTTTCGTCGACCGCGCACGGCGACCGCGTAGCAGTTGGCAAGAAGATGATTCCGCACTCCATCGCCATGGTGGTCCACGTGCTGAACCGCGCCGCCGAGCGCCTGGCCAACTGATGGCCGCCCGCCGCTTCCTGGCTGCCGTCGCTGCAGCACTCGCCGGAGCAAGCGCGGTGGCGGGCACCCCGGGCCCCGGCGCTGGTGCCGTGACGCCCGGCTCCGCCGCTGCTGTGCAGCATGGCCCGGCGCGCGCGGCCGGCGCTGCAGTTGCCGCCCGCATCGACGGCGAACCCGTCTATGCCTTCACGCTCGACACCATTTGGCAGCAGCGCCGCGCCGCCAAGGCCTCGGTGGAGCGGCGGGCCGTGCTGGATGACATCATCCAGGCCCGCCTGCTGGCGGCACGTGCAAGTGACGCAGGGCCGAAGGAGCCGGCCGGCGTCACGGTAGCCTTTGCCCCGGACGTCATGGTCGAAGAGCGTCTCGTCGCAGCCTTGCGCGAAGTGCATGGAAAAGACATCGACGCCGCGGTGAAGACGCTGCCGGGCGGCACGCTGGACGGACTGCTCACCGCGCAGCCGCCAATTCCGCAACCTCAGCTGGAAGCCATCTTCGGCCGCCAGGGGCCGTTGAAGCTGGAGATCGCGCTGTCCACCGAACAGCAGGCGCTGGCCGGCAAGGTCGACGTCCTGCGCTACCTGCTTCCCGGCGGCGAAGCAGCGAGCGTCACCCTTTACGACGTATATCACCGCCAGAACGTCCAGGGCCGGCTGGCGCTGTCGCAGCAACCGGCCAAGGTCGCAGCGCAGCAAGCCCGCCGCATCGTGGCCAACGCATTCGTGCTGCACTGGGCTCGCCAACGCTTCGGCGCCGAAGCCGTGGCCGACCTGCGCAAGGCAATCGCCGACGGTGAAGCCGTGGCGGCGCTGCAGAACCTGCATGGCGTCGGCCTCGACACCGACTCTGGAAGCCCGCTGCTGAACCGCCTGTCCGCCGAGGTCAGTGCGCAGGAGATTGAAGCCTTCTACAGTCAGCACAAGGACTTGTTTGCCCGCATCGACAAAGTCCGCGCCCGCCATATCCGGGTAGCGGACGAAGTGCAGGCGCAGCGTGCGGTGAAAGCATTGCAGGGCGGCGCCGCTTTCGCCGCCACGGCACGCCGCATGTCGCGCGCCGCCGACGCAGCCAAAGGAGGCGACCTTGGCTGGATCAGCGCCGACGGCAGCAAGGACTGGCTGGCCAGCCTGGCCTTCAGCCGGCCGCCCGGCAAGCCATCCGCCCCGGTGCGCGCGCCGGTCGGCCCGAACGAGAACGCCTACTGGGAAATCGTGCTTGTTGAAGAACAGGTCCACGGCACCCACCCGCTGCAATCGGAAACGGTGCGCTACCGGGCCAGCCGCATGATCGCGTTGCAGAAAGCCATGCAGCAGCTGGGCCAGATGGCCGAACAATCGCGCCGCACAGCGCGTATTGAAATCGCCGAGGCACTATGAAACACTGGCAAGCCATTGCCGTCATTTCGGCTATTGTCGCTGCGGTCGTTGGCCAATGGTACTTTGCCAGCGTTCGCGAAACGGTGCAGCCTGCCCAAGCGCCTGCCGTCGCACCGCCCAAGCCCGCACCGCCGGCGCCCATGCCCCCGCCGGGGGCTGGCGAACGTCCGGCGATGGCTGATACGGGCGAGGGCGATGGACTGCGCCGCGTGCCGATCACGCCGGTCGACGCGCGGGCGCCAGCCTGGCTCTCGCTGGCCCAGGGACGCGAATCCGGCGACGCCCGCACGCCGCCGATCCAGCGCGACGCCCCGGCCGAGCACCCCGACGCCAGCGTACTGGCCGACCCGCAAGCCTATTCCGCCCACGAGCTGGCGCAGAAACAGCGCCTGGCAGCAGCCTACGTGCAAGCCGCAGGGCCTGAACTGGCGCGCCTGCATTCCGACCTCGAGCAAGGCCGCGAAGCCGGCATACCACCTGAAGAGCTCGCGAAAGTCGCAGAAAAAATCCGCCGCATCGAACAGCAGCGCCAAGCTGCCGACAACATGCGGTCAAGATAAAAGGCTGGCTAAGGGCTTGATGATTTCGTCGTCGGTCCAGTAGGCGGTGTGGGAGAGGGGGTTCCAGCTTTTGGTCATGAAGTCGAGGATGCCCTGGCCGGCGTTGACCACGCGGTCTTCTACCAGCGTTTCGTAGCCGCCTTCCAGCGGTTGCAGCGGCCAGCCCAGCGCATCGTCGGGGTCGTACAGGTTGAGCCAGGTGAAGCCGGGATTGGGCTTGATGATCGGCTTGACGTCCATGCGCTGGTGGGCCGAGACGAATACCGGGATGTTGCAGCCGGTGGTCACGAAGGTGCGCACAGTGCCGCATTGCAGGAACTTGCGCTGTTCCGCGGTCAGGCTGTCGGCCATGCGCCCCGGTTTCCAGATGCCGGCAGCCACTGCGCCGCCGCCGGCGCGCTTTTGCGCATCGTAGATAAAGCTGGACATGACCTGGCAGCCTAGCGAGTGCGCCAGCAGCACGATCGGCGTGTCCGGCCCGCGCGTGGCAAGAATGGCCAGCAGGGCGCGCGCGATTTCCATCTGCGCCTGCTCGTAGACCGAGTTGTCGTATTCCTTGCGATTCTCCAGTCCGGCCGCATCGGCAAAGCCGAACAGGATGAACTTGCGCAGCTGTTCGTAGCGCACGGTGGCGCGTTCGCGCGTGCGATTCCAGACATCCAGCTCGTTCGGCTTGAGCAGGTGCTGGTAGTACACGCTGTGCACGTCGACGTTGGCGAAGGATGCACCCATGCGGTGCGACAGCGCGCGGCGCATGTCGTCGGCATAGTCGAGCGGCTGCTCGCCCATGCCGTGGATGGTCAGGAGCGCGACCTTGGACATCAGGCGGCCGCCTTTTCAGGAGCGCCGCGGAAGCGGTAGCCAATGAACAGGGCCAGCAGCCAGACCGGGATCAGGTACACCGAAATGCGCAGGCCTTCGGTCATGTACATGATCAGCAGGATGCCGGCCAGGAACGCCAGGCACAGGTAGTTGGTGAGCGGGTAGCCCCAGCTCTTGAAGCCCGTTTCCTTGTTCTCGGCCTTTTTCTGGGCGCGGAAACGCAGGTGGATCCAGCTGATCATGCCCCAGTTGATCACCAGCGAAGACACCACGAGGCCCATCAGGAAGCCGAACACTTTGCCCGGCATGAAGTAATTCAGCACCACGCAAATGCCGGTGGCGAGGGCCGACACGCCCAGCGCAGCCAGCGGCACGCCGCGCTTGTTCACGCCCAGCAGGGCTTTCGGCGCGTTGCCTTGCCTGGCCAGGCCGTACAACATGCGGCTGTTGGAATATACACCGCTGTTATACACGGACAGCGCGGCAGTCAGCACCACGATGTTCAGGATGTTCGCCACCCAATTGGAGTTCAGCGCGTGGAAGATCATCACGAACGGGCTGCCGCCGGTGACGACTTTCTGCCATGGGTACAGCGACAGCAGCACGCCCAGGGCGCCGACATAGAAGATCAGGATGCGGTAGATGGCCTGGTTGGTCGCCTTTGGAATGGTCTCGGACGGGTTGCTGGCTTCGGCGGCGGTAATGCCCACCAGTTCCAGGCCGCCATACGAGAACATGATGACGGCCATCGCCATCACCAGTCCCGAAACGCCGTTCGGGAAGAAGCCGCCGTGCTGCCAGAGGTTGGCCACGGCCGCTTCCGGCCCGGCATTGCCGGACACCAGCAGGTAGCCGCCGTACACGATCATGCCGACTACCGCCACCACTTTGATGATGGCGAACCAGAATTCCATTTCGCCATACGCGCGCACATTGGCCAGGCTGATGGCGTTAATGATCAGGAAGAAGGCGAGGGCGCTGACCCAGGTTGGAATGCCGGGCCACCAGTATTGAACGTAGATGCCGACTGCCGTCAGTTCGGCCATGCTGACCAGCACGTACAGCACCCAGTAGTTCCAGCCCGACATGAAGCCCGCCATGTGGCCGCAGTATTTGTCGGCAAAGTAGCTGAAGGAGCCCGCCACCGGCTCGTCGACCACCATTTCGCCGAGCTGGCGCATGATAAGGAAGGCAATGAAGCCGGCCACGGCGTACCCAAGCAGCACGGAAGGTCCGGCCAGCTTGATGGTGTCCGCAATGCCCATGAAAAGGCCCGTGCCGATGGCGCCGCCCAGCGCAATCAGCTGGATATGGCGGCTTTTCAGGCCCCGTTTCAGTTCTGTCATGTATGGCGTCCTGGTGTCGAAAAGGAGAAAGGCCCTGATTCTACATCTTCGGCAAGCAACAATGTCTTTTTCGCACTGCCGCATTTTGCGAGACTTCTCTTTGACCTGGATCAAATATTTTGTGCGTGGCCTTGGATATGCTGCAAATATGCTCACACTTAAATTCCTTGGTGCCACCGGCACCGTCACCGGTTCCAAATACCTGCTGCGCAATGGCGACGAGCAGGTACTGGTCGATTGCGGCCTGTTCCAGGGCTACAAGCAGCTCCGGCTGCGTAACTGGGAGGCTTTCCCGGTGCCGCCTGAAAGCATTCGCGCCGTAGTACTGACCCATGCCCATCTCGATCACAGCGGCTTCCTGCCGGTGCTGGTCAGCGCCGGATTCCGCGGCAAGGTGTACTGCACGGAGGCCACGCGCGACCTGTGCCGCATCCTGCTGCCCGATAGCGGCCGCCTGCTGGAAGAGGAGGCACTGTATGCAAATCGCCACAACTTCTCGAAGCACAAGCCGGCCTTGCCCCTCTATTCCGAAGCCGATGCGCTGCGCGCACTGGAGCACCTGGAAGTGGTCCCGGTCGGTCATGAGTTTTCCCCGGCGCCCGGAATGATGGCGCGCTTCCAGCTGGCGGGGCATATCCTTGGCGCCGCTTCGATATCGGTGCGCTGCGGCGGCCGTACCATCATGTTCTCCGGCGACGTGGGGCGGCCGAACGACCCGATCATGCGGCCGCCGACTGTGCTTGGGAAATGCGATTACCTGGTGGTGGAGTCAACTTACGGCGACCGCCGCCACGACGCCTCCGACCCGAGCGGCAAGCTGGCCGACATCATCAGCAAGACGGCTGCACGCGGCGGCGTGACCGTGATCCCTTCGTTCGCCGTGGGCAGGGCGCAGGAGCTGCTGTATGAAATATGGAAGCTCAAGGAAGCGGGCGCGATTCCGCTCGCCTTGCCCATCTACCTGAACAGCCCGATGGCGGTGGATGCGACGCGGCTTTACATCAAGCACCAGGGCCAGCACCGGCTGGACGAACGCAGTTGCCATGCCCTGGGCCACGTGGCGCACATCGTCAACAGCGTGGAAGAATCGATGGCGCTGAACCGGCGCCAGGCGCCCATGGTGATCATTGCCGCCAGCGGCATGGCCACCGGCGGCCGCGTGCTGCATCACCTGAAAGCCTTTGCGGGCGATTCACGCAATACGATACTGTTTGCCGGGTTCCAGGCGGCGGGCACGCGCGGCGCGCGCATGCTGGCCGGCGAAACTTCGGTCAAGATCCATGGCGAGTATTACCCGGTGCGGGCGCGGGTTGAGCTGATCGGCAACCTGTCGGCCCATGCCGACGCCGATGAAATCCTGGGCTGGCTGTCGCATTCCTCGGCCACGCCGCGCAAGGTGTTCGTCACGCATGGCGAGCCGGCGGCGGCCGATGCGCTGCGCCTTCGCATCTCAGAGCAGCTTCACTGGCCATGCCGGGTGCCGGACTACCTGGAAGAGGTAGTCCTGGAGTAGGGGATGCCATGACGGCCTTGCTGGAAATCTCGCTCGCCGCCATGTGCGGCGCCCTGTTGGCGGCAGCGCTGACGGCATGGCTGATGTTCCGCCATGTGACGGGAATTTCCCGTCTGCTGCGCCAGCGCATGCGCAGCGCCGCGGCACGCGAGCACCTGGTGGCCAAGGTATTCGATGCAACTTCGGAAGGCATCCTGGTGGTCAACCGCGACATGCGTATCGTGGAAGCAAATCGTGCCTTCGCTGCCATGAGCGGCTATGCGCGCCATGAGCTGGTGGGCCAACATCCGCGCATCATGCAGTCCGGCAGGCAGGACGCGGAATTCTACAAGGCGATGTGGCAAGGCTTGCTGGGTACGGGCCAGTGGCAGGGCAAGGTGTGGGACCGGCGTTCCGACGGCACGCTGTTCGCCGCCCACCTGACGCTCAGCGCAGTGCGCGACGAAAACGGCAAGGTGCAGCACTATTTCGGCCTGTTCACCGACATTACGGAGGAATGCGCGCGCCAGGAGGAAATCGAGAAGATGGCCTTTATCGACCCGCTGACGCGCCTGCCCAACCGCCGGCTGATGGAAGACCGCCTGCAGCAGGCGCTGGCCTTTGCTGCGCGCACTGAAAAACTGGTGGCGGTGTGCGTGATGGACCTGGATGGCTTCAAGAACGTCAACGACACCTTCGGCCATGAAGCCGGCGATGCGGTGCTGGTGGAAGTGGCGGGACGCTTGCAGCAGGTGGTGCGTGCCAACGACACGGTGGCGCGGCTGGGAGGCGACGAATTCGTGTTGCTGCTGGCGGGTTTGAACGACGTGGGCGAGGCCGAGGAGATCCTGGAACGGGCGCTGGCGGCAGTGCGTGCACCGGTGCGGCTGGTGGATGAACAGCCGGCTTTCGTGTCGGCCAGCATTGGGCTGGCCGTATTTCCCTATGATGCGCAGCTGGCGGAAGACCTGTTGCGGCGCAGCGACGCGGCCATGTATGCGGCCAAGCGCCAGGGCCGCGATCGCTGCAAGCGGGCGCAGGCCCGCTGCTGAAACTTACAGGCTTTCCTGGACGGTGCGGCCGTTCAGCGGCTGGACCGGACGGGCGTTGTGCTTGTAGACCTGGGCAAAGCGTTTCAGCTGTGCGTCCGACATTTCAACTGGTTTTTTCAGCACGAACCAGTTGACCTCTTCGCTGCATGGCGGAGTGGTCAGGGAACCGGCGAAGTTGTAATAGCCTTGCGCAGCTGGCAGCAGCTTGCCGATATCGATGCTGACGCCTGCCACTTCCTGCGGCTCGCCTTTTTCCTTCGGCAGGGAATCCCACAGGGTCTGCACCAGCGGATTCTCCGCGCCTTTGCGGAACAGCACCGCTACCACGGCCAGCTTGCCTTCCGCATTTTTGTGCACCAGGTGCGCCACCATCGGATAGCTGCGGCCATTGATCTTTTCTTCGCTCGGCTTGTGGAAGTGGAATTGCAGCAGGTCGTAGCGCTTGCCGTCGATCGTGACGCTGCTGCCTGGGGCGTAGTTCACCTGGATGGTATGGCCGTTGTCGAGAATCTTCAGCGGCGACGGGCTGTAAGCGAATTCCAGCGGCGGCAGCTTCGCCTTGCTGGTCTTGCGGATGTCGATTGGCGACTGGTTGTGGCCCAGCTTGCAGGTGCTGAAGTCCTGTTCCAGCTTGCCCCAGTTTTGCGGGCCGTTGGCGCCTTCATAGCTCCAGTGCGCCGGCGCGTTTTCGGCGAAGGCCGCGGCAGGCAGCAGGGCGGCGCAGAGCAGGAAGGAGAGGGTGCGTTTCACTGAGTGGTCCTTTCAGGGTTGTTTGCCGCCAGTTCCAGGCGGCGCAGGAATTTATCAGGTGGCTGGTAGCCGATGATGCGCGCCTGGGTCACTTCGTTCCCGCTGGCGTCGAACATCACGATGCCGGGCGGGCCGAAAAGGCTGAAGCGTTTCATCAAGGCGCGGTCTTCTTCGCTGTTGGCCGTCACGTCGGCCTGCAGCAGGTGCATGTCCTGCATGGCGGCTTGCACGCGCGTGTCGCTGAAGGTAAGGCGTTCCATTTCCTTGCATGAGACGCACCAGTCGGCATAGAAGTCCAGCATGACGGGTTTTTTTGCATTGGCTAATGCCTGGTCAAGGTCGGCGACAGTGCGAACACGGGTGAAGCGGGGTTCGGCATCGTGTGCCTGGCCCGCAGCAGCGCCGGCAATAGTAGCACCGTTCCCGGCACCGCGCAGGTGGGCCAGCGGCTGCAGTACATCGCGCCCTGAACTGGCCGCGCCGACCAGTTCAAACAGGCCGCCGAGCAGCATCAGCACGCCGAGCGCCTTTGTCGCGTAAGCGCCTGCGCCGGCGCCTTGCGGCACGGCTTCGCCCACGCGCAGGAAGGCGGCGCACAGGATGGCGAACGCGCCCCACAGCGCCATGCTGGCGGTGACCGGCAGCACCGGGTTGACCATCCAGATTGCGACGGCGATCAGCAGCAGGCCGAAGATTTTCTTCACGTGGTTCATCCAGCCGCCGGCCCGCGGCAGCAGGCTGCCTGCGGACAGCCCGGTCAGCAGCAAGGGCACGCTCATGCCGCAAGCCATCGCGAACAGCGCGCCGGCGCCGATCAGCGCGTTGCCGGTCTGGCTGATGTACAGCAGGGCGCCGGCCAGCGGGCCCGCCACGCAAGGGCCGACGATCAGCGCCGATACTGCGCCCATCGTGAACACGGCGGCGATCCGGCCGCCGGACAGGTTGCCGCTGGCGGAGCTGAGGCGGGTCTGCAGGGCGCTTGGCAGTTGCAGCTGGTAGACGTCGAACATCGACAGGGCCAGTGCGACCAGGAGGGCGCCGAAGGTGAGCAAGACCCACGGCTTCTGCAGCGCGCCGGCCAGGCCTTCGCCCGCCAGGCCAGCAGCTACGCCCAGCGAGGTGTAGACCAGGGCCATGCCCAGGCTGTAGGCAGCCGCCAGCAGCAGGCCGCGCTTGCGGGTCACCTGCGCTTCGCCGACGATGATGGAAGAGAGGATCGGCACCATCGGCAGCACGCAAGGGGTGAACGAAAGCAGCAGCCCGAACACCAGGAAGGCCGCGCCGATGCGCCATGCGCTGCCGCTTTGCAGCGTGCGTTGTGCCAGGGAGGTGTCGTCTTCCGCCACTGCCGTACTGCCGGCCGCCGCTGTAGCGCCTTTCGCTGCAGTGCTGGCTGCGGGCGCCGCACCGCCGTTCGCCTGCGGGGAATTTGCGCTACCGGCATTTGCGGCCTGGCCTGGCGACGCGTCCGGCAGCGCTTCCAGCACGCCCGGCCGCGCCGGATCGACGCGGAAGCTGCGTTCGGCCGGCGGGTAGCACAAGCCGGCATCCGCACAGCCCTGGTAGGAGACCGTCAAGGTGGCGGCGGAACGGCCCTGCCATGGAAGCTGCAAGGCCAGTTCGCCCGCATAGGTTTCCATCTCCTTGCCAAAATTTTCATCATACTTGCGCTTCCCGGGCGGCAGCAGCACCGGCACGGCGGCGCCAGCGCTGCGCAGGCTGATGCGATCGCGGTACAGGTGATACTCGGGCGCGATCGTCCAGTGCAAGGCAAGCTGGCCGTCGGCGCGCAGCTCTGCCTGCAGGTCAAAGGCCTGCTCCGGCGCCAGGAAATCATCGGCCAGTGCAGGGCTGCCGAACAGGGTAGCCAGCAGCAGCGCTGCCAGCCATTTAATGAGGAACTTCATGATTCATCTCCGAAAAATGTGGCCATCCTGGTCGATGGCCAGGTAGGACAAGCCAGACTGTTCAAGGAACTCCAGCCCGTCCCGCTCCAGCAGCATGGCCGTGGTGCTGCAGCTTCCGGCCGCGATGGCCATGGGCGACACCACGCTGACCGAACGCCAGTACGAGACCGGCATGCCGCTGCGCGGATCGAGGACGTGGCAATAGCGCCGCCCATCCGCTTCGAAAAAACGCTCGTAATCGCCGCTGGTCGCCAGGGCTCCCCGGCTGAACGGCACGCTGGCAATAGTGGCCCGGGTATCGCGCGGGTGCTGGATGCCGATGCTCCATTCGGCGCCATCCGGCCGCGGCCCGAGGAAGCGCATGTCGCCGCCCAGGTTCACGTAGCCATGCCGAACGCCCTGCGCGATCAGGATCTCCGCCGCGCGATCAACCGCATACTCCTTGCCGAAACCGCCGAAATCCAGCTCCATGCCAGCCTGCGGAAGCAGGACGCAGCCGCCCTCCCGCCGCACCTGCTGCCAGCCGACCAGCGGCAGCAAGGCCTCCAGCGTCGACG
This sequence comes from uncultured Duganella sp., assembly GCA_946482635.1. The sequence continues at coordinate 14,246 of CAMLSG010000057.1, forward strand.
CTGAAGGAACGGTGCCGAGCCGGAAGTCCCACGCCTTGCGCAGCACGCCGGAGGTGATGTCGAAACGGCCGCCGCTGCTGCGATGCACGGCATCGGCATATTCCAGCAAGGCCAGCGTCTCTTCGTCGCAGCCGACCGGCGCCACGCCGGCCGCCGCGTTGATCCGGCTCACGATGCTGTCCGGGCGATAGCGCGAGTATTTGGCCTCGATCCGGCGCACTTCCTCCAGCGCCGGCTCGGCCAATGCCCGTGCCTCGGCGCCGTCGGCTGCGGCCAGCCGGATTTCGCAGCGGCTGGCCATCGCCTGGAAGTCGATCGTGTAGACCGGGTTTACCACTGCCGTGTCACTCCGATCTGCAGGCTGACCGCGCGCATCGGCGCCAGCCCCGGGCTGCCGCTGCCGAACACGCGCCAGGAGCCGCGCTGCTCGTAGCGTTCCACCTTGAAGTCGACCGCCCAGTCCCGGTTCAGCTGCTTGGCCAGCTTGACCCCGAGCGTGACGGCGCCGAAGCCGGACAGGCGCTGGTCGGCGGAGCTGGCCTGGCTGCTGCCGAACACATAACCGGGCGGGAATGGCTCGCCGAGGGTGCGGTCATAGACCGGGTCGAAATAGAAGTCGGCGGCGCGCTGCGTATACAGGCGCACTGCGGGCGTGACGGTCCAGCCATCGCTTAGTCCCTGCACCCATTCGGCGCCCAGCGTGTGGGCGCTGATGCCGAAGCTGTCGTGATAGAAGCGGTAACTGAGCCGGCTGGTGGCGCCCAGCGCGACGAAGCGGTGGTTCCACTGCAGCAGGGCAGTGTCCTGGCGCCGCTTGTCCGGGCGGTTGTCGGCCATCTTGTACGGGTCGGAGTAGTAGCCGTGACCCTGCGTATGGGTGAGCGTGAACTGGCCGACGTCGACCGGCGTCAGCACCTGCGTCACGCCGGCCAGCACGCTGACGGTCTGGCGCCCGGCGTCCTGCACGATATGGTTGACGGGATTGATGCTGTCATCCGAGCCGCCGACACCGAAATTCCAGGTCGTGTTCTTGTCCTCGCTGGCGAGCGACGCCTGCATCGACAAGGCACGCGACACGTAGTCATGTTCGGTCGAATACGCGGCCGACACGCTGACCGTGCCGCGCGGCAGGTAGCGCGTGACGGTTACGTCGCCGGCCTTGCGCAAGTCGTCCATGCGCGAGGCGCCGGAGACGGCAGTGTGGTAGCGCGGCGAGGCGCCCGACACGTCGTCCACGGTGGCGCTGGCGGCCACCGACCATTCGCCGGCGACCGGGGCCAGCACGGAGACCGCCGGCGCATGCACGCGCACGCGGTCGAGGCCCGGCTGGTCCTCCTTGTAGTACAGGTATTTGACGCCGATGCTGCCCCGTTCCGGCGCCGTCTCGGCATGCACGGCGCCGATGCCCGGCAGCAGCATGGCCGCCGCCAGCAAGGCCTGGCCGACCGGCATGCCGTTCTGTGGTTTGTTTTCCATGGTCTTCCTTGTCAGTTGCAGCCGCAGCCGCCGCCGCCCACGGCGCTGCCGCCGGATGCCGCTTCCTTGCTGGCGTAAATGTGTTCGTTGAAGCGCGTCTCCAGGCTGTCGCCCTGGAGCAGCATGTCGGTGCGCGCCAGTTCACCCTTTTCCCATGGCTGGACGGGCTTCAGGGCGCAGCCGGAGAGCCCGGCCAGCACGGCGCAGGCAGCAAGCAGGCGCGCGCTCATTGGCGTACTCCCAGTGCGCTCTTGATGCGCGCTTCCAGCACGGTGCGGTCCGCAGGGCGGAAGCCGCTGTGCTCATACAGCACCTTGCCGTCGGGCCCAATCAGCACGCTGCTTGGCATGCCCTTGACGCCGTAATTGCGCGGCGCGGTGCCGCTCGGGTCGAAGGCGATCACGAAGCTGGCCGGCGTCGCGTTCAGGAAGTTGCGCGCGTCGTCGGTCTTGGCGTCGACGTTGATGCCGACCACTTGCAGGCCCTGGCCGCCGTAGCGGGCCTGCATTTCGTTCATCCACGGGAAGGACTGGCGGCATGGACCGCACCACGAAGCCCAGAAGTCGATGTACACCAGCTTGCCCTGGTATTGCTCGAGCTTTACGGTGCCGGTTGGGCCGGCCAGGGAAAAGGCCGGTGCGGCCTGGCCTGGTTCCAGCGCCATGGCCTGGCCGGCTGCCGCCAGCGCGGCGGCGGCGGCCAGCATGCGCGCCTGGCGGCGGCGCCACAAGAGCACGACGGTCGCCAGTACGGCCAGTATGGCCAGCATCGGATCGTTGCCGCCGCTGATCGACGAGCATCCGCCGCCGCCGCGGTTCTGGGTTGCGCCAGCCGTGCCATCGGCCGAACCCTGTCCGCTCAGCGCAAGCTGCCAGCTGGCGCCGGTCGCCTGCAGGGTGGCGGTGCCGCTGGCGTTGCCCGCTGCGGTCGGCGTGAAGCGTACCGGCAGTTCGCAGGAGGCGCCGGCTTGCAGCGTCAATGGGAAGGCGCCGCAGGCATTGGTTTCCCCGGTCGCCACCGCGAATGGACCGCTGAAGGCAATGCTGTTCAGGACGAGCGCTGCGGAACCGGTGTTCGACAGGGCGAAGCGCTTGACGATGCCCGCGCCGCCCGCGGCGGAGCTGCCGTAGTCGAACGCTTGCGGCGACAGGCCGAGCGATGGGGTTGGCGCGGGAATGGCGCTGGCATTGCCGTTCAGGCGTACCGAGAATTGCGCGCCGCTGTCAGTCACCAGCAGCATGTCCGCGCTGCGCGAACCGGCGGCAGTCGGCTTGAAGGCCGCATCGATGGTGCAGCTCGCGCCCGGGCTCAGGCTCGCATCGGCGGCGCAACTGCCGGCCAGTGCGAAGTCGCCGGGATTGCTGCCGCCCAGGACCAGCGAAGCGATCTTCAGTGCGCCCGTTCCGCTGTTGGACAGGGTATTGCGCTGCGCCGCCGATTGCTGGCCGACCTGGGTGTCGGGGAAGGCCACCGGGCCGCTGATGCTCAGGGCCGGACGCGCGACCGGGGAAGTGGTGCCGGAACCGGTGACGGCCACCGACAGGTCGGCCGCGTTCGAACGCACCAGCAAAGTACCCGCCACGTCGCCCGCGGCGGCCGGTGCGAACGACAGCGGCACCGTGCAACTGGCGCCGACCGCCAGGCTGCTGCCGCAACTGCCGCCGCTGCCGATGCTGATGCCGGCCGCGCCGCTGACGGCGATGCTGGTAAAGGCCAGCGCCACATTGCCGCGGTTGTTCAGCGTGACCTGCTGCGTGAGCGGTGCTGCGCCGATGGTCCACAGGCCGAAGGCGACTGCGCTCGGGCTGGCGTTGATGGCCGGCGCCGCTGCAGTTGCGCTGCCGGACAGCGCCACCGCCACATTGGCGTTGCTGGCGTTGGACGCCAGGTTCAGGCTGGCCGCAAAAGCGCCGCTTGCGGTGGGCAGTGCCTGCACCACGACGGTGCAGTTGGCGCCGATAGCCAGCGGCGTGGCGGTGGCACAGCTGCCGCCCAGCGTAAAGAAGCCGGCCTGGGCGCCGCTGACGCCGATCGAAGAGAAAGTCAATGCCGCCTGGCCGCTATTGGTCAGGGTCAGCGTGCGCTGGGATGGCGCGTTGGTGAGCAATGCGCCGAAGTCCAACGCCGTGGCCGACAGTGCCAGGGTAGCCTGCGCCACGGCATTGCCGGTGCCGGACAGGGTGACGCTGCTGGAACCGCCGGTGGCATTGTGGCTGATGGTCAGCGCGCCGCTGCGGGCGCCCGCTGCGGCCGGGCGGAATACCAGTTGCACGCTGCAGTTGCTGCCGGCGGCCAGCGCCTGCCCGGAAGCGCAAGTGCCGCCGGTGATGCGGAAGTCGGCGCCATTGCTGCCGCCGACTGCCAGGCTGCCGATGTTCAGCGCGGCCGAGCCGGTATTGGAAAGGGTGGTGGACAGGGCGCCGCTGTCCTGGCCCACGGTGGCGCCGCCAAAGGAAAGCGCCGCCGGGGCAACCGATGCCGCAGGCGCGGCGGTCACGGTCGGGTTGCCGATGAAGGCTGCCAGGTCGGCAATTTCCGCCGAGGTGAATTTGCCGTTGTACAGCGATCCCATGCCGCCCTTGTTGGCTGCGAAGGCAGAACTGATCACGGTGGGATTGTTGGCGCCCGCCAGGATGTTGTTGACGTTGGCGGCCGGATTGGCGCTATGGCAGGCGGAGCAGGTGGTGCCGCCTGAAGTGGGGCCGTTCAGGTACAGGCTTTTGCCGTTCAGGGCATCGGCAGCCTGCGCGAATTGCGCGGCCTGCGCCAGGCCCAGTGCCAGCAAAGCCCAGAGTCGGTGGTGTTTCATCGGAGCTCCCGTTGTTGGTGAGTGGTTCATGCACACATCGACAGGGCCCAGGCATTGCATGCGCTGTGCAGCAGGGCGCACAGCCGCCAGTCGCGCCAGCGCTGGTAGGCCAGGCCGAACATCAGGCCCGGCCCGAATACCAGCGCCGCCGCCAGCAGGCCGGAACCCAGGTGCAGCGCACTGAAGGCCGCCGCACTGGCCAGCACCGCGGCCGCGCCGCTGGAACGCGGCAGCAGCCAGGCATGCAATCCTGCGCGCACCACCCATTCCTCCAGCAGCGGCGCCAGCACCAGCAGGCGCAGCACGGCGGCCAGGTCAGGCGAGAGCAGGGCGGGGCCGCAGACGGCAGTTTGAGCGAACACAGGTACTGAACATTCTGTCAATGTTGTTACGGTCAATACCGGCGCACGCAAAAATGGTTCAAAATCGGGTGGGAAAATATTTTTGAATTTTGTTTGAACCTTTTTCCTCCGGCTGTGTATTCACAGGCATGAAAAGGAGAACGGTGCATGCGTTTTGGCAGGAGGGCGGGAGTGACAGGCGATGTGGACGATGGCGAGCTGGTACGGCTGGTAGGGGGCGGCGACCGCCTGGCCTTCCAGGCCCTGTACCGCGCCTACTTCCCGCGCCTGGCCCGTTTCCTTGACCGCATGACGCGCAACGTGCCCCTGCTGGAAGAAGTTGTCAACGACACCATGCTGGTGGTGTGGCAGAAGGCTTCCAGCTACGATGGCAGCAGCAAGGTCTCCACCTGGATTTTCGGGATCGCCTACCGCCAGGCGCTGAAAGCCCTGCGCGGGCTGGACGAGCCGCTGGAAGATGCGCCGGACGTGGCGGGCGAAGAATGGCATGAGCCCGAGCATGCGCTGGCGGCGCTGCAGTTGCAGCGCGGCGTCGGGCGCGCGCTGGACGCCTTGCCGCTGGAGCAGCGCGCCGTGGTCTGCCTGACCTATTACCACGGCATGGCCTACCAGGAGATTGCCGAAACCATTGGCTGTCCGGTCAATACCGTGAAGACGCGCATGTTCCACGCGCGGCTGCGCCTGAAGGACATGTTGTCCGACCATTTGGAAGAGATACGATGAACACGCAAGACCCATCGAACGTTGCGGAACACCAGGACATGCAGGCACTGCTGCCCTGGTATGCCGCCGGCTCGCTGGCCGACGGCGAGGCAGCGCGCGTGCAGCAGCACCTGCGCGATTGCCCCGAATGCCGCGCCGAGCTGGCCTGGCAGCGCCGCCTGATTGAAACGGCAGCCCCGTTGCCGGCCGGCCTGGACCCGGAGCGCGCGCTGGCGCGCCTGATGCCGCGGCTGGACGAGGCGCCGTCCCCTTTGGCCCAGCCCGTCGCCAAGCCATCCCCCGCTGTTCCGGCGCCGTCCCGTCTTGCCAGTGCCTTGCTGGACTGGCTGCGCGGGCCCGGCGACTGGAAGGGCTGGGCCATCGCGGCACAGGCGTTGGTGATCGTCGTGCTGGCGGCAAACATGCTGCCGGCCGGCACGCCGCCTGATTACAAGGCGCTCGGCAGCGCACCGGCTGCCACGCCCGACGTGCTGGTGGTGTTCAAGCCCGATGCCAGCGTGCAGGACGTGCAGCGGCTGCTGAAAACATCCGGCGCCCACCTGGTCGGCGGGCCCACCGCCACCGGCGCCTGGCTGCTGGATGTCGAAGCGGCGCAGCGCGCCAGCGTGCTGGCCGCCTTGCGCGCCGATCCCGCCGTGGAAATGGCCGAAGCGCTGGCAGCGGAGGGCAGGCAGTGAATCGTTGGGCCGCGATGATCTTGTTGGCGCTGTGCGCAATGGCGGGACCGCCAGGCGCGCTGGCAGGAGCGCAAGCCACGCCTGGCATGGTGGCGGCGCCGGCAAGCGGCGCCCATGAAATCCTGGTCATGCTGCATTTGCCCGCGCCGCATTTCCGCGCCGATGGCTATAGCGGCGCCAGCTACCGCGACGATGCGGGCCGCCAGGCGCGCCAGCGCATCGCAGTTGCCCTGGCGCGCGAACACGGCTTGCAAATGATGGAAGACTGGCCGATGCCGGCGCTGAACGTCGATTGCTACCGCATGCGCCTTGCCGCCGGCCAGGATCCGGCTGCGGTGCTGGCCGCATTGTCGCGCGATAGCCGGGTCGCGTGGGCGCAGGCGATCCAGGACTTCAGCGCGCAGGGCGGTTCCGGCGCATCCGGCGACCCGCTGTACCGCGTGCAGCCTGCCGCCGCGCCCTGGCAGCTGGAACAGGTGCGCAAATCCGCCACCGGCCGCAAGGTGCTGGTCGCGGTGATCGACAGCGGCGTCGAAGCGAGCCATCCCGACCTGGCGGGCCAGGTGGCGGTGCAGGAAAATTTCGTTGACGGCCAGTCCTATGTGGCCGAAGAACATGGCACGGCGGTTGCAGGCGTCATCGCCGCGCGTGCCGACAATGGCGTCGGCATCGCCGGCGTTGCGCCCGAAGCCCGGCTGATGGCCTTGCGCGCCTGCTGGCAGGCCGATAGCGGCACGCGCTGCAACAGCTTCACGCTGGCCAAGGCGCTCAACTACGCCTTGCTGCACAATGCGCAAGTGATCAACCTGAGCCTGTCCGGCCCGCAGGACCGCTTGCTGCAGCAGCTGGTCGGCGTGGCGCAGGCGCGCGGCGTGCGCGTGGTGGGCGCGATCGATCCGGCGCGCAGCGACGGCGGTTTCCCGGCCAGCAGTCCGGGCGTGTTCGCGGTCGCTGCCGACGACGCGCCGCGCCATGGCGCCCAATGCCTGCTGGCGCCGGGGCGCGACGTGCCGACCACCATGCCCGGCGCGCGCTGGGGCATGGTTTCCGGTTCCTCTTACGCAGCCGCGCATGTGAGCGGCATGCTGGCCCTGATCGGCGAACTCAAGCCGCAGCTAAGCGGCGAGCGCCTGCACGACGGTATCGTGCGCAGCAGCGGCCCCGCACCGTTGACGGGGATAGATCTTTGCGCCACCATCATGCGCATTACCGGAAAATGTTCCTGCGCATGCCCCAACCCTTCCACCGACAACCTCGCACGTTCGCCCTGACAGGGCTGGCCTGCATCCTTGCAGCGAGTGCGCAGGCACAAGTGAGCGGCAGCGCCGGCATCGTGTCGGATTATATGTACCGCGGAATTTCCCTCAGCTCCGGCAAGCCGGCGGCGCGGCTGTCGCTCGATGTCGATGGCGCCAACGGCTGGTTTGCCGGCGGCCAGGTGGTCAGCGGCCAGCTGGCGCCGCAATCGCACCGCACGGCCCAGTGGCTGGGCTATGGCGGCTACGCGCAGCGCCTGCCATCGGGCCTGTCATGGGAAGCCGGCGCGTCGGCCTATGCCTTCCACGGTGCTCCGGACTGGAATTTCCGCGAAGTGTTTGCCGGCCTGTCTTTCGATAACTACTCGGCGCGCCTGCATTATTCGCCCGACTACCTCGGCTTCCGCGAGCGCACGGTGTATGCTGAACTCAATGGCGGCGGCGCGCTGGGTCCGAGCTGGCGCTACTTCTGGCGCGGCGGCTACCTCGCTGCCCCGGGCAATGCCGGCAGCAACCGCGCCGAAGGGCGCATCGGCGTCGGGACGGCAGTCGAGGGCTGGCAGATGCAGCTGTCGCTGGACGCGGCCCGCCTGCGCCGCCAGGGCGCCAGTGGCGGCTACGGCAGCCCCGCCATCGCACCGTCCAGCAAGGTGCACGGCAAGCTGGTTCTCGGCCTGGCGCGCGGCTTCTGAAATTTGATCCAGGTCATTCCGGGCGCCAGGGCGATCGCTTAGGCTGGGCGAAAGGAGTGAACCATGGGATATGCATTACGTGCCAGGCGGCTTGGCATCGACACCTACCAGCAGCCGGTGGCTTATATGCGGCGCGATTGCAAGGTATGCCGGGCCGAAGGGTTTGAGGCGCAATCGCGCATCGAGCTGCAATGCGGCGGGCAAACCGTCGCCGCCACGCTGAACGTGGTCGATGGCGAGCTGCTGGACGAACAGGATATCGGCTTGTCCGAAGCGGCGTGGGAGGCGCTGGGCGCCACGCCGGGCGCGGGAATCAGCGTGCGCCACCCGGCGCCACTGGCTTCCTTCGCGGCAGTGCGCGGCAAGATCCACGGCCGGCCGCTGGACGATGCGGCGGCGCAGGCCATCATCGCCGACGTCGCGGGCGGGCGCTATCCGGACATCCATCTTTCCAGCTTTATCACAGCCTGCTCCGGCAACCGCCTTGACCTGGCGGAGACCATCGCCCTGACGCGCGCCATGGCGGCGGCGGGAGAGCGCATGCACTGGCCTTCGCAAGTGGTGGTGGACAAGCACTGCGTCGGCGGCCTGCCCGGCAACCGCACCACGCTGCTGGTGGTGCCGATCGTCGCGGCCCTTGGCATGACCATGCCCAAGACCTCGTCGCGCGCCATCACTTCGCCGGCAGGCACGGCCGACACCATGGAAACCCTGGCGCCGGTGGCGATCGGCATCGATGCCATGCGCCGCGTAGTGCAGCAGGAAGGCGGCTGCATCGTGTGGGGCGGCAGCGTGACCCTGAGCCCGGCGGACGATGTACTGATTCGCGTCGAGCGCCCGCTGGAGCTGGACAGCGATGGCTTGCTGGTGGCCTCGGTCCTGTCGAAGAAGCTGGCGGCGGGCGCCAGCCACGTGCTGATCGACATTCCGGTCGGCCGCACCGCCAAGGTGCGCTCCGGGCAGGCGGCCATTCAACTGGCCACGCGGCTGGAGGGCGCTGGGCAGGCGTTGGGCCTGGCCGTCAAGTGCGTCATCAGCGACGGCAGCCAGCCGGTCGGCGTCGGCATCGGCCCGGCACTGGAAGCGATGGACGTGCTGGCCGTGCTGCAAGGCGCGCCCGGCGCGCCGCAGGACCTGCGCCAGCGCGCGCTGGCACTGGCCGCAGGCGTTCTCGAACTGGGCGGGCGCGCCGCGCCGGGCGAAGGCTTGGTACTGGCGGCACAGACGCTCGATTCCGGCGCGGCCTGGGCCAAGTTCCAGGCCATCTGTGCGGCACAGGGCGGCCTGCGCCAGCCGCCGGCCGCCGCTTGCACCCATGTCCTTGAAGCCTGCCATGCCGGCCGCGTCGTTGCCATCGACAACCGCAAGCTGGCCACATTGGCAAAGCTGGCCGGCGCACCGCGCGCCGCTGCGGCCGGCGTGCGCTTTTTCGCGCCTTTGGGCAGCAGGCTCGAAGTAGGGCAGCCCATACTGTCCATCCATGCCGACACGCCGGGCGAACTGGCTTATGCGCTGGAATACGCCGAAGCACAGAGCAACCTGGTTACGGTGGAGGATGCATGAGCAGGATCCTCGTGATCCAGGGCCACCCTGATCCCGCCGGCGGGCATCTGTGCCATGCGCTGGCTGACGCTTACGTTGAGGCCGCGCGCGCCGCCGGCCACCAGGTGCAGGCGATCACGCCTGCCACGCTGGAGTTTCCCATGCTGGCCAACGCGCGTGAATGGGAAGAGGGCGAAGTGCCGCCGGCCCTGGCGCCGGTGCAGCGTTCCATCGCGGACGCGCAGCATATCGTGATTTTTTATCCGCTCTGGCTCGGCGACATGCCGGCCTGCCTGAAAGCCTTCCTGGAACAGGTGGCGCGGCCCGGGTTTGCGCTGGCCCGCGAAGCGAAGAATCCGCTGCGTGCCGGCCTGCTGGCTGGCCGCAGCGCGCGCGTGGTGGTGACGATGGGGATGCCGGCCCTGTTCTATCGCTGGTACTTCTGCGCCCACAGCCTGAAATCGCTGGAACGCAATATCCTGAATTTCGTGGGCATTGCGCCGGTGCGCAAGACATTGGTCGGCGCTGCGGGAAAGATGGATGCCGCGACAGTGGCGGGGTGGCGCCAGCGCATGCAGGTGCTGGGCGCCAGGGGAATCTGAGGCCGGCCCGCATCAAAGCGGGAGCGCGCGGTCGCCAATGACGCTTTTCATCACCAGCGTCGACGTGAGGCGCTGCACGCCAGGCAGCTTGGACAACCTCTCGTCATACAGCTTCTGGAATGCCGGCAGGTCGCGTGTGACCACGCGCAGCAGGTAGTCCGGATCGCCGAACAGGCGTTGCGCCTGGATCACCTCAAGCACATCGAGTATCGCCGTTTCGAAAGTCGACACGGCGCGATGGTCGCTTTCGCGCAGCGTTACGAACACGATGGCCGAAAACGCGAGCCCGAGCGGAACCGGATCGAGCTGCGCACGGTACCCCTGGATCGCGCCCGATTGCTCGAGCGCGCGTACGCGCCGGTGGCAAGGCGACACGCTCAAGCCAACCCGTTCCGCCAGTTCGGTGACCGTCAAGCGGCCGTCCGCCTGGAGTTCAGCAAGAATTTTTCGGTCAATCTTATCCATTTGGAAGATTTTACCAATATCGACCGCCACGAAGCAAAAGACAGGAGCACTTTCCAGTCGAAATTGCATAAAATTTTCTTCTTCGTACAAAAATTTGGAAAATTCTGCCATGGATTACAGCACTTTTGCGGCATTCTGGATCGTGTCGATCCTGCTGATCGTCACGCCCGGCATGGACTGGGCATATGTCATTTCGGCGGGCATGCGGGGCAGGGTGGTGGTGCCGGCCGTAACGGGACTCCTGTTCGGCCATTTGACGGCGATCCTGCTGGTTGCGGCCGGCGTGGGCGCGCTGGTTGCCAGCTCGCCCGCTGCGCTCAGCGTGTTGACCTTTGCCGGTGCCGCCTACCTGCTCTGGATCGGCATCGGCCAACTGCGCAAGCCTTCCGGGCCGCCGGTCGCGGGCGAAGCGGAAGCATCGCACTCGGGAATGCGATGGGCGCTGAAAGGGGCATGCGTGAGCGGACTCAATCCCAAGGTGCTGCTGCTGTTCCTGGTGCTGCTGCCGCAGTTCGTGAATCGCACGGCAGCGTGGACGGTGCCGGTGCAGATCGTGGCACTGGGACTGCTGCATGTGTTCAGCTGCGGCGTGGTCTACCTCGCAATCGGCTTCAGCGCCCAGGCGGTGCTGCGTTCGCGCCCCGCGGCGGCGCGAACGATCAGCCGCGTGTCCGGTGCGGCAATGGTGGTGATCGCAATACTGCTGTTCGCCGAGCACATCAAGCCATAAGGAACTTAGCGGCGCGGAGTATCGTTGCGCGCCATGATGGCGCGGTTCAGGCGGTCCATGGTGTCGGCCGGCACGTCGCGGCTGCAGACGATGTAGCGCTTCAGGCCGGGTGGCATGTCGGCAAAATCGATCAGCACCAGCGACTGCAGTTCCGGGAATTTGAGGCGCAGGTAGTTCCAGTCCTCGCGGTCGACGAACAGGTAGTCGGCGCGGCCGAAGGCAACCATGCGGAACATGGCCGAGGTTTCCACCGTGCGGCGCATGATGCGGTTCTGGCTGGCGGCGATCAGGGCATCGAGTTCCGGTCCGTAGGACACGCCATCGATTACGGCCAGCGTCAGCGATTTATCCGAAAGCAGGGACTTGAGGTTTGCGTGGGACCGGATGCGGGCCGCCACCGCCGGCACCGCCAGCACGGCGTGCGGCAAGTCCGCGTGCACCGGAACCGAATACTGCGCCACCGCTTCGCGCTCGGGCAGGCGGTACCAGCTGATCGAGCAGTAGTTCGGCATGCCGTGGTTGAAATTGGCCCAGATGCGCTTTTGCGGCTCGTTGACGAACACCGCCGGCACGCCGGCAGCGGCGAATACCTGCTTTGCGCGATCGAGCATGAAGCCTTTCGCGACCTTGTTCTCGTCAAAATAATAGTAAGGAGGTTTCTCGCGCCAGGCCACGGTCAGCGGCGCATCTGCCAGCGCGCTCGCCGAGCTGCCGGCTGCAATCATTCCTATTAAATATTTCTGCCACATGCTGCCATTATAATAGGACGAAGCCCGCAGAAAGGAGTAGCACGATGTTCAGCCGTCCCCACGTAGCACCCCGCATGTTTGATGATCCTTCCGCAGCACTGGCCCAGGTCCGGGCAATTTACGACGACAGTATCCGCTTCCTGCGCGAATCCCTGCAGCGCTTTGTCGAGGGCGAAACGCCGACCGAACGCGTGCGCGCCTGCTACCCCTATGTGCGGGTGCAGACGGAAACCGTCGCGCGCGCCGATTCGCGCCTGTCGTACGGCTTTGTCGCCGGCCCCGGCGCCTTCGAGACCACGCTGACGCGCCCCGACCTGTTCGAGGGCTATTACACCGAACAATTCCGCCTGCTGCTGAAGAATCACGGCCAGCAGCAAATGCAGATCGAAGTGGGCCTCAGCTCGCAGCCGATCCCGATCCACTTCTCCTTTGCCGAGCATGACCATATCGAGGGCAGCCTGAGCGCCGAGCGGCGCCTGCTGATGCGCGACGTGTTCGACCTGCCCAACCTGGCCGCCATGGACGACGGCATCGCCAACGGCACCTTCGAGGCGGCGCCGGGCGAGGCGCAGCCGCTGTCGCTGTTCACCGCGCCGCGCGTCGACTATTCGCTGCAGCGCCTGCGCCATTACACCGGCACCTCGCCCGAGCATTTCCAGAACTTCGTGATGTTCACGAACTACCAGTTCTACATCGACGAATTCGTGCGCCTGGGCCATGAGCTGATGGCCAGCCCGGACAGCGACGGCTACGTGGCGTTCGTTGAACCGGGCAATATCGTGACGCGCCGCGTCGGCCACGCCATGCAGCCTGGCGACGACCTCGGTGCAGCGCCGCCGCGCCTGCCGCAGATGCCGGGCTACCACCTGGTGCGCGCCGATGGCAGCGGCATCAGCATGGTGAACATCGGCGTCGGCCCGGCCAACGCCAAGACCGCCACCGACCATATCGCAGTACTGCGCCCGCATGCCTGGCTGATGCTGGGACACTGCGCAGGCCTGCGCAACACGCAGCAGCTGGGCGACTACGTGCTGGCCCACGGCTACGTGCGCGA
>CAMLSG010000058.1 GCA_946482635.1 uncultured Duganella sp.
CCACCTGGGCTGCCTGCAAAGGCTGCGGCCGCCCTACCCCATAGCCTTGGGCGAAGTCGACGCCCATCGCACGCAAGCAGGCGAGCACCGCATCGTCTTCCACGAATTCGGCAATGGTCTGCTTGCCCATCACGTGCGCGATCTGGTTGATCGATTCGACCATGGCGCGCTCCGTAGGGCTGTGCAGGATGCCTTTGATGAAGCTGCCGTCAATCTTCACGTAATCGACCGGCAAGTGCTTCAGGTAGGCGAAGGACGACATGCCGGCGCCGAAATCATCGAGCGCGAAGCGGGCGCCCTGCGCTTGCAGGTCCTGGATCAGGGTCGCGGCTTGGGCCAGGTTGGCCACGGCCACCGTTTCCGTGATTTCGAAGCACACATCTTCCAGCGCCACGCCGGTAATGCGCTGCTGCTCCAGCACGAATTCCAGCAAACCTTCGTCGCACACTGATGCGCCGGACAGGTTGATGGCCCAACTGGTGCCTGGCGGCTGCTGCGCCAGCGCTTCGAAGGCGTGGCGAATCACCCAGCGGTCGAGCAGCGGCATCAGGTCATAGCGTTCCGCGGCGGGGATGAAGGCCATCGGCGGCACCAGGCCGCCCTGCTCGTCCAGCATGCGCACCAGCACTTCGGCATGTGCGCGGCCGCCCCGCAGCGGCGCGATGGTTTGCAAGTGCAGGCAGAAACGGTCGTTTTCCAGCGCGGCGCGGATGCGGGACACAGCTTCCATTTCGGTCTGCCGCACCGAGAGTTCGGCATCGTCGTCGCTGTACAGGTGGATGCGGTTGCGTCCCTTCTCTTTCGCCATGTAGCAGGCGGCGTCGGCGGCCTTCATCACTTCTTTCAGGCTGCTGCTGCGGCTGTCGAGCAGCACCAGGCCGATGCTGACGCCGATGCGATAGCTGCGCACGCCCCAGGCGAAATGCAGGTCCACCACGGCCTTGCGCACTTTCTCCGCTACCCGCAAGGCGTCCTCGTGGCTGCATTGTGTCAGCATGATGCCGAATTCGTCTCCGCCCAACCGGCCGACGATGTCACGTTCGCGCAGTGTCGATTGCAGGAGCTGGCTCACTTGCTTGATCAGTTCGTCGCCCGCCGCGTGGCCGCTGGTGTCGTTGACGATCTTGAAGCGGTCCAGGTCGAGGTAGAGCACGGCATGTTCACCGCCGCTGCCTTGGCGCAGGGCCGACAGCAATTCGCGCAGGCGGCGTTCGAACTCTCGCCGATTCAGGATGTCGGTCAGTTCGTCGTGCGTGGCCTGGTAACTCAGTTGCGCGGCGTGGCGGCGCGCTTCGCTGGCGTCGTGCAGCACGATGACCTGGCCGATGGCAGTGCCATCCGGTGCGTGGATCGGTGCTACCGAACGGTCGACCGGCAGCAGGGAGCCGTCGGTTGCCAGCACATGCAAGGCACCGCCCTCGCCTTCCAGCCGGCACACTTCATCCAGCGGGCGCCCCAGCATATCGGCGCCGGTCATGCCCAGCATCTGTTCGGCATTGCGGTTGCTGTAGCTGACGCGCTGCTCGCGGTCGGTGGTGATCACGGCGTCAGCGATCGACCCCAGGGTCACCTGCACCAGTTCTTTTTCGGCGAAGGATTCGGCTTCGCTTTGGCGCAGTTGCAGCAGCAGGCGCTCGCGGCGGGCGAAGGAGCGGCGCAGGTAGCTGTTGCCGCTCCAGGCCAGCACAGCGGCGGCCAGCAGCATCACTGCCAGCAAGGCTGTCGAGACCTGGCGTGCGGCGTCGTTGATGGCGGCGGCAAAGCCGATGGCAAGTGGCGTCAGCCTGCGGTCGACTTCCTGGATTTCCAGCAGCACGGCTGGCGCGCGGCGGGCGGCAGGTTCCATGGTGTGCACGCGCTCACCTAGTTCGCGCAGCCGCAGCAGGTGCTGGTCGCTGTGTTCCCAGTAGGTGATGGCGCGCGCCATCAGGTAGATATCCTTGAAATTGCGGTACAGCCAGACCATGCCGCGCACGTCTTCTTCGGCATTGCGGCCGCCAAGGAAGCCTTCCCGCACTACCTCCCAGTCCATCTCGTCCTTGTCCATCTCGCGCCGCGCGCGCATATCAGACAGCGGCACCGCCAACTCGGACTGGAATTGGGCGTAATCCTGTTCGTCAGCCGTAACGAGGTAGCGCTGAAGGGAAGCGATGGCGGCCTTCTGGCCTTTGGACCAATGGCTTTCGCCGCCGACATAAGCGCGCAGCGTGGCGGCTATCGACAGGCTGAACACCGCCACCAGGGTGAGCGCTGCCACGGCCAGCACGAACGGCAGGACTACGGTGGCGTAACGTTCCTCGGGGCGAGCCATAAACTTGCACTGCTGGGATGAAAAATCCCATGATGAGGAATCCCGGCAATGCGCGCAATGGGGCAAGGGCCATCCGTTGCCCAATGGCAACAAGATTAATGCAATATTAATTCAACGCCAAGATTTGCGTGGCCTTGGCGGCATTGTTTTCGGCGTTTTTCAGCAGGCTCATCTGCGTTTCGAAAGAACGTGCCAAGGCGATCATATTGACCATGGCGTCGATCGGGTTGACGTTGCTGCCTTCCAGCGTGCCATCGGCCAGCCGCACATTCTGGTCGGGATCGGCTGGCAGGCCGCTTTGCTGGCGGAACAGTCCGTCATCGCCGCGCACCAGGCCTTTCACGTCGGGATTGACCAGCTTGATGCGGCCCAGCACATTCGATGGGCCGGGCTGGGTCTGGGTGGTGTCGATGGCAGGGTATCTGCCATCGGCGGCAATGGCCACCTGCGCGTCGGGTGGAATCGCGATGGGGCCGTTCTCGCCGACCAGGGTCAGGCCGGCTGCCGTTTGCAGCATGCCGTTTTCGCTGACCTTCAGGCTGCCGTTGCGGGTATAGGCTTCGGAACCGTCGGTCGACTGCACGGCAATGAAGCCATCGCCGCGCAAGGCCACGTCCAGCGCCCGTCCCGTGGCCTGCATCGCGCCGGCACGGAAGTCCGAGCCGACCGTGTTGTCGACCACGAAGGTGCGGGTCGGCAAACCTTCCGCCACCACGGGCACGGCACGGAAGGAGTCGAGCTGGGCGCGGAAGCCGGTCGTGGTTGCATTGGCCAGGTTGTTCGACGTGGTGGCCTGCTGCTCCAGGATATGGCGCGCGCCTGTGGCGGCGGTGTAGACAAGGCGGTCCATCGCTTGCTCGCTTTATCCGATTAACGCAGGTTGACCAGGGTTTGCAGCACCGAGTCCTGGGTCTTGATGGTCTGCGCATTGGCCTGGTAGACGCGCTGCGCGGTGATCATGTCGACCAGTTCCTTGGTCAGGTCCACGTTGGACGATTCGACCGAGGAGGAACGCAGCTGGCCCAGGTTGCCCTCGCCCGGCGTGCCGACTTGCGGTGCACCGGAGGCCGAGCTTTCCGCCCATACGTTGTTACCAAGCGGGATCAGGCCGTCCGGGCTGGCGAAGTTGGCCAGCACGAATTGCGCCAGTGGACGCGACTTGCCGTTGCTGTACTGGCCGATGATGGTGCCGCTGGCATCGGTCGAGAAGCGCTGCAGGCTGCCCGAGGAATAGCCGTTCTGGGTCGATTCCTTTTCGCTGGTTGGCGAGCCGTATTGCGTGGTGCCGATGAAGTTGGTGGAAATGGTCATCGTCAGGTCGGCGCCGTTGTCCGGGAAGATCGGCAAGTCGATCGAGAACGGCAAGGTCTGCGGTGGCGTCAGCAGCGCCATGCGCGCCGCGCTCAACTGGCCATTGGTGTCGAATGCGAGGGTACCGACTTTGACGGCAGGGACCGTGATGGCCGCCGCCAGTTTCTGGTCAATGATGTCGGGCGTATTGCCCGGAACGGCGCCAACGTCGGTCGGCGGCGTGTACACCGCAGCCAGTTTCGCCAGTTGCGCTGCCGTGGCGCCCGCAGCAGTCGCGGCAGCGGTCATGGCCGCACCGGCAGCAGCGGAATAGGCTTGCTGGGCCGCCAGCATGCCGGCCGCATTGCCGGCTGCCGCTGCCGTGTTATAGGCGGCGCGCGCCGCCAACGAGGCCGGGTCGGTCAGCACGGCTTGCGCAATCGCCTTGGAGTCGACCTGCACGCCATCGCTGCCGGCATACACATCCCACACGCCGCTGCCTTTGTTCACGTAGAACACGGACATGGTGTGGGCATTGCCCAGGCTGTCGAACACGTCCATTACGGTCTGCTTGGTGTAGGTCAGCGGATCGCTGGCGTCGAACGGCACCTTGGTCGGTACCGGCGAAGTGGACGACAGGTTGATCTTGAAGTTCGCTTCGGTGGTCTCGACCGGGGTCAGGTCGGCTGTATCGATCTTGATCGGTACCGGCGCGCCGGCCAGGATCACACCCTGCTGGTTGGCCAGGTAGCCAGTGATAGCGTTGCCCTGGGCGTTGGTGATGATGCCGTTCTTATCGAGCAGGAACTGGCCATTGCGCGAATACTGCACTTCGCCGCTTGGCGCCACGGTGCGGAAGAAGCCGCCGCCATTGATGGAAACGTCCAGCGGGTTGTTGGTCGTTTCGATATTGCCCTGCGTGAATTGCTGCGCGATGCGCGAAATGCTCACGCCGATACCTGGATTGTTGCCCGCCACGCCGTTCAGGGAGTTGGCATACAGGTCGGCGAACTGCGCCTGCGAACTCTTGAAGCCCACCGTGCTCGCGTTGGCGATGTTGTTGCCGATAACGTCGAGCGACTTGCCTGCGGCGTTCAGACCGCTGAGACCTTGTTGAAACATGGTATTTCCCCTATCAGGTTGGGCTTACAGAACTTGTTTGATATCGTCCATGGTCAGCTGACCAATGGCTGGAACATTGAGCTTGGTGCCGCCAGCGCCGGTGGAGACGCTGGCCACGGTGCCGAAGGTCAGCGCCTGCAGGCCTTCGGCAGCCTTGCCGCCCAACATGCCGCTGACGCTGACGGTATACATGCCGTCCGCTGCGGTGGTACCGTCTTCCAGCTTGCCGTCCCAGCCCAGCGGCAGCACGCCCGCATCGACCGCCTGCAGCGTCTGCGTGTGCACCACTTTGCCGGCAGCGTTCTTGATGTCGATCTGCAGCGTGTCGACTGCGTTCTTCAGCTCGACACCGAACAGGCCTTTGCCCGACACCAGTTGCAGGTTCTTGCCCGCCGCCAGCACGCCGTGGTTGATCAGGTTGGTCGCCTGCAGCGAGGCCGAATTGGCGTAATCCTTCTTCAGCGATTCGATCGTCTCGTTCAGCTTGTTGATGCCGGTGACAGTCTGCAGTTGCGCGAGCTGGCTGGTAACTTGTGCATTGTCCAGTGGATTCAGCGGGTCCTGGTTCTTCAGCTGCGTGATCAGCAACGTCATGAACTTGTCCTGGTCCGCCGAGACGCTGGAGCTCGACGTGTTGTTGCCGCGCGTGTTGACCGCGTTGAGCAGGGCTTGCGACGGAGCGCCGCCGCCAGTGACTGGGGTGTTGGTGATGGCCATGGTTACTGTCCGATCGTCAGGGTTTTCAGCAGCATGGTCTTGGCTGCATTCATGGTTTCCACATTGGTCTGGTAGGAGCGCGAGGCCGACAGCATGTTGACCATCTCATCGACCACGTTCACGTTCGGCATCGTCACATAGCCCTTTTCGTCCGCCAGCGGATGCTTGGGGTCGTAGACTTGCTTGAGCGGCGATGGGTCTTCCACCACCTTGCTCACTTTGACGGAGGTGGCGGCGCCGTTGGCGCTCGGCGTGGCTTCGAACACCACCTGCTTGGCGCGGTAGGCTTCGCCGCTGGCCGAGGTGGCGCTGTCGGCGTTGGCCAGGTTGGAAGCCACCACGTTCAGGCGCTGGGCCTGGGCGCTCATGGCTGAACCGGAAACATTGAAGATGCTGAACAAGGACATTACTGGCCTCCCTGGATCGCGGCCAGCAGGCCTTTGATCTGCGAATTAATAAAGGTCACGCCTGCCTCGTAGCGCAATGCATTGTCGGCAAAGTTGTTACGTTCGACATCCATGTCGACCGTGTTGCCGTCCACAGCGCCCTGCGCCGGGTGGCGGTACAGCAGCGGCGTGCCGTCGGGCAGCGTGCTGCCATCTTGCGGCGGGCGCGGGTAATGCTTGCTGGCCGTGGTATTCAGCGGCTGCGGCGTGGCCGCACGCTGCATGGCTGCCTGCAGGTTGGCGGAAAAGTCGATGTCGCGCGCCTTGTAATTAGGCGTGTCGGCATTGGCAATGTTCGACGCCAGCACAGCCTGGCGCTTCTCGCGCAGGCTGAGGGCGGTTTCGTTGAACAGCAGGTAGTTGTCGAGTTTGCCTAACATGGCACTTCTCCGCTTGATGACAGGTTCGATGATACGGAGCAATGTGCTTGCTTGATCGGAAGAGAAAGGCGGGGTTTTTGCCCTTATTCGCGGCTTGCGGCTGTCGCGCGAGGGCTAAGATGGGCAGCATGAAACACATCCTCATCATTGCAAGCCTGTTTGCCGCCAGCCTGGCGCAAGCCACCCCGGCCCGCATGGAGCCAACCGCCCTGCGCCAGGTGGCCGAGCAATTCCTGCAAGTCCAGACTGCCGGCCTGCCGGGCAAGGTTACGGTCAGCGTCGGTGCGGTCGATCCGCGCCTGAACCTGGCGCCCTGCCCTGCGCCGGAAGCCTTCCTGATGCCGGGCGCGCGCGCCTGGGGCAAGACGACGGTGGGCGTGCGCTGTGCGGCGCCTTCGCCGTGGACGGTATATATTCAATCACAGGTATCGGTGTTGGGCAGCTATGTGGCCGCCGCCGTGCCGCTGGTGCAGGGCCAGGCCATCGAAGATGGGCAGTTGGCGATGATGCAAGGTGAACTGACCGCCCTGCCGCCCGGCATTGCCACCGACAAGGCGCAACTGGTCGGCAAGTCCAGCAGCATGTCGATTTCGGCCGGTACCCCGGTGCGGGTCGACATGGTGAAGGCCAGGCCGATCATCCTGCAGGGCCAGCTGGTCAAGCTGGTGACAAAAGGGAATGGTTTCTCGGTTTCGGCCGAGGGCAAGGCTGCCGGTTCGGCGGCCGAGGGCCAGGTGGTGGCAGTCCGCACCGGCAATGGCCAGCAAATCAGCGGGATTGCCCGTCTGGGCGGACTGGTCGAAGTAGCTTTTTGAACAAGTTTCACGATGCCAGCTAAAGTTTGGCCGCAGGTTGCCGTAATAGACTCGTATGCCGGGGTAAAGTACTCCAACCAGACGAGGATAAAGCTGTGAAGATTAACGATACATTGAAGAACACGCCGGGCTTGCCGAGTTCGCCCGCGACGTCCGGGAACGCGCGCAGCGCGGACAAGGCCGCCGCCGCGACTTCCACCGCACCACAGGCAAGTACCGACAATGTGCGCCTGTCCCCGCAAGGACAGGCAATGGCGGCCAGTGGCGCAGCAGCCAGCAATGCCGTGTTCGACACGAAAAAAGTCGAACGCATCAAGATGGCAATTGCTGACGGCCAGTTCCAGGTCAATTCGGAAAAAGTGGCAGACGGTTTGCTGGACACGGTCCGCGACCTGCTGCACGCACGTAAGCAACGCTAAGGAAGCATGATGGCCGCTGTCTCCCCTAAACACAGCCTGCAGGCTGAGTTGAGCAAGATCACGGAATTGCTGGAAGTCCTGAAACAGGAACAGCAAGACCTGGTCGCGGCTGACATCGACCACCTGACCTCGCTGACTCCGCACAAGTCAGCCCTGGTCAATGAAATGGCCACCTTGGCCACCGCGCGCCACCGTGCCCTCGCCGAGGCCGGTTATCCGGCCATGGAGCTCGGCATGGAATCGTGGCTGGAAGCCCAGCATGACGATGCTGCCAATATCCTGTGGCAGCAACTGCTGGACCACACCCGCGCGGCAAAGGAACTGAACCGACTGAACGGCGTTCTGATCAACAAGCACCTGGGCCACACCCAGGGCGCGCTGCAAGCCTTGCGCCCGCAGCAAACCACGGTCTACGGCCCGAGCGGCATGACCACGGGCGGCACTACCCGCCGCGGCTTCATCGCCGGCTAACCCCTTCCGAAACCGGCTCGCCGCCGGCACTTGCGAAACGTGTGACTTTTTATGCAACTTTCTGCATAATGGGCGCATGCGTACATTTCTCTCAGGAATTATTCTGGCGGCTACGACCGCCCAAGCCGGTGCAGCCGCCGTTCATTCCGCCCTTGGCGAGGAACAGTTTGGATTGCATCCCTCCGACAACTTCCGCCTGACTAATGGCCGCTGCAATGACTGCGGCCAGAAGCAAGCCTTGTGGTATTTCCAGGACGAGCTGATCGCCCTGCCGGCAGCCAACGCCAAGGATGCGCCTGGCCTGGTCTGGCTCGGTTCGCCGCAACTGGTGCCACAGGCGCGTTTCGACGGCAAAACCCTGCAAACGGCGGATGGCAGCACCCTCAACTTCCGCCTGGCGCCGAAGATTGCCACCAACCGCTCTTATTTCAACGCCAGCTCGGAAGCCTTCTTCCGCCAGCGCGAGGTCCGCGTGCGCGGCCAATGGGATGAGGCGGGCCAGCAATTTGTGGCGCGCACGATCTGGCCACGCGACTATGTGATCGATGCCGGCAAGCTGCCGGTGCAGCCGCTGTCCGGCGGCGACAACCTGCAAGGCTTCGTACGCCATGCCGAGGGCGGTGCGCGCGGCGAATACGCGGTGCGCAAGGTATGGCAGCGGCCGGGGGCGGCGCCATCCGACTTGTCCGGCAAGCCGGTGCTGGCGATGATGCTGAGCGGCGCCCAGGGCGACGACGACGAGGCGTATGGCGGCCATTTCGCCATCGCGACCGGGCGCCTTGGCCCGCAGGGTGAATGGTCGGACTGGCTGGTGAATAATTTCTACGGCCTTGATTCGACCAGCGAGAAAGGCATCATTGCCTCAGCGCTGCCCATGGACAACTACCTGATGGACTTGAACAGCGGCCAGCAGTATTACCGGCCGTCGTACATGCTGGTGGCAGTGCTGAAGGACTCGCGCACTGCGCAGGCTTACCAGACCAATGTGAACCAGGTGTTCCGCGAGTTTTATGCCCACCATTTCAGCTACCAGCATGCGGCTGCCAACTGCACCGGGATCAATGTCGACGTGCTGCGCAAGCTGGGCTGGCAATGGCCTCTGCAGGGACCGACCAACCGCCTGAAAGCCTTTGGCGCTTTTGCCTATATGGCGGCGAAGGATATGAGCATTGCCAGCGGCCAGAAGGCGTTCAGCTATTTCACCGAGGAGCAGACGCGCTTGCATCCGGCGGTGGCGTTCGATGCGCTGGGCAAGGACTTGCTGGATATGCTGGGCGGCCAGGCTGGGCGGCAGTTGAGCGGGTTTGAGCAGCAGTTGCAGTCGGACGTCGAGGCTGTGATGCTGGTGCGGATTCCGCAGGTTCCTTCCAGCCGCGCGTTCGGCTCGGCGCCGGCATATTCGATCGATGAATTCATGGCGCGTGCGCCGGAAGACCGCAGCAAGTGGCAGGTGGTGCCGGTGGAGCCGCGGCCGTTTCCTGAGGAATTGATGGACGAGCAGGCCAAGAAGAACTTGCAGAAGTCGGCCTGGCCGATGGCGGCCCTGGTGTTCTTCGTTGCGGCGATCGGGACTGGGTGGCATTGGCGGCGCAGGCAACGGTTGCGCGAGCAGGTGCCGCATCCGGAGCGGCTGCGCGCGTAAAACCGGCAAACCGGGGTACGACCCGCAGGGTCGGCCCCCGATACGCGGCTGCCGCGTACTGGGGTCTGACCCTATGGGTCTGACCCCGGTTTACCGGTTCTAGGGGTTTGGAATTTCAGTAGCAGGATCCGGAATCCCGGACAAGATCGTCACCGCCACCCGCCTGTTGCGCGCCCGCGATTCTGCATCTTCATTGGAAGCCACCGGCTGATTGTCCGCATGCCCCACCGCCGTCATGCGCGAGGCGGCAATCCCCGACTCAATAAACAGCCTGACCACCGTCCCCGCCCGCACCGCAGACAACTCCCAGTTGGACGGAAACGCCGCATTCCTGATCGGCACATTATCCGTATGCCCTTCCACCTGCACATTGTGCGGGTCATCCTTCAGCAGCGTCGCCACCGCCGTCAACGCCTCGCGCGATTCGCCAGTCAGCCGTGCATCGCCCGGATTGAACAGCACCGAAGCATTGATCTCCACGCTCACCCCACGGCTATTCTGCGTCACCCGCACCTTGCCCTCTTTCACCAGCGGCGCCAGAGTGCTGGCCAAATCCTTGGCCAGGCGCGTCATCTGCTCCTTCTCTTTCTTGATCGCCTCATTGCGCTTGCGGTTTGCCGGATTTGGAATCGGCAGGCTCTGGACTTCGGTATTGGTCGGCGGCGCCGCGCCAGCCCCGCCAAACGCATCGCCCAGCGCATCGGAAAAGACTTTGTATTTGCCGGTATTGATCGAGGACACCGCATACATCACGACGAAGAAGGCAAACAGCAGCGTAATGAAGTCCGCGTAGGAAATCAGCCAGCGCTCGTGGTTCTCGGGATCGTCGTCGAACTTACGGCGTGCGCGGCGGTATTGCATGTCACGGCTCCCGCATCAGGGTCGCGATCCGTTCATCGATGACGCGCGTGAAGTCGCCGGTGGCGATGTCGTAGAACACCGATGCCGTCAGCTCCTGCAGGTAGACCTGGCGCGTGACGATGGTCTTCAGCTTGTTGGCGATCGGGTAGAAGAACAGGTTGGCCAGGCCGACGCCGTAAATGGTCGACACGAAGGCGACGGCTATGCCGGAACCGAGCTTGCTCGGATCGGTCAGGTTTTCCATCACATGGATCAGGCCCAGCACGGCGCCCAGGATGCCGATGGTCGGCGAATAGCCGGCTGCCGATTCCCAGATGCGCACTGCCTGGCGTTCGGCGGTTTCGAAGGCTGTGATTTCCATGTCCAGCAACTGGCGCATCTTGTCGGGGTTGATGCCGTCGACGATCATGCGCAGGCCCTTGGCGACAAACTTGTCCTTGGCGCCGAGCATGGGGCGCTCCAGTGCCAGCAGCCCGTCGCGGCGGGCCAGCATGCTCCAGTTGTT
Organism: uncultured Duganella sp.; assembly: GCA_946482635.1. The sequence goes on from CAMLSG010000058.1 coordinate 10,980, forward strand.
GATGTCGCGCGCCAGCTGGGCGCGATTGTCTGGCGGCGGCTTGAACACCCAGCGCAGCATGGTCAGGCCGCGGCGCAGGGTTGGACGTGTAGTTTGCAGCATGACTGCGCCGAAGGTGCCGATCACCACGATGGCGAAGGCTGCCGGCTGCAGCAAGGAAGTCACCTTGCCGCCTTCCAGCCCCTGGCCGACGATGATGCCGGCCAGCGCCAGCAGCACGCCGGCTACGCTGGACCAGTCCATGCCTGCTCCCGCAGCGAGGCACGCAGGCGCGCCACGGCTTGTGTGTGCAATTGCGATACCCGGGATTCGGACACGCCCATCACGGCGCCGATCTCCTTCAGGTTCAGCTCTTCCTCGTAGTAAAGGCCCATCAGCATTTTCTCACGTGGGGGTAGCGCATCAATCGCATCGATCACAGCCTGGCGGAAGTCGGTGTCGAGCAGCGCGCGCAGCGGATCGGCATCTTCATCATGGGCGTAGCGGTCGAGGAAGCTGTCGTTGCCGTCTTCCTCGTGAAAATCTTCGTAGTACACCAGTTGGTGGCCGCCGCCTTCGGACAGCATTTCCTGGTAATCGGCCAGCGACAGCTTGAGCGATTTCGCCACTTCCGACTCGGTCGGCGGGCGGCCCAGGCGCTGCTGCAGCGTGGCCATGGCGTTTTCAATTTTCCGCATGTCCTGCCGCATCGAACGCGGCATCCAGTCGGAAGAGCGCAATTCATCGAGCATGGCGCCGCGGATGCGCATCACCGCGTAGGTCTCGAACTGGGCGCCGTGGGTTTCTTCATACCTGTTAATAGCGTCAAGCAAGCCGATCATGCCGGCCTGTACCAGGTCATCCACTTCCACACTGGGCGGCAATTTTGCCTTCATATGGTGGGCCAGGCGCTTGACCAACGGCATGTGCTCCGTCAGCAAGGAATCCTTGTCCACCTTCCCTTTGACCGTGTACATAAAGGTTCTAATTCTTTTCAGGCTCTAAAATGGTTGCAGCTCCCCATCGCAAAACGCCCTGCCAGCTGGCGGAAGGCCACCGAAGCCCCGGCCAATGGGAAGGCGTCCACCACCGCACGACCCAGGCGGGCTGCACGCTGCAGGTATTCGTCAGCCGGTACAGAACCCATGGAAACAAGGTTGACTGCCAGGTAACGGCTTGCCGCATGCGCCATATTATCGTAAACCACCCTTGCTTCGGCCTCCGAAGCGCCGGTGACCAGGATGCCGAACGGCCGGCGGCCCAATTCATGGTTGAGCCGCTTGATCATCATATAGGCATTCTTGATCGACGTTGCACTATTCGACACCTGTACCACGATCTCGGAACTGGCCATCAGCGGGACCGGGAAGGCTTCGCCGTCGAACTCACCATCCACCAGCACGATGCCGGCCTGGCTGGCCAAGACGCCGAAGGCCTTGGCAAGGCGGCGGCCTTCGTCCGGTCCGCGGCGCGCTTCGCCGCGCGTCATCGACACCACATTGAAGCCTTGCGGTGCAGCATGCAGCACCTGGTTCAGGCCGCAACGCTGGCGCGCCACGTCGAGCAGGCTGGCACCGTGGTCGAGGCCGAGCCGCGACACCACGCCATGGGCGCTGGCGCAGGCATCGACCAGCAGCACGTCATTGCCGGCCTGGGACAGCGAGGCGCCCAGGTTGACCAGCATGGCGCCTTTGTCGTCCTGCGGCGTGGCCGACAGGAAGGTGATGATGCGCGGCCGGGGGCCGGCCAGCATCCGGCGCAGGCCTTCGGCCTGGTCGAAGTCGAAATTAGCCAAAGCGTACCTCACGCAGCATTGGGTCATGGGCGGCGCCGGCTACCAGCAGCGGCAGTTCGTCATCGCCGTATTTCGGGGCAGCCTGGCCGCCGAAGGCGCGCCCTACCAGCGCCACCGGATCGGCAAGGTGCAAGTCTTCCGGCACGCGCTGGCCGTTGGACGCGTAGAACAGGCGCAGCTTGTGGCGGATCACCACGTCCAGCGCGGAGCCGATCGAGGCGGCTTCGTCCAGCTTGGTGACGATGGCGCCGGCCAGGCCGCTGCCCTGATAAGCACGCACCACTTCCGACAGGGTTTCCTGGGTCGAGGTGGCGTTCATGCACAGGATGCGCTGCACGTCGGTGCCGACGCCCTGCAGCATGGCGACCTGCTCGGCCACCATCTGATCGCGCTGGCTGACACCAACGGTATCAATCAGCACGGTGTGCTTGTTGCGCAGTTCGTTGAGGGCGATGCGCAGGTCGGCTTCATCCTTCACCGAGTGCACCATCACGCCCAGGATCTTGCCGTAGATGCGCAGTTGCTCGTGGGCGCCGATACGATAGGCATCGGTGGTGATCAGGGCCAGTTTTTCCGGGCCGTGGCGCATCACGCAGCGCGCGGCCAGCTTGGCGGTGGTGGTGGTCTTGCCGACGCCGGTCGGGCCGACCAGGGCGAACACGCCGCCCTTTTCCAGCAGCGCATCTTCATTGTTCATGGCGTTGATGTTGCGGGCCAGGACGGTGCGCATCCATTGCAGGGCTTCGGCGCCGTCGCGGGTGGCCGGCAGCTTGTCGGTCAGGTAGCGCGCCAGGCTGGCGGAGAAGCCGGCGGCCAGCAGTTCGCGCAGCACCACGGTTTTGTGCGGTTCGCGCTGCTGGGTGTTGGCGAAAGCCAGTTCGTTGAGCTGGGTTTCCATCATGCCGCGCATGGCGCGCAGTTCGCTCATCATGCTGGTCATCTCGGCGGCGGCGCTGGCTTTGGCGCTGGCGACGGCTTCGGCAACCAGGGAGGAAATGCGGTCCATGTCCATGGCTGGTGCGGCCGGCGCCGGTGCGATCGGGCGGGCAGGTGCGCGCGGGGCGGATGGGGCCGGGCGTGCGGTGGCGCGGACTACCGGGGCGGCTGGCTGGGAGACCAGGGCCGGCGCGTGGTCGGCAGCGGGCGAGGCTGGCGCCAGGTCCAGGTGCGGCGCTGGTGCGGACATCGGGGAATCCGGGGAGTGCGGGGCCAGGGCGGCGGCATCGTCGCCGGCCAGGGCCAGGATTTCCACTGCGCCGTCGACGGCACGGTTGGAAAGGATCACCGCATCCGGGCCGAGCGCTTCGCGCACCTTGCGCAGCGCTTCACGAGATGTTGGGGCGGTAAATTTTTTAACGTTCATTTCCTGCTACTCCGACAGATTCGCACATGGTCAGATTATTGACGATGCGTGGGGGTAACAATCGGTGGAATAGCTTGGGAAATGCGGCTTAATTCAAAACCGGTAAACCTGGGTCTGACCCACAGGGTCAGACCCCGTCTGTTCGACGCCAACGGTGTGGGTTCGAAGCTTTTGACTTTCGATGAAGATCAACGGCGGACAACCAAACCCGTTGGCCGCGCCGGGTTTACCGGTTTACTGCGCGCCCACCAGCGAAGTCACCCGAATCGTCTTCGTCTCCGGAATCTCCGAATGCGACAGCACCTTCAACTGCGGCAACGCACGGCGCAGGAACTTGGACAGCAGCGGGCGCAACACCCCAGGCACCAGCAGCACCGGCGTCACGCCCAGCGCCTCCTGCTGCGCGGTCGCTGCCGCCGCCTGCTGCGCAATGGTATCGGCCAGCCCCGGCTCAATACCCGCCGCATCGCCGCCGCCACTGGTCATGGCCTGCATCAGCAAGCGCTCCAGGCGATTATCCAGCGTCATGACCGACAGCTCGCCACCCGCCGGGAATAGTTGCTGCACAATCGCCCGGCCCAGCGCCACGCGCACCTGCGCCGTCAGCTCATTCGGATCCTGGGTATGCGGCGTGAACTCGGCCAGGGTCTCAATAATGGTGCGCATATCGCGGATATGCACGCCCTCGGCCAACAGGTTCTGCAACACCTTCTGCAGCGCCGACAGCGACAGCATCTTCGGCACCAGGTCTTCCACCAGCTTCGGCGAATCTTTGCCCAGGTGATCCAGCAACGCCTGCACTTCCGCGCGGCCAAGCAGTTCGGAGGCGTGCGAAGTAATCAGGTGATTCAAGTGGGTCGCCACCACCGTGCCCGCATCGACCACGGTATAGCCCATGCCGGTAGCCTGATCGCGCAGCGAAGCGTCGATCCAGATCGCAGGCAGGCCAAAGGCTGGATCGGTGGTCACCATGCCCGGCAGCGTGCCGCTCGCCATGCCTGGATTAATCGCCAGGAACTGACCGTTGAAGGCCTCGCCGGTGCCTACTTCCACGCCTTTCAGCGTGATGCGATAGGCGGAGGGCTTGAGTTCGAGGTTGTCGCGGATATGCACCGGCGGCGCCAGGAAGCCCACCTCCTGCGCAAACTTCTTGCGGATGCCCTTGATGCGTTTCAGCAGTTCGCCGCCCTGGGTCTTGTCGACCAGCGGGATCAGGCGATAGCCTACTTCCAGACCAAGGGTGTCGACCGCCATCACGTCCTGCCAGGTCGCCTCTTCCTGCTCCGGTGCAGCCTGCGCACCGGCTGCGGCGCCCGCCGCACCGGCACCGCCAGGGCCGCCTGCCTCCTGCGCGGCAACCGTTTCCCCTTTTTCCCTGGCGCGCTTCTGCATCAGGTAGCCGGAGCCGATCAGGGTCGACGCCAGCAGGATGAACACCAGGTTCGGCATGCCGGGAATCAGTCCCAGGCCGCCGATGATGCCGCCGGTGATGAACAGCACCTGTGGTTTGCCGAACAACTGGCCAATGACCTGGGTGCCGATGTCGGTATCGGATGCCACGCGCGACACCACGATACCGGCCGCGATGGAAATCACCAGCGATGGAATCTGCGCCACCAGGCCGTCACCGATCGCCAGCAGCACATAGTTTTTCAACGCGTCGGCAAAGCCCATGTCGTGCTGGATCATGCCCACCAGGAGGCCGCCCACCACGTTGATCACGGTTACCAGGATGCCCGCCACGGCGTCGCCGCGCACGTATTTCGAAGCACCGTCCATGGCGCCGTAGAACTCGGCCTCCTGCGACACTTCATTACGGCGGCGCTTGGCTTCCGGCTCGCCGATCAGGCCCGCATTCAGGTCGGCGTCGATCGCCATCTGCTTGCCAGGCATTGCATCCAGGGCGAAACGCGCGCCCACTTCAGCGATACGGCCCGCACCCTTGGTCACCACGACGAAGTTGATGATGGTCAGGATCACGAATACCACGATACCGACGGTGTAGTTGCCGCCGATCAGGAAGTGGCCGAAAGCTTCAATCACCTTACCTGCCGCATCCGGGCCGGTGTGGCCTTCGGTCAGCACGACGCGGGTCGATGCCACGTTCAGGGACAGGCGCAGCATGGTCGACACCAGCAGCACGGTCGGGAATGCCATGAAGTCCAGCGGCTTGACCGTGTACAGGCTGGTCAGCAGAACAATGATCGACAGCGCGATATTAAAGCTGAAGAACAGGTCGAGCACGAACGCCGGCAAGGGCAGGATCATCATCGCCAGCAGCATGATGATCAGGATCGGTGCGGCCAGCGCTTGGCCGTTACCGGCAATGCCTCTCATCCATGGCGGCATGTTCAGGGCGTTCATTCTCTGTTACTCCGTTATTAAAGCTTTACTTCGTCTTATTCAGTGGGTCCATATCGTCCGGCACATCGAGCCTGGTCGGACGGTCCGGGTAGCGCAGGCCTGGACGATAGGCCTTGATCTGGTACACGTACGCCAGCACTTCCGCCACGGCGGCGTACAGGCGCGGCGGGATTTCGTCGCCGATTTCGGTATGCTTGTGCAGGGCACGCGCCAGCGGCGGCGCCTCCAGGATGGCGACCCGGTGCTCTTTCGCCAGTTCGCGGATCTTGGCGGCCACTTCGTCGGTACCCTTGGCCACCACGCGCGGCGCGCCCTGCCCGCCTTCGGCATATTTCAGCGCCACCGCATAGTGGGTCGGGTTGGTCACGACGACGTCGGCGGTCGGCACTTCCTGCATCATGCGTTTCTTCGCCATTTCGCGCTGCAGTTGGCGGATCTTGCCCTTGATTTGCGGGTTGCCGTCCGATTCCTTGGATTCCTGGATCAGCTCCTGGCGCGTCATCTTCAGCTTGTTCGCGTAGTGCCACATCTGGTACGGGGCATCGATCAGGGCGATGAAGCCCAGTGCGCCAACGATCACGATGAAGCTGAAGCCCAGCATATTCATCACATGCGTGCTGCCGGTATGCAGCGGCTCGACCATCAGGCCGATGGCCTCCTGCTGCTGGCGCGAAATAACCATATAGGCCACCACGCCCACCACGATGGACTTGCCGATGGCCTTGACCAGCTCCACCAGCGAGTTGGTGGAGAACATATTGCCAATCCCCGTGATGGGGTTCAGCTTCATGAAATTGGGAGTAAAGGCCTTTGCCGAAAACAGCCAGCCGCCGACCAGCAGCGGCGACGCCAGCGCCACCACCATCACGGCAACGGCAATCGGCAGGCAGGCCAGCATCACGTGCACCACATCGACCAGGATGCGGGTCACCAGGACGTCGGGGTTATAGACTTGCTCGCGCGTCAGCGACAGCCCGGATGTGAGGCTGCGGCTCAATTCGCGCACCAGGCCGGAACCGGTCATCCACAGGCCGGCACCCGCTGCCATGAGAACGGTAAAGGTCGCGACTTCGCGCGACCTGGGTACGTCCCCTTCTTCACGCGCCTGCTCGAGGCGCCTCTGTGACGCGGGTTCTGTTTTCTCGGCTTCGCTGTCTTCAGCCATTCACCGCTCCTGTTATCGACCGTGCCATTATCGCTGCGGCCGAGCAAGAGCTATCGCTGGAAAAAGCGGGGAAAACCTGCCTTACTCGGCCTCCTCGGCGGTTGGTGCCGCCTCAGGCACGGCCTTTGGACGGCCCAATTGCCAGACTTGCTGGTCGATGGCGCCGAAGATGGACTTGCCGTCGGCATCCAGCATTTCGATCTTGATGGTGTCGCCGAAGGACATGAAGGATGTTGTCGGCTTGCCATCGGCGATCATTTCCAGGCAGCGCTTTTCGGCGATGCAGGAGTAGCCCTTCTTCGCATCCTTGTTGGATACGGTGCCGGAGCCGACGATGGTGCCGGCACGCGCATTGCGGGTCTTCACCAGGTGGGAAATCAGCTGGGCGAAGTTGAAGACCATGTCGACGCCGGCATTCGGCTGGCCTACCAGCTTGCCATTCCAGGTCGAACGCAGCGGCAGGTGAACCTTGGCATCCTTCCACGCCTCGCCCAGTTCGTCCGGCGTAACCGCTACAGGCGAAAAGCTGCTGGCCGGCTTGGACTGGAAGAAGCCGAAGCCTTTTGCCAGTTCTTCCGGGATCAGGTTGCGCAGCGATACGTCGTTGACCAGCATTAGCAGGCGAATTTGCTGGAAAGCCTGGTCGGGCGTGGCGCCCATTGGCACATCGTCGGTGATAACAGCGATTTCCGATTCGAAGTCGATACCCCACTCTTCATGCTTCAACTCGATGTCGTCGCAGGGGCCGATGAAGTCATCGCTGCCGCCCTGGTACATCAGCGGGTCCTCCCAGAACGAGGCCGGCATGTCGGCATTGCGCGCCTTGCGTACCAATTCGACGTGGTTGACGTAGGCCGAACCGTCGGCCCACTGGTAGGCGCGCGGCAGCGGGGCCATGCAGTGCTTCGGTTCGAAGTCGAAGCTGCGGCGGGCTTTGCCCTCGTTCAGTTGGCGATACAGGTCGTCAAGCTGGGGCGAGATGAAATTCCAGTCATCCAGAGCACGCTGCAGGCTGCGGGCGATGCCATCGGCGACCACGGCGGTCTTCAGGTCACGGGATACGACGATCAACTGGCCGTCGCGGGTACCGTCTTTGAGGGTGGCAAGTTTCATTTTAGGAATGCTATCGATTCAGTAGAGATAATCAATTTTACCTCTTAGATGCGAATCATTACCATTTGGCTCAACTAGAAAGGAATTCGATCATGGCAATCGCAGCGAAGAAAATGAGCCAGGTAACCGCCCACATGGGCATCGCTTTCGGCCTGATGTATGTGCTGACTGGGTCGGTGGCATTCGGCGGCCTCGCTGCTGTGCTGGAGCCGGTGATCAATGTTGTGCTGCTGCCATTCCATGAACGGGCCTGGCACGCACTGCGCAAACGTTTCAGCGTGCGCCGGGTCGCGCTTATCGCAGCCGAAAAAGTGTCGCAAACCCTCATGCATGCGCTTGTCGCATTTGCCACTTTGTACGCGGCGACCGGCTCGCTCGCCTTTGGTGGTCTTGCGGCCGTGCTGGAGCCCATCATCAACGTCATCGCCCTGCCCTTCCATGACCGCCTGTTCGACCGCCACATAATGCGAGCCGGCGAATCGCCTATGGCTGCCTGACAATAACCGTCGGGCATACCAGCGGATGCGTCTCGGCGGCTACCGTCGTAACAATTCCGGCGGCACGCTGGCGCTGTCAATGAGGGCGTGAATCCAGTTCAACAATTGTTCCGGCGTGGCTTGCTCCAGAACCTGGGCACCGGCCTGCGAAAGCGGCTTTCCAGCATGCTCGAGCAGTAACCTTACAGTATTGCGCCGCTCAGCCAACAGGGCGTTTTTTGCCCCTTCCTGCTGTCCCTCTTGCCAACCTTCCTGCAGCCCTTCCTGGCGCCCTTCTTGCCGCCCTTCTTGCAGTCCTTCTCGCAAGCCTTCCTCCCTTCCCTCGCGTCGACCGCGGAGCAAGGTTCGGTACTCGAGTACCTCAGTGTAGTTACGAAAATCATGTTCAAACATCATGGCGATCTTCTCCATAGTAAGTGCCCGCCCCAGATCTGCGTCAGGAAACTGGGCAGAGAGACGCATCTGCACCCAAGCAGTAAGCGTCCTCGACAACAAATCATTGTGTTGGCGCTCAAGCCACACGGACAACAATCGCGTCAGCGCAGGTATATCGGTCGCTTCGTCATCGGCCCGGTCAATTTCAAGCACGGCTCTGATGACACCCGGTCCTATGCTTCGATCAATCAGCACATAATTTAGTTCCGGCTGCAGCGATTCCAGTCCGGGAGGAGCCTGGGGCCGGAATGCCCCCAGCGATTTACGGTACGGCCATGCCTCACGTCCGCTATAGACAACGATGGGCAGCAGCAGCGGTTCCTTTCCGTGAGTTGCCCGACGCGCCTTGATGAGGTCATCGGAAAGTAGCGCTGCGTAACCCTGCATGCGTGTCGCCATCCACTTGTCGGGGATCGATTGGAATTCGATAAGCATATAAATGCTCGGGCGGCGGAATCGATGCACACACCACACTACATCATCATCACGGTGCGTCCCATTCGGCGATACATAACTGGCATTCAGGCGTACAAAGTCGCTGGGACAAACCTTTTTCGTCCATCCCTGCGGCACAGCCACACGCAACAACTCGCGCGCCAACTCGGGGAACGAAAACAGTTGCTTATAGCCGGTATCGCTGGGGAAAGCCATGCATGAAGTCTATGCGGCTCCTGGCCAAGGGCTTTGGGCAAGCGCAAGTCCGGTGTGCGACAGCGAACGGACGCTTGTCGCTCGCGAGCCTAATCTCCACGCATCAAGTTCGAGCCGGGAGGCGAATATGCTGGCGGACAAAGATGCGATTGCAATGATTGCGGTAAAGGACCTGGCCGCTGCCGCCAGTTTCTATGGAAATGTGCTCGGACTGGAAAAGCTCGACAGTCCGGAACAGGAAGTGCTGTTTTTCCGTAGCGGCGCTACCAGGCTCAATGTCTATCACTCTCCCTACGCTGGAACCAATAAGGCGACTTACGTGATGTGGAACGTCGGCAGCGAACTGGAGGCGATCGCAGCACGGCTGAAATCCCATGGCGTCAAATTCGAGCACTACGACCTGCCTGGCCTGGCACTCGAAGGCGACATCCACGTCGGCGGCGACATGAAAGTGGCCTGGTTCAAGGATGTCGACGGCAATATCCTCAGCATTGTGAGCGGCTAGGAGGCACAAATGAAAGCACTCAGCTTGATCGCAGGAGCCCTGCTGTCGGCCCAGGCATTCGCCGGACCGGCAATCGACAAGGAATTCGCTTCAATGGATAGCGACCACGACGGCAAGGTGTCCGCAGCCGAACATGCAGCAGGCGCGAAAATGATGTTCGGGAAAATGGACGCCAACCACGATGGCAAAGTGACTGCCGCGGAGATGACCGCAGCTCACCAGGCAATCACAGGCCAGGCGGCGAAGAAGTCGGATATGCCTGCCACCGACAAGATCAAGGCCGTTGATTCGGACGGCGATGGCGTGCTCACCGCCGACGAACATGCCAAGGCATCCGCATCCATGTTCGTAAAAATGGACGCTGACAAGGACGGCTTCCTGAGCAAGCAGGAAATGGCCGCAGGACATGCGGCCATGATGAAGAAGCAGTAGTCAGGCCGGCGCCAGCAGCGCGAGCTGTTCGGGAGTGAGGTAGCACCACTCGCCTTCCTGCAGGCCGAGCGAGTCGAGCTGCAGTTGGCCGATGGCGGAACGGTGCAGCGCGGCGCAGTGATTGCCCGCAGCAGCCAGCATGCGCTTGACCTGGTGGTACTTGCCCTGCTCGAGCACGATCTCGAGCTGGTTCTCGCCGCGCTTGATGCAGGTGACGGCGGCCAGCGGGGCCGGTTCGTCGTGCAACTGGACACCTGCCAGCATCTGGGCCACAAGTTCGTCGGTCACCGGTTCCGCCGTGGTGGCCAGGTAGACCTTGGGCACATGCCGTTTGGGCGAAGACTGGGCGTGGATGAACGGGCCATCATCGGACATCAGCAGCATGCCGGTCGTGTCATGGTCCAGGCGCCCAACCGGCTGGAGTTCGCGCCAGGTAAATTGCTCAGGAAGCAAGGTCAGCACGCCAGGGTGATGGCTGGGCTTGCGGGAGCATTCATAGTCGGACGGTTTGTACAGCGCAATATAGAGGTGCTCGCGGTAAACCCACTCTTCGCCAAACACTTCCAGCACTAGGCCGTCGGTTTCGATAGTCGCTTTATAGTTCTCCTGCACTTCGCCGCCGATGGAAACGTCACCGTCTTCAATCAGGGCGCGGCAGTATTTACGGGTGCCGAAGCCTTGCGACTGCAGGATTCGGTCCAGGGATAATTTACTCATGGGGCGGGATTTTACCGGATTTACGCTACCGCAAGCCTCCCTATTGATGCAGATCAAAGGGCGTGACAGTCGAGTTGGTACACTTAAATAGCATTAGGAATCTGCTGACTGGGCTATAGGAATATCTTAGGGAGATCTCAGCAAATGAAACTCATCATCAATCGCAAGTCGCTGGCACAGGCCCATGCCGCCTCGCTGGAAACCAAGCTGGCCGTCGCGCGCTGGAGTGGACAGGCAGGTGCGATGCCGCAGGCGTTGTGGCGGAATCAACAGGGCGCAGAGTTGCTGGAATGGCTAGTGCAAGGCGGCTTTTCGGCCGAAGAACAGAAGGCAGAAACGAAAACAGCGGCCAGGGGCCGCCGTTCTCTTGCCTCCCAAAGAGACAGTGACGAGGAATGTGAATTCACTCAAGTCCGCATCCGTAATGCGGCTGCGTAGTCTGCCTCAAGAATTGATTGCTAATCGCCCTCCCCTTGAATCGAACTACACCGTCAATATAGTCCACGTCGGGGAAATGGCAAGGCAAAATCTAGGCAAAAATGCCAATGTTAATTGCTGAGCATGCCTGCACCACGGCTTAGCGCAAGCTCGGCTTTGCCGCATCCGCGGCAGCCTTGATTGCGCCGTAACCGACTGCCGCGCCAAATTTCTTCAGCACGCGCTCAGGCAGGTTTTCATGCTGGGTGTAGTCGACGATATCCTCCGCTTTCACCACGTCGCGCGCTACGCTGTCCACGCTGCCCAGGTCATCGGCCAAGCCCATCTCGATGGCGCGCGCGCCAGTCCAGTACAGGCCGGAGAACATATCCGGCGTTTCCTTCAGGCGCTTGCCGCGACCGGTGCGCACCACATCGATGAACTGCGCGTGAATTTCCTTCAGCATGGTCTGCGCGTGCTGCTTCTGCTTGTCCGACTGCGGGCTGAACGGGTCCATGAAACCCTTGTTTTCGCCAGCGGTCAGCAGGCGGCGTTCCACGCCCAGCTTTTCCATGGTGCCGGTAAAGCCGAAACCGTCCATCAGCACGCCGATCGAGCCGATGATGCTGGCCTTGTTGACGTAGATGCGGTCTGCGGCAGAGGCAATGTAATAGCCGCCCGAAGCGCAGATTTCATCCACCACCACATACAGCGGCTTTTGCGGGTACCCATGGCGCAGGCGCCGGATTTCGTCGACGATCATGCCGGCCTGCACCGCGCTGCCGCCCGGGCTGTTGATGTGCAGGACGATGGCCACCGAGCCAGTGTCGGAAAATGCCTTGTTCAAGGCGGGAATCACCACATCGGCGGCGCCGCTGCCTTCGGACTCGATGCTGCCTTCGATTTCAATCAGGGCGGTATGACGGCCCAGCGCTTCGGCATCGCCTCCCATCAGGTTGACGCCGAAATAGCTGGCCAGGGCGAAGAAGATGATCGCCAGGGTCGACACCTTGAAGAAAATGCTCCAGCGGCGATTGGCGCGCTGCTCCTTCAGCGTGGCGAACACCAGCTTTTCCAGGACCTCGCGTTCCCATTTAATGGGGGGATTCTCGGCAGGCGGGGCCGGCTGGGTGTTATTGTTGTCGTTGTTATCACTCATGGTCGTGGGCGCACATAGTCATCAGGCTGCCAGTAAATGTTGTCGTCGCGCTCGGTCACGGCAATCGGGCGCAAGCGGCCGCCGCGGCAAGGGCCGCCGGCACATTGGCCATTCTCAGGCATATAAATGGCGCCGTGGGTGGAACACATAATATAGAGGCCGCTCGACTCGAAGAACTCCCCTTCGGCCCAGTCAAGCTCGATTGGCACGTGGGCGCAGCGATTCAGGTAGCCATAGACCTTGCCGCCGTAGCGCACAACGAAGCCGGTGGTATCTTCACCACCCGCGCGCAGCGGGAAACGAATGCCTTTGCCGCCTTCGAGAAGCGCAGCTGCTTCGCAGACCAGAATGTCAGCATCCATCACGCGTTCTCATTCAGCCACTGGTGCAACTGCGGCACCGTACGGGCCGAGTACACCGGGTTGCAGGCAGCCAGTTGATCGAGCGGATGCGCGCCATATTCAACGGCGATGCCAGACGATCCGGCATTTTGCGCCATCATCAGGTCATGGGTGGTGTCGCCGATCATCACCGTGCGGCGCAAATCCTGGCCCAGTTCACGCGTCAGCTCCTGCAGCATGGCAGGATGCGGCTTGGAGAAGGTCTCATCGGCACAGCGCGTCGCATCGAAGGTCGACAGCAGGCCGGCAGCATTCAGGGCGCGGTTCAGGCCGACCCGGCTCTTACCGGTCGCCACCGCAAGGAAGAAGCCTTGCTGCGACAGGTCTTGCAACATCTCCGGCACGCCATCAAACAGCGTCAATTCATGGTCTTTTGCCAGGTAATGGTAGCGATAGCGTTCGATCATGCGCGGATAAACCTTGGGGTCGAGGCCCGGCATCGCCACTTGCATGGCTTCGCCCAGGCCGAGGCCGATAACGTGGGCGGCTTGTTCCCTGCTTGGGATCGGCAGCGCCAGGTCCTTGGCGGCGGCCTGTATACATTTCACGATGGTGGCGGTGCTGTCCATGAGCGTGCCATCCCAATCGAAGACGATCAGGTCAAATTGCTTGCGCGGCATTATTTTTTTCTCAATTCAATGGTTTCCCCAAGCTTACCAAGAATCGCTGGCATTCGGCGGCCAAAGGCGCATTCAGGGTCATAGACTTGCCCGTTTCCGGGTGGGTAAACGTAATCTGGTGGGCGTGCAGGAACATGCGCTTCAGGGCGCCACGCGTTTCCGTGGCTTTCTGCAGCGCCTTGTTCAGTGCAAAATCGCCGTATTTATCATCACCTGCGATGGGGAAGCCCGACGATTGCAGATGAACGCGAATCTGGTGGGTGCGGCCGGTCTTCAGCTCGGCTTCCAGCAGCGCAAAACCTTCGAATTTTTGCAGCAGGCTGAACACGGTATGCGAAGCCTGGCCGTCGGCTTGCACGCGCACGCGGCGCTCACCATCCGGCAGCGTGTATTTATGTAATGCCAACTTGACGTGCTGGCGCTTGTTTTTCCAGTCACCTACAGCCAGGGCCAGGTAGCGCTTGTCGGTCAGGCCGTCGCGCATCTGGTCATGCAGGTTGGTCAGGGCAGTACGCTTTTTCGCAATCAACAGCAGGCCGGAAGTTTCCCGGTCCAGGCGGTGCACCAGTTCCAGGAACTTGGCGTCCGGGCGGGCAGCACGTAGCTGCTCGATCACGCCAAACGAGACGCCGGAGCCACCATGAACGGCCACGCCGCAGGGTTTGTTAATCACCAGCAGGTTAGCGTCTTCAAAAATGACTTCGAATTCGGCCGCCGGAACGGTGGTTTCTTGCTTTTCGGCAATACGAATCGGCGGAATGCGGACCAGGTCGCCGGCATTCAGGCGGTATAACTGGTCGATACGGCCCTTGTTGACCCGCACTTCACCGGAGCGCAGGATGCGATAGACGTGGCTCTTCGGCACACCTTTGCAAACACGCAACAGGTAATTATCGATACGCTGACCGGCCTCTTCTTCAGTGATGGTAACGAATTGCGCTTGCGGCAGGACCTGTTGGGGGGAAGCGGATTCGGCTTTTTGCGACTTGTTTTGACCGGTCTTCCCAGAATTTCTCTCTAAGTCCTTCATTTTGAATATATAATCGTTATGCCGCGGTTTTATCTGCTGCAAGTGTAAAGAATTAAACGTACATTTTACACAGGGGCGTATCTACTGGCCTCGCCAAACGCAAATTCGGTGGAAAAAATTGTATACGCACATTCGTGCGCCGATCAGGGTCGCAACCACTGTTGCCATCGGCTCGAGCGCTCGGGTGCAGGATTAGACTGGCTGGATTGTTAGGATAAGTCCGGCGAGCAAGCACTACAGTCGTTGCTCGCTGGTTGATGAAGTGGATAACGCTTGCCGTTTCGCCAAGGCACCATACAAGATGCCCTGGCCCGACGATGTGCGCACGCCTGCATTCTCCCGCCACCCGGCAACGCTCGGGCCGTTGGATGATGTTGCACGCAGTGCGCAAACTCGGCATGACGATCGGCTTCATGCGCCCAATGTGGCAGCAGCGCTTCTCGCAGCTGCGCCGCATGACGAGGCATTTCCCCCTACAGCCTCCTTAATTCACGCGTATATCCTTGTACTTCGCCGTCTCTACGGAGGCGGCTTTGACATGGCCCAAGGGTCGCGGAGTTAATAAAAATGAAACGCATGTTGTTTAATGCTACGCAGCAAGAGGAGTTGCGCGTAGCAATTGTCGACGGTCAAAAATTGATCGATATCGACATCGAGACCGCCGGACGAGAGCAGCGCAAGTCCAATATCTACAAAGGCGTCATCACTCGAATCGAACCCTCCCTCGAAGCTTGCTTCGTCAGCTACGGCGAAGACCGCCACGGCTTCCTCCCCTTTAAAGAAGTTGCCCGCTCTTATTTCCGTGAAGGCGTCGACGTTCGCAATGCATCCGTCAAGGAAGCGCTGCGCGAAGGCCAGGAAATCATGGTGCAGGTGGAGAAGGAAGAGCGCGGTAATAAAGGCGCGGCACTGACGTCCTTTATTTCGCTGGCTGGCCGCTACCTGGTGCTGATGCCGAACAACCCGCGCGGCGGCGGTGTTTCCCGCCGTGTCGAGGGCGAAGAGCGCCAGGAACTGCGCGAAACCATGGACAAGCTGGACCTGCCGCAAGGCATGTCGGTAATTGCCCGTACCGCCGGCATCGGCCGTACCGTGGAAGAGCTGCAGTGGGACTTGAACTACCTGATGCAACTGTGGCGCGCGATCGAAGGCGCCTCCAAGGCAGCCTCCGGCGCCTTCCTGATCTACCAGGAATCGTCCCTGGTGATCCGCGCGATCCGCGACTACTTCCAGCCTGATATCGGCGAGATCCTGATCGATACCGACGAGATCTACGAACAGGCGCACCAGTTCATGTCGCACGTGATGCCGGACATGGTACACCGCGTGAAGCGCTACAGCGACGACGTGCCGCTGTTCTCCCGCTTCCAGATCGAACACCAGATCGAAACGGCGTACAGCCGCACGGTGCCGCTGCCATCCGGCGGCGCCATCGTGATCGACCACACCGAAGCCCTGGTGTCCATCGACGTCAACTCGGCCCGCGCCACCCGCGGTTCGGACATCGAAACCACCGCCTTCCACACCAACTGCGAAGCCGCCGACGAAGTGGCGCGCCAGCTGCGCCTGCGCGACCTGGGCGGCCTGATCGTGATCGACTTCATCGACATGGAAGTGTCGAAGAACCAGCGCGAAGTCGAACAGCGCCTGAAAGACGCCCTGCACCACGACCGTGCCCGCGTCCAGATGGGCAAGATTTCCCGCTTCGGCCTGATGGAACTGTCGCGCCAGCGCC
>CAMLSG010000059.1 GCA_946482635.1 uncultured Duganella sp.
GTCAGGCTCTTATTAGAAAAGCCCGCTAACGTGTGTTAGCGGGCTTTTTGCTTTTTCAGTCGACGAGTGCTGTTGCAGAAAAGCATCAAGGTTTTCATTTATATTATGTTGCTTAATGGAAAATTCATATAATTTTTATTTTCCCACCTAGCAAAAACATAATATGGCGTTGAAGTTCCGGTACGTAGCACTCCTGGCTTGTCTGCACTTCCCTGTGCAATTCGCACATGCTCAAGCTTTTTCCCGCACCCCAAACGAAGAGTACGCAAAAGGTAATTACGCGCGTGCTTTCCGCGGCTTCTTCGAGCAGGCCGCTCGCAGCAATGACCCCAATGTGCAGTTCAACCTTGGCATGATGTATGAGCGCGGCCAGGGCACTGACCAGAGTGACGTGGAGGCCGCGAAGTGGTATTCGCGTGCCGTCGACCAGGGCCATGTCCCTTCAATGCGCCAACTTGCCGGCCTGATGGCCGCGGGTCGCGGCGTCAAGCAAGATGGCGCCGGAGCGCTGGCCCTGCTGCGCAAAGCCATCGAGCAGAACGATGTCGGGGCGATTGAGCAAGTCGCAGGCATGTATCTCGAAGGCCGGGGCGTTCCGGCCGACCAGGCGCAGGCAAAGCAGTGGTACCAGAAGGCAGCTGCGGCGGGCAGCAAGAATGCGCAAGAAGCGCTGAACCTGATCGCAGCAATGGAGCGCCAGGCCGCCGGCCCGCTCGCGCCGATCCGCAAGCGTGCTGTTGCCGGCGACGCTAACGCCCAATATGACCTGGCCGTCGCTTACCACACCGGTAATACTGTGCCAAAGGATGCTGCGCAGGCACTTGAGTGGTATGTGAAGGCAGCCGAGCAGGGCCACGCAATGGCGCAGTTCTACGCTGGCCTGCTGTATTCGAACGGTGATGGCGTGGCACAAGACCTGGTCCAGGCTCGCGCATGGTTCACTAAGGCTGCGGCGCAGGACAACAAGGATGCCGCCACCAACCTCGCAGTGATGCTCGACCTGGGCAAGGGAGGTCCGGTCGACCTTCCTCAGGCCGCGGTCGCGTACCAACAGGCTGCAAAGCTGGGCAGCGTCCAGGCACAGGTAAGGCTGGCCGGCATGTACTGGATGGGCCAGGGCGTCAAGAAGGACTACAGCCAGGCTGCAGTCTATTATCGCCAGGCGGCGGAGCAGGGCGAGGTGACTGCGATCCGCAAGCTGGTCTACCTGCTCGAGAATGGCGTAGGGACTGCCCGCAACGTCGACGAATCGAAGAAGTGGGCAGCCAAACTGGAGCAACTGGGCGGCAGCAACTGACTCGAAAGAGCCCGCCAGCCATTCGCCGGCGGGCCTTCTTGCTTAAGGGCTGACGTTCATGCGCTGCGTATGCGTCCAATTATGGTCATATGCGCTGACCGCGGAAGCGAAGGTGCGGTAAGTCTGTCCTTCGCCCGGCCATGGGTTCATGATGTAAATGTAGTTGGTCCCGTTATAGGTCTCGTAGCCGCGTCCCACCATGATATGGCCGCCGCCATTTGTCCAGCCGTAGCGGATTACAAACGGGCGGTTGCCATTGATCTCATTCACTACCGAATTCCACGACAAGTAATTGTTGATCGCGGTATTCGGCACGCCCCAAGCCGCCAGGATGTTTTGCACGCTGCCCGACGTGCCGTACATATTGTTCGGCCGGTTGGCATAGCTGTTCCAGTTGAAGGTGCTGTTGCCGCAGGCGTAGTTGATGCCGTAGGCCCAGTTCACGATCTGGCACTGGCTTGGCGTGCGGTTGTAGTAATTCAGGACAGCTTTGCTCGAGCCGGCCCAGCACCATTGGCTATGTTCCTGCGTCACCAGCGGGACGTTCAGGGTGCGCCATTGCGCAAAGGCGGAGGGCAGGGCAAGCACCAGCGCAGCACCGGCCGCGATTTTTGCGAGTTTCATGTTCGGCTCCTCCTTAGCGGAATGCTTCGATATTGGCTTTGACAGCGGCGCGCAGTGGCTCCAGTAAATCGGAACCGTCGACCAACTGGTTGCCGTTCTTCTGAAGCAGTAGCGATTCGCGCGCCGAATGCAACGGGGCGAATTTGGCGTGGTCTACTTCCAGCAGGTCCGCGCGGGCCTGGTAGATGCGGATGAAGCGCAGGTTGGAGCGCGCGCTGTTGCCGTGGACGGCCATGGCCGCGTCAACGTCTTTCGCCAGCACGGAAGCGCCATAGGCGACGGTTTCATAACGGCCGTTCACCTGCTGCACAGTCGCCAGGCCGATAGGTTTTCCGTGCAGGGAAATGACGAAACGCCATTCGCCCGTTGGCTTGGCCAGCGATGCCAGGTCGCCGCGCGCCAGCAGTTCTTTCGGATCGACGGTATAGACTTCAAAGCCATGGCTTACCTTGGCTTGTTTCAAGTCGCCGACGTCGGTGATATCGAGCGGGAAATCCACCGGTGCGCTACCGGGGCGGATCGCCTGCTGGTGTTCGGCGAATTGTGCGAGTCCGCGTTTGGCGGCCTGCAATGCCGCGCCGTTGTCTGCTTTTGCCAGGAACGGGGCGGCCATCATCGCTGCGCAGGCAATGCGCAGCCAGAGTCGATGCGTATGCATGTGACTACTCCTCTGAAGGTTGATCAGATGTTTTTTGAGGTGCGAGGTGACTGCCCCCTCTGTGCTGGACCTGAGAGTTTCACAGGCGTTGGCGGCCTGCTTGCTCCTTCGGTGCGACGGCGCTGCTTTGCCGGCGGCTCTTCAGAGTTGTGAAAACACGCGACCGGTCCTTTGGCCTGAGAGATTCCGGGGGCGGCTTGCTCCTTCGGCGTTGTCCATGGGTGGGACAAACTCTCCCGATCACGCGACCGGTGTGCACCGGCAGCGAAAACAGGATAGCCCAGGGATTTATACGATTTCAATCGTTTTCCGATACACGTTGCGTTTTCGCCAAGAGGGCCTTTCCTGTTATTCTATTGACACTCGCTCGGGAAATTGGTAACGTTTCCAAAAATAAGCAGCACACTACAGGAGACGGGATGTTTAAGCAGTTAATTGCTGGTGCAATGGCCTTGGGCGCCGCATCCGCGCAGGCTGCCGGGCCAAGCGCAGAAGTGATCCACTGGTGGACTTCGGGCGGCGAATCCGCTGCCGTCAAACAGCTGGCAAATGCCTATCGCGCAGCCGGCGGTACATGGATCGATACAGCGATTGCCGGTGGCGAGCAGGCACGCGCAGTCACCCTCAATCGCATGGTTGGCGGCAAGGCTCCCGCTGCAGCGCAGTTCAATATCTCCAAGCAGTTCCTCGATATCGTGGACCAGGAAATGCTGGTGCAACTGGACGACGTTGCGCGCCAGGAGCATTGGGAATCCACGCTGCCGGAACCGATCGTGAACACCATCCGCATCGATGGCCACTATTACGCGATGCCGATGAACATCCACATGCAAACGTGGATCTGGTATTCCAAGGCCGCCTTCAAGAAGGCCGGCATCGCAAAAGAACCTGCAACAGTTGACGAACTGTTTGCCGCGCTGGACAAGCTGAAGGCCGCCGGCCTGGTTCCGCTGGCGCACGGCGGGCAAGCCTGGCAGGAGCACATTCTGTTTGCGTCGCTGCTGGCAAACATGGGCGGGCGCCAGCTCTACCTGCAAGTGATGCGCGACCGCGACCAGCGCGCAATCAATTCCGAACCGGTGCGCAAAGTGCTGCTGGCATACAAGCGCCTGCAAACCTACGTCGATCCCGCATCGCCGGGCCGCAACTGGAATGATGCGACTGCGATGCTGGTCAGCGGCAAGGCCGGCGTGCAAATCATGGGCGACTGGGCCAAGGGCGAATTCAGCAACGCGAAGATGGCGCCAGGCGTTGATTACGGGTGCATCCCGGGCCTTGGCGCGAATTCGCCGTACCTGATCCAGGGCGATGCTTTCGTCTTTCCGCGCTCGGACCGCGCCGAGGTACAACAGGCACAGAAGCTGATGACGAAAGTGCTGCTCGCGCCCGCAACGCAGGTCAGCTTCAATAAACTGAAAGGCTCGGTGCCGCCGCGCGCCGATGCCGATACGAGCCAGCTCGATGCCTGCGCTCGCGCTGGCGCAGCAATCATGCGCGACCGTAATCGCCAGGTCGGAGCGCCGGAGATTTACCTGACGCCGGACCAGAACGGCGCCGTGCAGGATGCGTTGACCGCGTACTGGAACACGCCGATGCCGGTTGAGAAAGCGCAGAAGGCGCTTGCTGCGGCCCTAAGGAACTAAGCTGTGCGACGAGCCATGTCTTATGCGGCGATGCTGCCGATGCTGCTGACGGTATGCGTGGGCTATCTTGGCTCGTTCGCCTGGACGTTCTATGTATCGCTCACCAGTTCGCGCAGTATTGCAACCAATAAGCTGGTCGGCATGGCACAGTACGAGCGCCTGTTCGACAATGAGCGCTGGCTGTTGTCCTTGCACAACCTGGCCCTGTTCGGGGTGCTGTTCGTGCTGGCCTGCATGGTGATCGGCTTCCTGCTGGCCGCGGCGATCGATCGCCAGGTGGCGGGCGAGGGGGCGCTTCGGACTGTGTTTCTTTACCCGTATGCCATGTCGTTTGTCGCGACAGGATTGGTGTGGCAGTGGATTTTGACGCCCGGCGGGATACCAGGCGTGGAAATCGACTGGCTCGTGGACCAGGATTTGGTGCTGTACACAGTGGTTCTGGCATCGGTCTGGCAGGCCTCGGGATTTGTAATGGCCCTGATGCTGGCTGGCCTGCGCGGCGTCGACCCGGAAATCTGGAAGGCGGCGCGGCTGGACGGCATCCCTGTCTGGCGCGTCTATGTCTCCATCGTGCTGCCGATGCTGGCGCCGACGCTGGCGACAGTTTTCATCCTGCTGGCAACCATGGTGGTGAAGCTGTATGACGCTGTGGTGTCGATGACCCAGGGCGGCCCTGGCACGGCCAGCGAAGTACCTGCGAAGTTCATCATGGACCACTTGTTCCTGCGGGCGAATATCGGCCTTGCTTCGGCTGGTGCTGTCGTGTTGCTGCTGACGGTGCTGGCCTTGCTCGCGCCATGGGCCTACGCCCGCACGCGGAAAGGGGCAATATGAAGGCGGCGCGTATCGGGCTGTACGCCTTCCTGGCCAGCGCAGTGCTGTTCTTCCTGCTGCCGCTGTACGTGATGGTGGTAACGTCGCTGAAATCGATGGATGAAATCCGGCTGGGGAATATTTTTTTCCTGCCGCTGACGCCGACGCTCGACGCGTGGCGTGCTGCGTGGAGCGAGGCTTGCACGGGTGCCGCTTGCGATGGTGTGAAGGGCGGCTTCTGGAATTCGGTCCGGATCGCTGTGCCAAGCACGGTACTGCCGATTGCGCTGGGCGCGCTGAACGGCTACGCCTTGTCGCTCTGGCGGCCGCGCGGGGCCAACCTGTTGTTCGGCGTCCTGTTGCTGGGCGCTTTTGTGCCGGTGCAGGTGATGATTTATCCCCTGGTGCGCATGATGGCCGGCCTCGGAGTGTTTGGCTCGCTGCCTGCAATCGTGATCGTGCACCTGGTGTTCGGCATGCCGGTGTTGACCCTGCTGTTCCGCAATTACTACGCGGCGTTGCCGCGGGAGCTGTTCCATGCGGCGCGTGTCGACGGCGGGGGCTTCTGGCGCATCTTCTGGCATGTGATGCTGCCACTGTCGGTGCCGATGCTGGTGGTGGCGGCGATCATGCAGCTCACCGGCGTGTGGAACGACTATATTCTCGGCCTGGTGTTCGCCGGGCGCGATAACCTGCCGATGACTGTGCAGTTGAATAATGTGATCAACACGACGACGGGCACCCGTCTTTACAACGTCAATATGGCTGCCACGATCCTGACGGCGCTGGTGCCGCTGGCGATCTATTTCCTCTCGGGCCGCTGGTTCGTGCGCGGCATTGCCGCCGGTGCTGTGAAAGGTTGAACGGATGTCGAACGTAAGTTTGAAAAAGCTGGACATTACCTTGGGAGGCAACGCGATTATCCGCGGCCTGGACCTGGAGGTAGAGGAGGGGGAGTTCCTGGTCCTGCTGGGGCCTTCCGGTTGCGGCAAGTCGACGCTGCTGCATAGCATTGCGGGGCTGACGGAAACCAGCGGCGGAGCCATCGAGATCGGAGGCAAGGACATGTCGCGCGTCGATCCGAGCGAGCGCGGCATCGGCATGGTGTTCCAGTCCTATGCCCTGTATCCGACCATGACGGTTGAGAAGAATATGTCGTTCGGCTTGCGCATTGCGGGCGTGGCGAAGGCAGAGATCAAGCGACGCGTGAATCGCGTAGCGGCGATGCTGCACCTGGGCGACCTGCTTAGCCGCAAGCCAGCTGCCCTTTCCGGCGGGCAGCGGCAGCGGGTGGCGATTGGGCGCGCGCTGGTGCGCGAGGCCGGCGTCTACCTGTTCGATGAACCGTTGTCGAACCTTGATGCCAAGCTGCGCACAGACTTGCGGCGCGAGCTCAAACTGCTGCACCAGCAACTGGGCGCCACCATGATTTACGTGACGCACGACCAGGTCGAAGCAATGACGCTGGCCAGCCGCATCGTCGTGATGCGTGCAGGGCAGGTCCAGCAGATTGGAACGCCGGGGGAGGTATATGAGCGGCCGGCGAACCTGTTCGTCGCCGGCTTCCTCGGCTCGCCGGCCATGAATTTCATTGAGGGCGAAGTCGATGCGGCGGGCATGTTTACGGACGACCGCCTGCGCGTGGCGATGGGCGAAGGCGCTGGTGCCGCCGCCGGGCGCAAAGCGGTACTGGGTGTACGGCCGGAGCATATAACGTTGGCGCCGGGTGGTTCGCTGCAGGGAAGGGTAACGCTGGTGGAGCCTATGGGCGCCCACCGCGTAGTATGGCTCGAATGTGGCGGCAAACAGCTCTCCTGCATTTTGCAGGGTAGCCGCGCGGTTGCGCCGGATGATACGGTCACGTTCGAGATTGATGCACAACGCGCCTCGCTGTTCGATCCGGACAGCGGCAGGCGCTTTGAATTGGCGGGCGCTTCAAGTATGCTCGCGATGACGTTATAAGAAGAAAAGGATTCCAGTGGCCACTATTAAAGACGTAGCCCGCCTGGCGGGTGTTGGTTTGGGCACCGCCTCCCGCGTAGTCAGCGGCAAAGGGTCGGTGTCGCCAGCCACGCTTGAAAAGGTAAAGAAGGCGATCGACGAACTGGGATTCAGGCCCTCGCATGCGGCGCGCACGCTGCTGACAGGCACCAGCCAGATGATCGGCGTCTATATTCCTGTGCTGAGCGGTACTTTCTACACGCCGATCCTGCAGATCATCGACACCGAGCTGCGCGCAGCCGGCCTGCACATGGTGGTGGCCTTCGGCGTTGGCCTGGGCGATGAACGCAAGCAGGCCAAGGATGGCATCCAGTTTCTGATGGAGCGCGGCTGCGACGGCCTGATTGTGATGACCAGCGAGTTGCTGGATGAGGACATCGAAGCGCTGGGCGCACAGCAGGGCAGGATCGTCGTGCTGAACCACAGCCTTGCCAGTATTCCGGAACAGTGCTTCGCCCTGGACCATAAGCTGGGCGGCCGCCTGGCGGCGCGCGCACTGCTCGATCACAAGCATCGGGATATCGCCGTGGTGGCCGGCCCATCGCGCCTGGCCGACAACGTGGCGCGCATCGAGGGCTTCATGGAGGAACTGCAGGAGGGTGGCATCGACACCAGCCGCATGTGGGTTGCCGAAAGCGACTTCTCGCCGGCAGGGGGCTGGGCTGCGGCCAAGGAACTGATTGAATCGGGCCACCGCTGCACAGCCCTGTTCTGCGCCAACGATGAAATGGCGGTGGGGGCGTTGTCTTACTTCCAGGAGGCGGGCATCCGAGTGCCGAACGACTTGTCCGTCATTGCTTATGACGATACGCCGAGTGCGGAGTTTTCCGCCCCCCGCCTGACGACCGTCCATATGCCGTGGCGCGAAATGACGATGAACGGCCTGAGCGCCTTGCTGAACCGCTGCTACGACTTGCGACGCACGGTGACGCGCAGCTTCCCGGTGACGGTAACGCTGCGAGCCTCCCTGGCCAAAGCGGCCAGTGCCAGGCGCAAGGCCGCTGCATGAACTGATCCTGCACAAGGGGCGCTTGCGCCCTTTTTTTCGACTAAATATGGAAACCTTTCCAATTCTTATACACTACTGAACATGACTACTCCAGACCAGATTGAACCCGCCGCCCCGGCACGCAGCGACTTCGCGCATGACTTCCTGTGGGGCTGCGCCACTTCGTCCTACCAGATTGAAGGGGCCGGCAGGGAAGACGGGCGGGCAGAATCGATCTGGGACCGCTTTGCCGCCACGCCAGGCAAGGTACGCGACGGTTCAAGCGGCCTGGTAGCCTGCGACCATTACCACCGCTGGCCGGAGGATATGGATATCGCCCGCGACATGGGGCTGAACGCCTACCGCTTTTCGATTGCGTGGCCGCGCATCGTCTCCGAATTCGGCGCAACGCCCAACCAGAAGGGGCTGGATTTCTATTCGCGCCTGGTGGACGGCATGCTTGAACGCGGCATCCAGCCCTGGGCCACCCTGTACCACTGGGATTTGCCGCAATACCTGCAAGACCGCGGCGGCTGGGCCGAACGAGACACGGTACAGCGCTATCTCGAGTTCGTGGACGCAGTAACGCGGCGCTTGGGCGACCGGGTACAGAACTGGATTACGCACAATGAGCCATGGTGCACCGCCATCCTCGGTAATTTCGAAGGAGTGCATGCGCCCGGGCTGACCGACTTCGGCACTGCACTGCAGGTCTGCCACCATGTGCTGCTCTCGCACGGCAAAGCAGTGCCCTTGATCCGCGAGAACGTGGCCAACGCGCGCGTCGGCATATCCCTCAGCCTGCACCCACTGCGCGCAGCCAGCGGCAGCGGGGCCGATCGTGCGGCGTGCGAGCGTCACGATGGCTTGCGCTACCGCTGGTTCCTGGACCCGCTGCACGGGCGCGGCTATCCGGCGGCAACGCTGGAGCAGGTGGGCGCAGCGGCGCCAGTGGTACACGAGGGCGACATGGAGGCGATTGCGGTGGCAACCGATTTCATGGGCGTGAACTATTACTTTCCCGAGACGGTTGCGGACGCGCCCGGCCACGAGCCGCTGGATGCACGCGTGCTGCCGCCGCCAGCCGGTGCGGAAACCACCGCCATGGGCTGGGAAGTGGCGCCGGAAGGCATGAGCGAGCTCCTTGGCCGCATCCATGCCGATTATGCGCCGAAGGAGCTGTACATCACCGAGAACGGCTCCTGCTTTGACGATGAAGTGCTGGACGATGGCAGCGTGGCCGATGTCGCCCGCCGCCGCTACCTGGCGCGCCACCTGGGTGCCATGAAGGACGCTATTGCGGCTGGGGTTCCAGTAAAAGGCTACTTTGCCTGGAGCCTGGTCGACAACTTTGAGTGGGCGGAAGGCTACCTGCGCCGTTTCGGCCTGGTTCACATCGATTACACAACACAAGAACGAAGGCTGAAGGATAGCGGCAAGTGGTATCGCGCTTTCCTGCAACAGCCATAAAGGAGACAGGATGAAACAGGTTTCACTGCTGGCCGCGGCGATTGCCCTGGCGCTTCCCGCAGCGGCTGCGCCGCTGGCCGACTGGCCACGCGTAAGCAGCGCGATTAGCCCCGATCCGGCGCTTGAGAAACGGGTTGCCGATATCGTCGGCAAGATGACGCTGGAACAGAAGATCGGGCAAATGACCCAGTCCGAGATCAAGACCACTACGCCGGACGACGTGCGTCGCTACTATCTTGGCTCAGTGCTGAATGGCGGAGGGAGCTGGCCAAACGGGAACAAGCGCGCGAATGCCGCGGAATGGCTGGCACTGGCGCAGAAGTACCATGACGCTTCGATGGCGACGGACATGGCGGTCAAAGTGCCCGTGGTGTGGGGTATAGACGCCATTCACGGCAACAGCAATGTATTCGGCGCCACCCTGTACCCGCACAATATCGGCCTTGGCGCGGCACATAATCCCAAACTGGCCTACGAGATCGGTGCTGCGACCGGCAAGGCCGTGCGCGCGACCGGTATCGCCTGGGTCTTCGGCCCGACTATCGCGGTGGTACGCGACGACCGCTGGGGACGTACCTATGAGAGCTTCTCGGAAGACGGCAACCTGGTGGCGAAATATGCCGGCGAGTACGTCAAGGGCCTGCAGGGCAGCTTCAAGGCTGACGCCAATGTACTGGCCAGCGCCAAGCACTTTGTCGGCGATGGCGGTACCGACCAGGGCAAGGACCGCGGCAACAACAAGTCCTCGCTGGCCGACATGATCAATATTCACGGCGCAGGATATGCGCCGGCACTGGCGCAAGGTACCCAGACCGTGATGGCTTCGTTCAATAGCTGGAATGGCGTGAAGATGCATGGCAGCCGCGAGATGCTGACCGATGTGCTGAAGACGAAAATGGGATTCGACGGATTTGTCGTCAGCGACTGGAACGGCATTGCTGAAGTGCCGGGTTGCCGAAACGATAGCTGCCCGCAGGCGATCAATGCCGGTATCGACATGATCATGGTGCCGGATGACTGGAAAGCCTTCATTGCAAATACCATTGCACAGGTTAAGGCCGGAGAAATCCCGATGTCACGTATCGACGATGCCGTGACACGCATCCTGCGCGTCAAGCTGCGCGCGGGCCTGTTCGACAAGAGTCCCTCGCAGAATATTTATGCCGGCAAGGATCAGGCGCTGCAGGACCGGGAACTGGCACGCCGTGCGGTGCGCGAGTCGCTCGTGCTGCTGAAGAACGAAGGGCCGGCGCTGCCGCTGGCCCAGGGCAAAAAGATCCTGGTGGTAGGCAAGAGCGCCGACGATATCCCGAACCAGACCGGCGGATGGTCGTTGACGTGGCAGGGGACCGATAATACCAATGCCGACTTCCCGAACGCAGACAGCATCCTCACGGGCATTCGCGCTGCGGCGGGCGAGGGCAACGTGGAGTTCAGCGCCGACGCGAAAGGCGTCGACTTGTCCCGCTTCGACGCCGTGATTGCGGTAGTCGGCGAGCGTCCGTACGCGGAAGGCGACGGTGATATTGGTCCTTCCGGTACGCTGCGCCATAGCAGCCGCTACCCGGAAGACCTGGCCGTGCTGGAAGCGGTGGCGGGCAAGGGCAAGCCGGTGATTACGGTGTTCGTTGCGGGCCGCCCCCTGTTCGTCAACGACTTGCTCAACCTGTCCGATACCTTTGTTGCGGCATGGCTGCCGGGCACTGAAGGAAAAGGCGTGTCGGACTTGCTGGTGGCAGGCCCGCGCAGTTACGACTTCCGTGGCAAGCTTTCTTTCTCGTGGCCGAAATCGGCCTGCCAGACGCCGTTGAACTTTGGCGACGCAGGCTATGCACCGTTGTTCGCCTTGAATTATGGCTTGCGCAAGGGACAGCGCTCGAAGCTGGGCAAGCTGGATACCTCCTACGCTCCTGGCGGTTGCGGCGCGAGCAATACCGTGCCGGTGCACGGACAGGCCGACCGCGCCAGCTTCCCCTTGATGATCCGCAGCGGCAGCGAACAGCTGGTGTTGGGGGCAGACTTGAATGCGACGTTCCGCCTGCCTGGCATCGCGGTTCAGACGGCACAGGTGAACACGCAGCAGGATGCCAAGCTGGTGACCTGGTCGGCGGGAACTCCCGGCGGGGCTGCGCTGGTTGCACGCGGCGTCAAGCCGATCGTGCTGCCGGCGGCCGTCGTAAACGAGGGGGCCCTGCAATTTGATGCGATCGTCGCTGCGGCACCGCAGGGCAAGGTCACCCTGGCAATGCAGGATACCTCGCTGGATGCGACCAGCCTGTTCAAGCGCCTCGCAGGCAAGGGAAAACAGAGCATCAAGCTGCCTTTGGCATGCTTTACGGCGCGCGGCCTGCAGCTGGACCGCATGGATGCACCTTTCGCAATCAGTGCCGGCGCACCGTTTGCCGTGGCAATCGCCAACATCGAGATCGCAGGCGGCGCCGCGACGGCCCCGGATGCGGTACGTTGCGAAGAACTGAAACAGGAGAACTGAATGGCCAGCATTGCCCCCAACCCTTCGACTGTCGCGCAGCAGGACGCGCCGGGCGGAAGCAACACCAGCGCATTGGTGATCGTGACCATACTGTTCTTCATGTGGGGCTTGATCACTTCCCTGAACGACGTCCTGATCCCGCACTTGAAATCGATCTATACGCTGACCTATGTACAAGCGATGCTGGTGCAGTTCTGCTTCTTTGGCGCGTATTTCATCGTTTCGATGCCGGCGGGCGCCTTGATTCGCCGCATCGGCTACCAGAAGGGCGCTGTAGCCGGCCTGCTGATCGCCGCCTGCGGTTGCGCGCTGTTCTATCCTGCTTCTTTTGGCGGTTATGGCCTGTTTCTGCTTGCCTTCTTCGTGCTGGCATCGGGCATCACGATCCTGCAGGTGGCGGCCAATCCCTATGTAACGGTACTTGGGGCGGCCCGCACCGCATCAAGCCGGCTGACGCTGACCCAGGCCTTCAATTCGCTCGGTACCACCATCGGCCCGTCTGTCGGTGGCTTGCTGATCCTGTCAGTCGCAGGTGCGGCGGCGGCAACGGTGCGCGGACCTTATATTGGACTGGCGGCTGCGCTGGCGCTGCTGGCCGTGCTGTTCTACGCGGCCCGGCTGCCGCAGATCACGGATAGTGAGGACGTCGCGCTGCCGGGCGAGGGGCATGGTTCCGCATGGGCGCATCGCCACCTGGTGCTGGGCGCCATCGGCATCTTCCTGTATGTGGGCGCGGAAGTCAGTATCGGGAGCTTCCTGATCAACTTCCTCGGCGAAGCGCATATTGCAGGGCTGTCGCATGCCGACGCGGCGCATTACGTCAGCATCTATTGGGGCGGCGCCATGGTCGGCCGATTTATCGGCTTCGCCGTGATGCGTGTAGTCAGCCCGGGCAAGACTTTGGCCTTCAATTCCCTGCTGGCGATTGCGCTGGTGCTGGCTGCCATCTTCGGCACGGGCAGCATGGCGATGTGGGCCATTCTGGCAGTTGGCTTGTGCAACTCGATCATGTTCCCGACCATCTTCAGCATGGCGCTGAATGGGCTGGGCAAATACACAGGCCAAGGATCCGGCATCCTGTGCATGGCCATTGTCGGCGGCGCACTGGTGCCATTCGCGCAGGGCGCACTGGCAGATTCAGTCGGTGTGCAGGCGTCCTTCATGCTGCCGGCCGCCTGCTACGCTTTCATCCTTTACTTCGGCGCCAAGTACTCCTCCATGTACGCAGCGCAGTAATTCTCCACGTACTGCTGGTGCGGCGGCAGCTGCGCCACGGTACGCGCCACATTGTTGCGGATGCTGTCAAGGAAACAGGATAGCTCCGCATCTCCCATCAGGTCTGCCGAAGGGTGGTGCTGCAGCGGCGTGATGCCCTGGCCCAGCATCACCTGGATCCATGAATTTTCGGCAAACAGCTCGTTCGATAGCCGGAACACACGGCCCGTCTCGCGGAACATGTCTATCCGGTGTCGTAGCGATGCAGGTACCTCCATTTCAGCGCAATGGCGCCAGAAGGGCGCATCGCGCCGGTTGGTGACCTTGTAGTGCAGGATGATGAAGTCGCGGATATGTTCGATCTCGCTCCAGGCCTGCTTGTTGTATTCGTCGATCTCCGACTGGAAAATGCCGGCAGAAGGGAACATTTGCATCAGGCGGATGATGCCGCGCTGGATCAGGTGGATGCTGGTCGATTCGATCGGTTCCAGGAAGCCGCTGGCAAGGCCGATCGCAATGCAGTTCTTTTTCCACACCTCGCGCCGCTGGCCTGGCTTGAAGCGGATGACACGCGGCTGCACCAGTTGTTCGCCGGTGATGTTCGACATCAGCCTGGCGCGTGCAGTATCGTCGTCGACGAATTTGCTGGAGAAGACCATGCCGTTACCGACGCGATGCTGTAGCGGGATGCGCCACTGCCAGCCCCATTCGTGGGCGATGGCTCGGGTATAGGGTACGGCAGGCCCGGTGGAGGAGGTTTGTACCGCGATCGCGCTGTCGTTATGCAGCCATTGCGACCAGTCTTCGAATTCCTCTCCCAGGATTTCTCCAATCAGCAGGGCACGGAAACCGGTGCAGTCGATGAACAGATCGCCGTCAAGCATGGTGCCGGAATCGAGTTGCAGCGCCGTGATATGGCCGCTGGCCGCATCGGTGTGGACGCGGGCGATCTTGCCTTCGATGCGCTGGGCGCCATAGCCTTCGGAATACTTGCGCAGGAAGCGCGCGTAGGCGCTGGCGTCGAGATGATAGGCATAGTTTATCCCTTCGCGCGGCAGGTGGCCGAAGCGGTTCAACTGAGCGGCTTTCAGTTCCAGGCAGTAGTCGCCATAGTCGGTGGCCAGGTTGCGTTCGCGGCCTTTATGCCAGAAATGCTGGAAGCCTGCCGTCCAATGGTCGTTGCCGGTCATGCCGAAAGAGTGGATATAGTCTTCGTTGACGTTGCGCCAGTTTTCAAAACTGATGCCGAGCTTGAAGGTTGCCCTTGTGGCTGCCATGAATTCCTGCTCGTTGATCTCCAGCAGTTTATGGAAATTCTGCAGGCTGGGGATCGTCGCTTCGCCAACGCCGACGGTGCCGATTTCGTCCGACTCCACCAGTTTGATGTCGAGGACCCTTCCGAGGCTGCGGGAAATCGCGGCGGCAACCATCCAGCCTGCGGTGCCGCCGCCTGCAATGACAACGCGCCGCACAGGGCGGCGCTCGAATTGTTCATCTCTCACTTCGGTCTCCGTTTATCGGTTGATTTTTTTCAGAAGCTGGGCGCGCAGCATGCGTGCTGCGTTGTCGTCCATGGGGCCGAGAGCCCGCCTGGCGCTGTCGGGGATGTGCGAAGCTGTTTTCTCATCGGCCTCGAACACGTAATGACGGAAGATCTCCTGCCAGGCGCGGCGCTGTTCGGGCGGCAGGTCGCGGATCGAGAGCAGCGACAGCATCAGCGCGTTGGCTGGCGTGTCCATGTAGGCCGGCGACTGGCGCCACCAGTAATTGACCAGTACATTGAAGCATTCCAGGGCTTCGACATGGTGCCACCACATGCTGGGGATGAAGATGGCATCTCCCGGTTCCAGTTCGGCAGCTTGCGCATGGCGCATCGCTTCGCCGAAGCGGGGAAAGCGATCCCAGTCCGGCTGATGCAGGTCGACCAGGCTGATTGGCTGGCCGGCTGGCGTGAAGTCCAGTGGGCCGACATACAGGTTCTCCAGCTGGCTTGGCGGGAACAGGGTGAACCTGCGGCGGCCGGCGGTGACGCAGGCGAGGTTGTCGGGCAGGTCGTAGTGGGCCGGGATTCGAACCTGGTTGCCGATCCAGATGCTGGCGAGCGCATCGCGCGGGCCAAGATCGAGCGGATTTTGCTCGCAGTAGCCCGGCAACGCGGTTTCTACTGTCGTGGAGCCGACGTAGATGGTGGGAGGCTGCGGATTGTCGCGGTGCCGCACCAGCTCCGCCAGGACGTGATCGAGGCGCGTGTGCACGGAAGTGAAATTGAAGCCGCTAAGGTCTTCGTTATAGAAGATGCGCCCGCCGATGTCGGGAGGGGCAATCATGGCGACCACAGTGGCATCGCGGCAGAAGCGGCGCAGGTAGGCGTCTGCGCCGGCTGCGCCGTTGCGCCCGGCCTGCACCGCTGGCCAGCGGGCAACCAGACCGCGCAGCACCAGCGGTTCCTTGGACGCCAGCACCTCACCGGTGAGATCGGACGGTGTTAGGCCAGGCAGTTCCCGAATCGGTTTAGCACTGGGCAGCATGGACGCGATTCTTGCGTTCGATCAGTGTGCGGAAGTTGGACATGGACGCGACTACCATGTAGATGGCTTGCAGGTAGCCGGCGCGATTCAGCTGTTCCAGCACGCTGCCGGGCAGTGCGGCAAGACGCTCTTCGTTGACGGTGTAGAAGCCGGCAAGGCGATTTTGCGAGCCGTCATCCAGCTCGATATCGAAGACGAAGGACTCCAGCAGTTGCAGCTCCAGCAATGCGGCCAGAAACCCCCGTGCTTGCTGCAACCCCTGATGGATCGCCAGCAGAGTGGAATTGACGCGTTCCAGGTATTCGGAAGTCCCGCCGTGCGGCAGGAAGACGCGTTCGCCGCCGGAGCTGGCGATGCGCGGGTTTTCCAGGTCCACATGCACGGTCAGTTCGTCGCCGTTGATGCCGATCAGGAAAGGCTGGCGCTTGATCGCTAACGGAACGTAAGGAGCCTCCCATCCATGCAAGCCGAGGAACAGGTTTTCGCCTTCCTGGAAACCGAACAGCGCATGTGCCTCAAAGCCGCCGTCCGCCGCCTTGCGAAACACGATCGGGTAGCAGGCTTGTACGTCGCGGAATTCGGCAGGGAAGGTGAGGGCGGACATGACGTTGTCGCCGACATGTGCGCCGCGCCCGGTCAGCACGTGCAAATCCTTGTGGTCGATGTTATTGAGCAGGACGGGTTTGGCCATGGCGATCCTTGTATTGGCGGCAGGCCGGGGGACAGGCCGCCCCCGGCCGAACCGCTGGCTGTCGTTAGAACTTGTAGCGAGCGCCGAGCATGTAGCGTGGCCCGGATTGGGTGACGAACAGCGCCATCGTTTCAGCGCGGCCATGGACGCGCTGGATTTCGTTGGTGAGGTTGATGGCCTCGAACTGCACGCTGAGCTTTTCGTTGAAGGCGTAGCCGATGCTCACGTCAAGCTGGCCATAGGCCTCAGTGTAGTTCGGGTTAGGACCGGCACCGTCAAAGGTCGAGGACAGGAATTTGTCGCGCCAGTTGTAGGCTGCGCGGATCGACCAGTTCTTGTCTTCGTAGATGCCTACCAGGTTGGCCGAGTTGCTCAGCCCGACCAGCGCGAATTGCTCGCCGATCTTGAAGTTGTCGTACTTCAGGCCCGAATCCACCCAGGTGTAGTTGGCCGAGAGGCCGAAGCCGGAATTGCCGAACATATGCTGCACGTTGATTTCGGCGCCTTTGAGCTTCTCGTTCTTCTGGTTGGCAAACGAATTGATTTCGAACGACATGACCGGATCGTTCGGCTGGCCGACGATAGTGCCGGTGGCATTGCCGCTGGCATCGTCCGCTCCGCGCGTCACGCCCGGGGCGGTCGGATGGTTGCGGAAGATGTAGTTGCGGATGCAGACCCGGTCGGTACCGCAATTGCCTTGCTGGACAGCTTCGTTCCACAGCGCGCCGCCCACCGGCGTGTGCAGGTTGAACGGGGTAGCCGTGATCTTCGACTGGCCGGCGTAGTTGCTCAGGTCCTTGTGGAACAGGCCAATGGAGGCGAAACTTTGCTGGCCGTAATACCATTCCCACGACAGGTCCAGGTTCTTCGACTTGACAGGTTTCAGCTGCGGATTGCCCTGGCTGCCGGTGCCGCCGAAATCGCGCGCCAGGCGGTCCAGCGTGGTGCCGCCCTGGATCTGGTCATAGCGCGGGCGGCCGATGGTTTCGCCATAGCTGGTCCGCAGCTTCATGTCGGGACGGATATCGGCATCCCAATCCACGCTAGGCAGCCAGTGGCTGTATTTGCCGTCAAGCGTAGTGAAGGTCGGCGCACCAAAGCTGAGAGGGAACTCATTGGCCGATACCCAGCTGATGCCCGTGGCGGCTGGCACCAGCGCGGTCGAAATGACGTCGGTCTTTTCATAACGCACGCCGATATTGGTGTGCATCGGGATCGCAGTATCCCAGTCGGTGCCGAACTGCACGTAGGCGCTCTTCGATTTTTCCTGGGTACGCTGGTCGGAATCGAAGGTACTCTTCGGCATGTACATCTCCGGCATGCCGGTCACCTTGGCGGTCAACGCGCGCACTTCGGCGAAATTGAAGGTGTAGAACTGGTTGAACAGGGCAGGGTTGCCGCTGCCGTTAATCTTGTCGTAGTACTGGCGCAACGACTCCTGGTGGAACAGGCTGGCCGGGTAGTCGGATGCCTGGGACGCGCCGCCCCAGGAATCGCGCTGCTGGGTCGACATGGCGGAGCGGTTCTTTACCTCGATCGCTCCGACGCCGAAGTTCAGGTTCGACGCTTCCAGCAGCTTCAGGCTGCCCTTGAACTGTGCCTGTTCGATTTCGCCCTTCATGTAACCGTTCTGGAACACGGAGCCGGTCACCTGCTGCGGAGCCCTGTTGAAATCAGCACCCTGGATGCTCAGTACCGGGAAGTCTTCACGGAAGTCGACCGTGGTATCGCCCCGGCTGAAACTGGCGGTGCCAATCACGTTGCTGGAACCGAAGGGACTGTCGGCCTTGGACAGGGCGCTCGATTTATGCACGTCCAGTTCCAGTTTCATGCCGTCGGTCTTCCAGGCGGCATTGAAGCCGAGCGACTTGTTCTGGGTCTTGGTGGCGAAGTCGGCGCCGCCCATGGCGATGTCGCTGTTCGCTGCAGGCAGCAGTTCGGTGTAGACCAGCGGTGCAGCAACCGGGCCGTTGCTCCAGGTCGACGTGGACGGGCCGAAGTTGAACCACGCCGACAAGTCCTGGCGGCGGGTCTGGATCTTGTTCTCGGAATAGGTGTAGTCCAGCGTGGTGGTGAGTTCCCTGACGGGCGCCCACTGCAAGGTCAGTTGGCCGTTGGTGCGCTGGCGCTGCACGCCGTTCATGTTGTAGTTCAGGTTTTGCGGCAGCGAGTAGATATCGCCGTCTTTCGGGCGGTTGGTGGCGCCGGTTTGCGGAAGCGGGCCTGCGTTGCCCAGGAATGGACCGCGCCAGCCGTTTGCGACGGACGCCTGGTTGAAGCCCAGGTTGCGTTCCTGGTAGCTGGCGCTCAGGGCGACGCCGAAACGGTTGTCGTCGAAGGTATTGCTGTAGATGCCCGACACTTCCGGCGTGGTGGCGCTGCCTTGCTTGACGTCGCCCGGCAGGTTGTTGTGGGAAGTGTCATGCACCGCCTTGACGCCGACGCTGGCTACCATGCCCGGACGGTCCAGTGGACGCGCCGTCAAAACATTCACGGTGGCGCCGATGCCGCCGGTCGGCGTCTCGGCGCGCCCGGTCTTGTAGACCTGGATCTGCGAGATGGCTTCCGACGCCAGGTTGGCGAAGTCGAAAGCGCGCCCATTCAGGTCGCCCAGGTTCGAGGTCGGCATCTGGCGGCCATTCAGCAGCACCAGGTTGAAGTCTGGACCCACGCCGCGCACGGTGACCTTGGAGCCTTCGCCGATGGAGCGGTCGATCGACACGCCGCTGATGCGCTGCAGCGATTCGGCGAGATTGGTGTCCGGGAATTTGCCGATGTCGGCGGCCACGATGCCGTCCACGATACCGTCGGCATTGCGCTTCAGGTTCATCGAAGAACCCAGGCTGGCGCGCAGGCCGGTAACTACCACGGTGGTCACGTCGCCCGTGTTGGAAGGGGCGGGCGCTACGCCGGCCTGGTCCGATTCCTGCGCCTGTGCTGGTGCGATGAGCGCCGCGCAGGCGGTGGCTACTGCAAGGCTCATCAAGGTCTGCTTCGCCTTTGGATAGTGCATTTGGTCTCCTTGGTTCTTATAGTCTGGCCGCCTCCCCAACCAGCATGGAAACGTTTCCATGTAATGCTTAAAAATACTAGGGGCAGCAAAATCGATTGTCAATAAAATACGCCGGGAATCGGCAGGAAGTGTGGGGTTTCCGTCATCAAACTGGAAACGTTTCCATGCTGGTCAGCGCAATATAGCACTGTTCAAATTTTGAAGTCAACAGCCTTTCCGTGCTATATTCGCAACAAAAATGGGAACGTTTCCACTTGGGGGTCAAGGAATGTTGAAAGCATTTTTTGTCGTATTGCTGGGGCTGCAAAGTGCGCAAGCAGTGGAAACGTGGCCAAACGGAGCCCGCGCAGCGGTCAGCCTGGCTTACGACGACGCACTCGATTCGCAGCTCGACAATGCGCTGCCGGCGTTGGAACGTTATGGATTCAAAGCCACGTTTTACCTAACCCTGGCCAATGCCCCGGTGCGCCGGCGCATGGCGGACTGGCGCGCCGCAGCGCAACGCGGGCACGAACTTGGCAACCATACGCTCTTCCATCAATGCTCCCGGAGCTTGCCGGGCCGAGATTGGGTCGAAGCGCACCGCAACCTCGATACCACCAGCGTCGCCCAAATGCTGGATCAGGTGCGGCTGGCCAATACCCTGCTGCAGGCGATCGACGGCCAGAACCAACGTACTTTCAATGCTCCGTGTTTCGATCAACTGGCGGCGGGGAAACCATACTGGCCGGCCATTCGCGACGAATTTGTGGCGCTGCGCCCTGCCGGCACGGCGCCGGTTGGCTTGAGCGGCGCCCAGCTCATCGCACTGGTGAAGGATCAGGGCGCCCAGGGCGGCATCGTGAACCTGGTTTTCCACGGCATCGGCGGCGATTACCTCACGACCAGCAAGGAAGCGCATGAAGAGCTGCTGCGATTCCTGGCAGAGCATCGCCGGGAATATTGGACGCAGACATACCTGAAGATCGTGCGCCATCAGCACGGCGCCAGGCTGCCCGAAAATCGCTTTTCGGATGCTAGTCCCCGCTTGCGCAAATGATGTTGGATGATTACTGCCGGGGTATATCGAGAAGGGGACTAATGGTACACTCAAATGCATGAATGCAATCATCATTGCTGCGGCTTTGCTGGCCGCCCCGGCGACGCCGGAACAGGCAGTTGCCACCCTGTGGCGTTCTCTTAGCCACGACGCCGGACAGGCTGGCAATGAAGCGGCGCTGCGCGCCATCCTTCACCCGGACGCCATGGTGTACGGCGCCCGCTACCGCGGCGGCGTTGCCGCGCTGTCCGTGGCGCGCGGCACCGATTTCGCGGCAGGCATCGGGCGCGTCGACGAAAAAGGTTTCTATGAATGCGAGGTGGCGCGCGAGGTGCGCCAGTACGACCGTTTCGCCACCGTCTACAGCGTAGTTGAATCGCGCAGTGACCGCAGCGCGCCGAAAGCGAACTTCACGGGAGTGAACAGCATTCAGCTGTACCGCGCCGACGATGGCTGGCGCATTATCGGCCTGTACTACCAGGTCGAGCTTCCAGGCCAGCCGATTTCGCTACAGGGCGGCAAGTCAGGCGCATGCCTGGAGGGATGATGAACGAAAAGACCGCCCGCGCCATCATGCTGGTCAAGGCGATCGAAGAAGCCGACCAGCACAAGGAAGTGCTGACCGACGACGACCGCAAGTTTGCCAGCCGCACCGCGCGCGAGTTGGCGCACTGGCAGGCAGCAGAACAACGATCGGCGTCAACGCTGCCGGATTTCCTCTATCACCGCGCCGAACAACTGCTCAAGCGGCTGGCTGCGCGGCACAAGATGTTCGCCTCTGTCACGCATGGCCACAGCGGCATGTGGGGCGCAAGCTGGCTGTTGCCCGTGGTGGCGCTGCTGGTCGGCGGCATGGCCGAGCGCTTCGGCGATCCGCACCGGGTTGACGTGCTGTCGATGCCGCTGCTGGGGATCATCGCCTGGAATATGCTGGCCTACCTGCTGTTCATACTATGGGCCCTGCTTCCTGCGCGCCGGGCCGGCTTGCGGCGAGGACTGGCCAATCGCATGGCGCTGGGCAGCGGCCACGTTCCCCGCCGCCTGCCGCACGCGCTGGCGGGCGGCGTATTGCAGTTCATGGTGGACTGGGCGCGCCTGGGGGCACGCCTGAACCTGGCCCGCATTGCGCGCATCCTGCACTGGTCGGCCGCCGCATTTGCCGTTGGCGCCATATTGTCGCTGTATGCGCGCGGCATCGTCGAAAACTATGCGGCGGGCTGGGAAAGCACTTTCCTCAGTCCGTGGCATGTGCACCGCCTGTTGTCCGTGCTGTTCGCGCCCGCTGAATTTATCTTCGGGCTGGAAGGCTTTACCCTGGACGAAGTGATGAATTTGCATAACTGGGGCGAGTCGCACCTTGGCAACGGCGCGCGCTGGGTGCATTTGTACGCCGCCAGCCTGGTGCTGTATGTAGTGCTGCCGCGCCTCGTGCTGGGAAGCATTGCCGCCGTGCGGGCGCTGTGGCTGCGGCGGCATTTCCCGCTCGACCTGGACCAGCCTTACTTCCACCAGCTATCGGTGGCGGCTGGAGGCGAACCTGGCCTGCTGCGCGTGCTGCCCTACAGCCTGACCGTTGACGAAGCGCGCTGCAAGGGGCTGGACGCCGTGGCTCAGGATATGCTGGGCGAGCAGGCGCGCGTGCGGCTGCTGCCGCCTGCGGCTTATGGCAGCGAAGCGCCGGCGCTGGAAGCTGGTGAAGGCGTGACCAATGCCGTCCTGTTCGGGCTCGCCGCCACGCCGGAGCAGGAAAACCACGGCGTCTTCCTGGCAGCATTGGGCAAGGGGCGCAAGCTGGTCGCGTTGCTTGACCAGTCGGCCCTGGCTGCGCGCACCGATGCCAGCCGCTTGAGCGAGCGTATCGAGTTATGGCGTGAGTTCTGCATCCTGCACGGCGCCGAGCCGAAGGTGGTCGACTTGCTTTCGCCGGCAGGAACGGGCGGGGAAGCGGCATGAGCGCCGCGCCAGTCACCATCCAGCTGGCACTGGTCTCCCACACCAATAACGGCAAGACCACGCTGGCCCGTACCTTGCTGGGAGCCGACGTGGGACAGGTACGCGACGCTGCCCACGTCACCACTTTCGCGGAATCGCATGCGCTGATGACGAGCCAGAACGGAGACCGCCTGCTGCTGTGGGATACGCCGGGCTTTGGCGACTCCATGCGCCTGATGAAGCGCCTGGCGCTGACCGGCAATCCGATCGGCTGGTTCCTGCGCGAAGTGGTGGACCGCTACCGCGACCGGCCGTTCTGGCTTAGCCAGCAAGCGGTGCGCACCGCGCGCGACGAAGCGGACGTGGTGCTTTACCTGGTTAATTCGACCGAGAGTCCGGGCGATGCCGGCTATATACCAGCCGAGATGCGCATCCTCGACTGGCTGGGCAAGCCGGTGCTGGTGCTGCTGAACCAGATGGGGCCTCCGCGCCCTTTGCCGGAAGAACAGGCCGAACTGCTGCGCTGGAAGGACTTCATGTTGCAGTTCGGCCAGGTGCGCGAAGTGCTGCCGCTGGATGCCTTCGCGCGTTGCTGGGTGCACGAGCGGGTGTTTTACGACGCCCTGGGCGCGCTGGTCGGCCCGGAAAAGCAGCAAGGCTACGAGCGCCTGTTCTCGGTGTGGGAAGACACCAATGCGCGCCGCTTCAAGCAGTCGATGGCGGTGATGGCGCAGCAGCTGGCCGATGCCGCGCACGACAAGCAGATCGTGGAAACGGTGGAACGCGGCGTGATCGCCTCGGCGCTGAAGATCATCGGCATCGGCAAGGGCGAAGACCGCAAGCGCCAGGACCGCGCCATGAACACGCTGGTGGCGCGGCTCAACCTGGCGATCGGCCAGGCCACGGTCAACCTGCTGGCGCTGCACAAGCTGGACCCTAGCGAGGCGCCCAAGATCAATGCGCGCGTCAGCAACAATTTCGTGGTGCTGGCGCCGGTGGACAAGGGGCAGGCGGCGCTGCTGGGTGCCATTGTCTCGGGTGCAGCCACCGGCCTGTCGGCGGACCTGGCTGCCGGCGGCCTGACGCTTGGTACCGGCGCTCTGCTGGGGGGCGTGATCGGCGCGCTGACCTTCGCCGGTGCCGCCTGGGGATTCAATGTCGGCATGGACCGCGAAGTGCCGACCATGTCGCTGTCGGACGATTTCCTGCGCACGCTGCTGGTGTCCAGCGTGCTGCGCTATCTCGCTGTAGCGCATTTCGGCCGCGGCCGCGGCAACTTTGTCGAGGGCGAGGCGCCCGCGTTCTGGCAGGATGAAGTGGAGCAGGCCGTGGCGCTGCGTGAAACGGAAGTAAAAGCCTTGTGGCAAACCTTGCGCGAACAGGAAGAGCGCGACCTTGCGCCGGCCAGCACCGTGCTCACCGCTATCACGGCGCACGTGCTGGCACGGCTCTACCCGGAAGGTCAGGCTGCGAATCCGCCATCGATATTGAGGCCGGCACCGGTCACGTAGCCGGCATCGTCGCTGGCCAGGTAAGCCACCATGGCTGCGATCTCCTCGCCGCGCGCGTGGCGCTTGATCGGCATCAGGTCGTGCAGCGCTTTGGCGAAATCGCTGTGCGCCGGATTCATGTCGGTGTCTACCGGGCCTGGCTGCACATTGTTGATGGTGATGCCGCGCGGGCCCAGGTCGCGCGCCAGCCCTTGCACCAGGCCGGTCAGCGCCGATTTGCTCATCGCGTAAATCGAACCGCCAGGGAAGGGCATGCGCTCGGCGTTGGTGCTGCCGATATTGATCACGCGGCCGCCGGCCTGCATATGCGCCACCGCTGCCTGCGTGGCTGCGAATACGCCGCGCACGTTGACGGCAATGGTGCGGTCGAAGTCTTCCAGCGTCAGTTCCGACACGTCGCCCAGGTGCAGCACGCCGGCATTGTTGACGAGGATGTCCAGGCGGCCGAAGCGCTTGGCGATATCGTCGATGGCGGCGCGGGTGGCGGCAGCGTCGGAGGCATCGACCTTCAGCGCAATAGCCTTGCCGCCGGCTGCAGCGATTTCGCCCGCCAGGGCATCGGCAGCGGTGCCGGAACTCTGGTAGGTGAAGGCGACCGTGGCGCCGTCCTTGGCCAGGCGGCGCACGATGGCGGCGCCGATGCCGCGGGAACCACCGGTAACGAATGCGATCTTGCTCATGATTTGCTCCTGAATGTTGGTTGGGATGGAGCTAGTATGGTCGCGACATTGCATGCTGACTAGCTGGTAATATTGAGTATCACTTTCAACCAAATGTATTAAATGGGCCCACTGAACCTGTTCGAATCCTTCCTGCAGAGCGCCGAATGCGCCGGCTTTTCGGAGGCAGCGCGGCGCCTGGGCCTGACCCCGGCGGCGGTCAGCAAGAACGTGGCGCGCCTGGAGGCGCGGCTGGGCGTGCGCCTGTTCCAGCGCAGCACGCGCCGGCTGGCGCTGACCGAAGCCGGCGAACGACTGCTGCAGCAGGTGCGTGGCCCGCTGGCCGAGCTGCAGGGCGCCATTGCCGGCGCAGCGCAGGATGCCGGCGAACCGGCCGGCACGCTCAAGGTGGCGGTGGCGCATGGGGTGGGGCGCATGTACATCCTGCCGCTGCTGAGAGGCTTCCTGCAGCGCTATCCGGGCGTGCAGCACGACTGGCGCTTCGACAACCGGACGGTGGACCTGATCGGGGAGGGTTACGACGTCGCCATTGGCGGCGGCATCGAACTTGCGCCCGGCGTGGTGGCGCGCGAACTGGGGCGGCCGCGCATCCTGGCCACGGCTGCGCCGTCCTGCCTGGCAGGGCGCCGGCTGCCGCGCCATCCGTCCGAGCTGGCAGGATGGGAAGGCATTGCACGCCGTTCGGCCGAAACCGGGCGCCTGCGTGAATACCTGCTGCGCAATGCGGCCGGTGAAGAGGCCGTGGCCGAGTTCCGTGCGGTTGCCACTTTCGACGACCCGGAAGCGATGGCGCAGGCGGCCTGCATGGGGTTGGGCGTAGCGCTGTTGCCGGGCCCCCATGCGGCGCCGCTGCTCGAAACCGGCCAGCTGGTACGCTTGCTGCCCGGCTGGCACGCCGAGGTGGGGCCGCTTTCCATCTACTATTCCAGCAAGAAGCTGTTGCCGGCGAAAACGCGCGCCTTCGTCGATTATGTGATTGCTCAAATGCGTGCGGACGACTTTGCGGGACGGCTCGACAGGCTTTGAAAGATCACGGTAATATGGGCTTCCAATTCATCAGCGATAGGGGTGCCTTCCATGAAGTTCCGCCTTGTTACCCGCAGTGATTTTGATGGCCTGGTGTGCGCGGTGCTGCTCAAGCACCTGGATCTGATCGACGATATCCTGTTCGTGCACCCCAAGGATATGCAGGATGGGAAGATCGCGGTTACCAGCCGCGATATCACCACCAACCTTCCTTATGTATCGGGCGCCCACCTTGCGTTCGACCACCACTTATCCGAGACCATC
Organism: uncultured Duganella sp.; assembly: GCA_946482635.1. The sequence continues at coordinate 25,885 of CAMLSG010000059.1, forward strand.
CGCAATACGGGCGACCGGCAGAACCACGTCATCGATCCCAATGCACCTTCGGCCGCGCGCGTCGTCTATGACTACTACGGCGGCGGCAACAAATTCCCTTCGGCCTGGAACGACATGATGCTGGCCGTGGACAAGGGCGATTCGGCCCAGTTCAACCGCGACGAGATCCTGGACCCCAAGGGCTGGGACTTGCTGAACTTCCTGATGGATGCGCGCACGGGACTGGGGCGCTTCCGCGACTTCCGCATCTCGAATTACAACCTGATGATGGACCTGATTGATTATTGCCGCACGCATTCGATCAGCGAAATCATGGCGCTGCCGGATGTGAAGGAGCGCAGCGACCTGTATTTCGACCATGCGGAGAAGTGCAAGGAGCAGATTCGCCGCTGCTCGACTGTGCACAAGAACCTGGTGGTGCTGGATTTGCGCAATGAAGAGACGATTTATGCGGGTAACCGCTTTGTCATTTATGCACTGTATCCTGAGCAGAATATCTCGATCCACGTGCTGTGGGGGCTGAAGAACCAGAATACGGTATTCGCGACCGGCAAGTCGATCCTGAACCGAACCTCAAAGACCAATATCGGAGCCCTGATGCTGGAATACGGCGGGGGCGGGCATGAGAATGCCGGGACGTGCCAGGTGGAGAATGAGATGGCCGAGGATGTGCTGGGCGCGCTGATCGTGCGCATCAACAAGGAAGGCTAAAACCGGTGCCTGGCCCGCAGGGCCAGGCACCGCCGCTCGACAAGCGAATTAGAAGTCTTTTTCAGGTAAAGCTATAGAATTATCGGTCGAGAACTGGTAGTCCTTGAACACGTGTTCCGCCGTCAGCAGCTGGTAGGAACCATCCGGCTTCTTGAAGGAAGTGTCCTTCAGGCGGTAGGTGTAGTGGCCGCAAGTCCAGCAGTTGAAGTTGCGCATATGGGTGCACAGGCAGGTCTTGTCCATCACCTTGATGCCCTTGTCGCTGCCGCCGTTGGCCACCACTTCGCGGTTGTACGAATTGATGTAGGCACAGTTGCCGGTCGCATCGAGCAGGTAGCCGTAGGATTCGCAGCCCGGGCGGATGCCGGCGCCGATAGCAGGGGTCTGCTTCAGCATGCGCATCGGATAGCCGGTCGGCGAAATGCCGTTGACGATCACGTCGTCTTCGGTGGCCTTGAAATATTCCTGCTTCACGTCGTCAGGCAGGCCGCATTCCTTGGTCACGGTGAAGCGGGTCGCCACCTGCACGCCGGCCGCGCCCATTTCCAGGAA
>CAMLSG010000060.1 GCA_946482635.1 uncultured Duganella sp.
CGATCTACAAGGAAAAGACGCTGGCCATCAAGGCCAAGATCAAATCGGCCCTGACTTATCCGGTGGCCGTGATTGGCGTTGCCTTTATCGTGACGGCCGTGATCATGATCTGGGTGGTGCCGGCCTTCAAGGAAGTGTTCAGCAGTTTCGGCGCCGACCTGCCGGCGCCGACCGTGTTCGTGATGACGCTGTCGGAGTACTTCGTCAAGTACTGGTACATCATCTTCGGCAGCCTGTTCGCCGCGCTGTATTTCTTCTTCCAGACCTGGCGGCGTTCGGCAAAAATGCAGGCGACGATGGACCGCCTGCTGCTGAAAATTCCGGTGTTCGGCGACGTGATCCGCAAAGCCACCGTGGCGCGCTGGACGCGCACCCTGTCCACCATGTTTGCCGCCGGCGTGCCGCTGGTGGAATCGCTGGACTCGGTGGGTGGCGCATCCGGCAACCACATTTACATGGAAGCGACCAAAAAGATCCAGACCGAAGTCAGCACCGGTACCAGCCTGACCGTGGCCATGCAGAATGCCGATGTCTTCCCGAACATGGTGACCCAGATGGTGGCCATCGGTGAAGAATCGGGCGCACTCGATTCGATGCTGGGCAAGGTGGCCGACTTCTACGAAGAAGAAGTGGACGAAGCGGTCGCTCAGCTCTCGAGCCTGATGGAACCGATGATCATGGTGATCCTGGGCGTGGTGATCGGCGGCCTGGTGGTTGCGATGTACCTGCCAATCTTCAAACTCGGCTCGGTGGTGTAACAGGATGCAAGACGTATTCATGCTGTTCTCGCCGCCGGCAACGCTGGCCGCCGCCGTGGTGGCCGGCATCCTTGGCCTGCTGATCGGCAGTTTCCTGAACGTGGTGATCCACCGCGTGCCAGTCATGATGCAGCGCGAGGTCGACAGCGTATGCGCCTGCGAGCGCGACGAGCCGGAGCCGCATCCGGAGCGCTACAACCTGGTGGTGCCGCGTTCGGCTTGCCCGCACTGCGGCCACCAGATCACGGCGCTGGAAAACATCCCGGTCATCAGCTGGCTGCTGCTGCGCGGCAAATGCAGCTCGTGCAAGGCGCCGATCTCGGCGCGCTACCCGGCCATCGAGTTGCTGAGCGCCTTGCTGTCGGCCGGCCTGGTGTGGCACTTCGGCTTCGGCTGGACCGGCATGGCCACCCTGGTCTTCGGCTGGCTGCTGATCGCAATGACCTTCATCGACCTCGACACGCAGCTGCTGCCGGACGACCTGACCCTGCCGCTCATGTGGCTGGGCCTGCTGGTTAACGTGAAAGGCCTGTTCGTACCGCTGCAGGACGCCGTGCTGGGCGCAGCGGCCGGCTACATGGCACTGTGGACCGTGTACTGGGTGTTCAAGCTGGTGCGCGGCAAGGAAGGCATGGGCTATGGCGACTTCAAGCTGCTGGCCGCACTGGGCGCCTGGATGGGCTGGCAGATGCTGCCGGCAATCATCCTGCTGTCCTCGGTGGTGGGCGCCGTGGTCGGCATCAGCATGATGATCGCCGCGCGCATGGGCTTCGACCACAAGATCCCGTTCGGCCCTTACCTGGCCGGCGCTGGCCTGGCCGCGCTGCTGTGCGGCCAGCAAATCACCGCATTCCTGTACGGAGCCACGGGCTGACATGCCGGCGCGCTTCGTGGTCGGCCTGACAGGCGGCATCGGCAGCGGCAAAAGCCTGATCGCCAATATGTTTGCCGACCGCGGCGCCAGCATCGTCGACACCGACCAGATTGCCCACGCCCTGACCGGGCCCAACGGCGCGGCGATGCCCGACATCCTGGCCGAATTCGGCGCCCAGATGGCCGACAGCCATGGCGCCATGGACCGCGCGAAGATGCGCGAACTGGTGTTCCGCGAACCGCCAGCCAAGCGCCGGCTGGAAGCCATCCTCCACCCCATGATCCGCGACGCCACCCTGGCGGCCGCCGCCGATGCCAGCGGCGACTATGTGATGCTGGCGATCCCCCTGCTGGTCGAATCCGGCGCCTGGAAGCAGCGCGTCAACCGCGTGCTGGTCATCGACTGCCCGGAAGAAGTCCAGGTGGCGCGCGTAATGGCGCGCAATGGCCTGGCGGAAGACCAGGTGCGGGCCATCATGGCGACCCAGGTGCCGCGCACGGTTCGGCTGGCAGCGGCCGACGATATCATAGACAATGGCGGCAAAATCGAAGCTTTAACCCCTCAGGTAGACCGTTTGCATGGTTTTTATCAGCAATATTTGTAATTTTGCTTCGCATAGTTCAGAATCACGAGATTATTAATAGGTCTTCCACACGAGGGATGCTTTGATCGTTTACGAATATCCTTTCAATGAGCGCATCCGGACCTTGCTGCGCCTGGAGGATCTATACGAGAAATTCAAGTTCTTCGTGCATCAGGAACACCCGATGCAGCACCACGTCGCATTGGCCACCATCTTCGACATGCTGGAAGTGGCCGGGCGCGCCGACCTCAAATCCGACCTGCTGCAGGAACTCGAGCGCCAGCGCCAGAGCCTGCTGGGCTACCGCTCCAACCCGAACGTCCAGGCCGAAATGCTGGACGCCATCCTCGCCGAACTCGATAGTGTTTCAAGCGCCCTGGTCGCCTCGCAAGGCAAGACGGGCCAGAACGTGCGCGACAATGAATGGCTGATGAGCATTCGCGGCCGCACCATCATCCCGGGCGGCGCCTGCGAATTCGACCTGCCCTCGTATTACGCCTGGCAAAAGCAACCGGCCGAGAAGCGCTTCAACGACATCGTCACCTGGTTCAACCCGCTGGCGCCGCTGTTTGATGCCCTGGGCCTGGTGCTGCGCCTGCTGCGCGATTCCGGCGCACCTGTGAAAATGATCGCCAATGCCGGGAGTTACCAGCAAATGCTGCAAGGCAAGGTCTACCAGATGCTGCGCCTGTCGGTCGACGAAGCGCTGGGCGCGATTCCCGAGATTTCGGCCAACAAATACATGCTGTGGGTGCGCTTCACTTCCCAGGGCGGCGACCTGAAACCCAAGCCGCTGGAAGAAGATGTACCATTCGAGCTCACCCTCTGTAATTTCTAAGCACCATGCCTACTGTCGTTGAATGCCCCACCTGCCACGCCAAGGTAGAGTGGACGGAAGCCAATAAATACCGCCCCTTCTGCAGCGAGCGCTGCAAGATGATCGACCTTGGCGCCTGGGCCGAGGAAAAGTACACTATCCCCGGCGCCGCGCCCACCGATCCGCTCGACGAGCAAGATCAGTAACGTACCCGGTCGAGCCACTCCAGCAATGGGATGGTGGCGGGCAGCAGCGGTTCCACGCCGACCGTGCCCTGCCAGGCGAATGCCTGGCCTTCCAGGCTTTGCGGCTCGCCGCTCCATTCGCGACTGATGAAGAAGTGCAGCCGCACGTGGGCATGCGGGTAGACGTGCTCGACGCCGCACCACTCCTCGGCACTCTGGATGTGGATGCCCAGTTCCTCGACGAATTCGCGCTTGAGCGCTTCGAGAATGGTTTCGCCCGGATCGACCTTCCCGCCCGGGAATTCCCAATAGCCGGCATACGGCTTGCCTTCCGGGCGCTGTCCGAGCAGGACGTCGCCGTTCGCTTGCATCAGGATGCCGACAGCGACGTCGATTGGCCTTTGCGGTGCGGCACTCATGGCAGCCTCCCGGCATAATCGCGCGCAAACTGCCAGGCCACGCGGCCGGAGCGCGAGCCGCGCTGCAGCGCCCATTGCAGCGCTTCGGTGCGGGCATCGGCAATCTGCGGCACGGTGCAGCCGAAGGCGGCCAGCCAATACGCCACGATGCCCAGGTAGTCTTCCTGCTTGAACGGGTAGAACGACAGCCACAGGCCGAAACGCTCGGACAGCGAAATCTTTTCCTCCACCGTTTCGCCCGGATGCAGGTCGCCGTCCTCGTCATGCTTGTAGGTGGCATTGTCCGACATGCGCTCGGGCATCAGGTGGCGGCGGTTGGAAGTGGCGTAGATCAGCACATTGTCGATCACGGCCGACACCGAGCCATCCAGCGCCACTTTCAGCGCCTTGTAGCCGCTCTCCCCTTCCTCGAACGACAGGTCGTCGCAGAACACCACGAAGCGCTCGGGGCGACCTGCCACCAGGTCCATGATGTCCGGCAGGTCGTGCAGGTCGGCCTTGTCCACTTCGATCAGGCGCAGGCCTTGCGAAGCAAACGCCGCCAGGCAAGCCTTGATCAGCGACGACTTGCCGGTGCCGCGCGCACCGGTCAGCAGCACGTTGTTGGCGGGCTTGCCCTCCACGAACTGGCGCGTGTTCTGCTCGATCTGCGCCTTCTGGCGGCCGATGTGCTGCAAATCGTCGAAAGCGATTTGCGCCGGGCGCGGCACCGGTTGCAGGTAGCCGACACCATTGCGCTTGCGCCAGCGGAAGGCAGTGGAAGCCTGCCAGTCCGGCATGGCAGCAGCCGGCGGCAGGATGGCCTCCACGCGCGCCAGCAATGCCTCGGCGCGCTTGAGGAATTGGTCGAGTTGGTTCGACATCCGCTCAGGAACGGTAGTCGGCGTTGATCGACACGTAGTCGTGCGACAGGTCGCAGGTGTAGACGGTGGAGGCGGCAGTACCGCGCGCCAGCTTCACGCGCACGGTGATCTCGCTTTGCTTCATCACGCGCTGGCCGTCTTCTTCCTTGTAGTCCGGGTTGCGGCCGCCGTCCTTGGCCACCCACACGTCGTCCAGGTAGAGGTTGATCTTGCTGACGTCCAGGTCGTCCACGCCGGCGTAGCCGATGGCGGCCAGGATGCGGCCCAGGTTAGGGTCGGAAGCGAAGAAGGCGGTCTTCACCAGCGGCGAGTGGCCGATCGAGTAGGCGATCTTGCGGCATTCGGCGGCATCCTTGCCGTCTTCCACGGTGATGGTCATGAACTTGGTGGCGCCTTCGCCGTCGCGCACGATGGCTTGCGCCAGGAATACCGACAGCTCAGTGACGGCGGCGGCCAGCGCCTTGTATTCAGGCGAATCGACGGAATCGACCACCAGGGTGCCGGCGCCGGTGGCGACCAGCATGAAGGAGTCGTTGGTCGAGGTGTCGCCATCGATGGTGATGCAGTTGAAGGACTTGTCGGCCGCTTCCTTGACCAGCACGTCCAGCACCGGCTGCGAGACCTTGGCGTCGAAGGCCAGGTAGCCCAGCATGGTCGCCATGTTCGGCTTGATCATGCCGGCGCCTTTGGAGATGCCGGTCATGGTGACCTTGTGGCCGGCGACATCCACGGTGCGCGAGCCCGCCTTTGGCTGGGTGTCGGTGGTCATGATCGCTTCGGCGGCGTTGAACCAATTATCCAGCTTGAGGTTCTGGATCGCTTTCGGCAGGCCGGCCACGATCTTTTCGACCGGCAGCGGCTCCAGGATCACACCGGTGGAGAACGGCAGGATCTGCTGCGCATCGCAGCCCAGTTCCTTGGCCAGTGCGGCGCAGGTAGTGCGGGCGTTGGCCAGGCCCGATTCGCCGGTGCCGGCGTTGGCGTTGCCGGTGTTGATCATCAGGGCGCGGATCGGCTTGCCGCCCGCTTTCACGGCCGCCAGGTTTTCCTTGGAAATCTGTACTGGCGCGGCGCAGAAGCGATTCAGCGTGAACACGCCGGACACGGTGGCGCCATCGGCCAGCTTCAAGACCAGCACGTCCTTGCGGCCCGGCTTCTTGATACCAGCTTCGGCATAGCCAAGCTCAATACCGGCAACCGGCTTCAGGTCAGCGGCGACAGGGATAGGGGAATTGACGGCCATGGTTTTCTTCTCAATCTTGGTAGGGAACGAAGGTGTTATTTTAAACGCACGCGCATTTCAGTGCGCAGTGCAATAACGCCAATTAAAGAACTCAAAAACCCCACAAATTCTAGAAGCTGCTCTCTATTTGTGCAGGTTTCGATTCAAAATGGTGCAAGTTTCGTTTATTCTAGGAAACTGCCATAAACAAAATGGCACGACTTTGGTGCATTGCACTATCAATAAAATAACACTCGATCGGATCACTTTCATGAAGAAACAGCTTCTCGCCGCCGCTATGCTGGCTGCTACCAGCATGATGGCTCAGGCCGGTACCCTGGGCGACGGCAACCTGAGTATCAGTGGCTTTGGCACCTTGGGCGTAGCCAAGACCAACTCCGATGACGCAAAATTCGCACGCTACAACCAGGCTGCGGGCACCGGCGACTCGCCGCGCATCGGCCTCGACAGCAACCTGGGCCTGCAAGCCACCTACACCTTCAACGAGAGCCTGTCGGGCACCGTGCAGGTACTGACCCGCAAGAATACCAGCCAGCAGTTCACCACCGACCTGACCTGGGGCTTCCTGAAGTACAAGCTGAACGACGAGACCAATGTGCGCCTGGGCCGTGTAGTGCTGCCCGCCTTCCTGATCTCCGACTACCAGAACGTTGGCTACGCCAACACCATGATGCGCCCGCCGATCGAAATGTACGGCCAGGCCCCGATTGAAAACATGGACGGCGCCGACATCAACTGGCAGCACGCCTTCGGCGACACCAATGTCACCGTGCAAGGCTTCGGCGGCGTCAGCCGCGGCAAGCTGTACATCCCGACCGGCGGCGGCTCCGTCGCCAAGCACCAGTCGCCGGTGTTCGGCGCCGCCGTGACCGCCGAATACGGCCCGTTCACCGCCCGCCTGGCGCACGCCCGCGCCAAGATTGAAGTCAACAACCTGGCCCCGATCAACGCCCTGACCGACGGCCTGGCTGCGACCAAGGTGCCGGCCGCCATCCAGCTCGCCGACGACCTGACCCTGCGCGGCGGCAAGAAGATGAGCTTCACCGAAATCGGCCTGACGATGGACTGGAAGAACATCGTGCTGCAAGCCGAATACGCCCAGCGCCGCGCCCACGAGCCGGTCTACATCCCTGAGACCAACTCCGGCTACATCATGGCCGGCTACCGCTTCGGCAAAGTGCTGCCTTACTACGCCCACGCCTACTACAAGGGCCACGGTTCGTCCGTGACCGTGCCGACCGTGCCTGCCGCCCACCCGCTGGCAGCGACCTTCGGCGCCGTGCGCGGCCTGCTGGTGTCGCCAGAGCAGAAGTCCGACCTGGTCGGCATGCGCTGGGACTTCGCCAAGTCGCTGGCCCTGAAAGTGCAAATCGACCACGTCAAGCCACAGGTCAAAGGCGGTTCCCTGATCCTGCCGTCCGGCGTGCCGACTTACAGCAACAGCATCAACGTCTATGCCGCCGGCATCGACTTCGTGTTCTAAGGAGCCATGGCCATGAAAAAAATCCTGAGCGCCCTGCTCGCTTCGGCCCTGGTTGCCGCAGCCCTGCCTGCATCGGCCGAGATCGTCGTGATCGTCAACAAGGACAATCCGGCCTCGCGCATGTTCTCGGAACAGGCATCCCAGTTCTTCCTCGGCAAATCGGCCATGTTCACCCCGGTGGACCAGGCTGAAGGCTCCAAGATCCGCACCGACTTCTACCAGAAGGTCGCCGACAAGGACCCAGCCCAGGTGAAAGCCATCTGGTCCAAGCTGGTGTTTACCGGCAAGGCCACGCCACCGAAGGAATTCAAATCCAACGCCGAGGTCAAGAAGGCCGTGGCGGACGATCCGAAAGCCATCGGCTACATCGACAAATCGGCTGTGGACGACAGCGTCAAGGTCATCCTGACCCTGCCATAAGCCGAAGCACCGTTACTGCGCCCGCTACGCGCCAACGCCGCCCCGCAACAGCCGGGCGGCGTTTTTTTTAAATTTCGGCAACTTTCACTTATGAAGGGATACAATGGCGTGATAATCAAAAATTAACAAAGCTGGGGAGCACAAATTGAAGCTTTCGCTGCGCGCGAAATTCTTGCTGCTGAGCGCTTTCGTCCAAGCCGTGGTGGTGGCCCTGTTGATCGGCAACAGCCTGCGCCTGATGACCAACGCCGTCAGCCGCAATGCCGACCGCGTCGCCCTCGAATATGCCGTCAACCTGAACCTGACCCTCACGCCCTACGCCAGCAGCGGCCGCCTGGGTGAACTGCGTACCTATTGGTCGGAAATGCTGTCCGATCCGCGCGACAGCTTCCTGCGCTACATCGTCATCCTCGACGCCGACGGCGACACCATCCTCGAGGCGGGCGAGCGCCCGACCTTCATGCCGGAATCACTGCGCCAGGCGCAATTGCGCGGCGGCGTGCGCACCTCCGTCGACGGTGGCCTGCTGCACGCCCAGGCGCCCCTGCTATTGAAGGACAATCGCGTCGGCATGCTGCATTTTGGCCTGTCGACCGTCGACCTGGTGACCGCGCGCGACGACGTGCTGCGCCAGGGCGGCCTGATCGCCCTGCTCGGCTTTGCCCTCGCCTTGCTGCTGTTCTTTGCCCTGACGCGTGGCGTGGGCCAGCGCCTGGGCATGCTGGCCAACCACGCCGAGCGGCTGGCAGACGGCCAGTTCAGCCAACTGCCGGAAAGCGGCGGCGACGAACTGGAAGTGGTGACCCATTCGCTCAACCTGATGAGCGCAGCCCTGCGCGAACGCATCGCCCAGCTGGAAGACTCGCAGCGCCGCCTGCGCGAGTCGGAAGAACGCTTCCGTACCCTGTTCGACATGACGCCTCTGCCGCTGTCGGTATCCGACCAGGAAGGCCGCATCATCGCCGCCAACCAGGCGCTGGCCCGCACCTTTGGCACCCCGCTGCACGAGCTGATTGGCAGGCGTTCGGACGAAGTGACTTTCTGGGCGTCGCCGAGCGAGCGCCAGCGCATCTGGAACGAGTTCCGCCTGCATGGCGTGGTGCGCGGCGAAATGGCCGATGTCATGCTGCCGGACGGCGGGCCGGGACAGGTGGCGATCTGGTCGTCCTCTCTGCTCCTGGACGGCAAGCACGCCATCATCTGGGCCCTGCTCGACCTGACCCAGGAGATGAAGGCCAAGCAGCAATTACGCGAATTGAACGATGCGCTGGAGTCGCGGGTACGCGAACGTTCAGCCGCGCTGGAACAGGCCAACCGCGACCTGTCGCACGCGCTGGAGACCTTGCAACGCACCCAGCACGACCTGATCGCGGCAGAAAAAATGGCTTCCCTCGGCTCGCTGGTGGCCGGCATTGCACACGAACTGAATACACCGATCGGCAATAGCCTGCTGGCCTCCACCGCACTGGACGACCGCGTGAAGGAATTCAAACTGTCGGTCGCCGATGGCTCGGTCAGGCGCTCCACGCTGAATCATCACCTGGAAGAAGTGCAGCTCGCATGCGGCCTGATTTCCAGCTCTTTGGAAAAGGCGGCTTCGCTGATCGCCTCGTTCAAGCAGATTGCAGTGGACCAGACCAACGACCAGCGCCGCCGCTTCCGCCTGCAGGCAGTGGCGCTCGATACCGCCGCGACTTACATGCCGCGTCTGCGCCGCAGCGCGATCCAGATGGAAGTCGACGTGCCATACGAGCTGGAGCTCGACTCCTACCCGGGCAGCGTGTACCAGGTCTTCAACAACCTGATCAACAACTCCCTAATGCACGCCTTTGACGGCCGCACCAGCGGCCATCTCCGGCTGTCCGCCCGTGCAGTCGAAGACGGGCAGGTCGAAATCATCTTCCGCGACGACGGCGCCGGCATGACGGAAGAAGTCCTGCGCCATGTCTTCGATCCCTTCTTCACCACCAAGATGGGCAATGGCGGCACTGGGCTAGGCATGAACATCGTCTACAACATCGTCACCGGCGTGATGGGCGGGCGCATCGCCATCGAGTCGGCTCCTGGCGAAGGCACCACGGTCCGTATCTCGCTCCCGGCCAGCTCACCGCAAAGGGACTAGCGCGATGCCTGGGAAGATGCCATGCCCAGCAAACCCTGCTCGCGAATGAAGCCGACCACGTCCTTCACGCCTTGCCCGCTGCGCAAATTGGTGAACACGAAAGGACGTTCGCCCCGCTGCCGCGCCGCGTCGCGCGCCATCACTTCCAGGTCGGCGCCTACATGCGGCGCCAGGTCCGTCTTGTTGATGATCAGCAGGTCTGAACGCGTGATGCCCGGCCCGCCCTTGCGCGGTATTTTCTCGCCGCCCGCCACATCGATGACGTACAGCGTCAGGTCCGACAGCTCCGGACTGAAGGTCGCGGCGAGATTGTCGCCGCCGGATTCGACCAGGATCAGGTCAAGCGCCGGGAAATCCGCCTGCAGGCGCGCGATCGCCTCCAGGTTGATCGAAGCATCCTCGCGGATCGCGGTGTGCGGGCAGCCGCCAGTTTCCACGCCCATCAGGCGCTCCGGCGGCAGCGCCTGGGCGCGCAGCAGGATCTCCATGTCTTCGCGGGTGTAGATGTCATTGGTAATCACGGCCATGTCGTAGTCGTCGCGCATGGCTTTGCACAGCATTTCGCACAGGGCGGTTTTGCCGGAGCCGACCGGGCCGCCGATGCCGACGCGCAGGGGATTGGATGCCATGGTAATTCCTTTATGAACGGTAAAGCCTGCCGTGCTGCACCTCGTGCCGCATCGACAGCAGGGAAAGCCCGGGCGCCCAGTTGGACATGTCCGCATCGTCCAGCGCTTGCGCGGTTCGGGCCGCGTCTTCGATCTCGGGGCGCAGCGACAGCAACAGCCGCTGGCCTGCCACCTGCCCGAGCGGGATGGATTTGACGCACACCAGCACCTGGTTCTCGGCCCAGCCGAACAGCATGGCCAGCAGCGCGGCCTCGTGCGGTACGCCCAGCGCATGCACGGCCCGCGCCAGCGCGGCGAGATAGGCTTCCTCGCCTTCGGCGGCCGGCGCCAGCTCCAGTTCGTCCAGCAGGCGCGCCAGCGAAAAGCCCATCTGCACGGACTCCGCGCGCAGTTCCGCCGTGTCGCGCGAGGCCAGGCAGCGCTCGGCCCAGCAAGCTGCAGCCGCCGCATCGCCTGCCGCGTGCGCGCGCAGCAGGCGCCAGAACAGCGGCGCGTCCCAGCGCGCCAGCACTTCGTGCAGCATGCTGCGCATCCAGGCGCGCGCCGTGGCCGCATCGTGCACGCTGCCCTCTTCCAGCGCCGCCTCCAGGCCTTGCGAATAGCTGTAGGCGCCCACCGGCAGCGCCGGGCTGGCGAATTGCAGCAGATGCAGCAGCGCCTGCGCCTCCATTTTCAAGCGTCCGCCGGGCGATGTATCTTCTGCCGCAACGGCACCGGGGCCAGCGGGTGGCCGTGCCCATGGCCGCCGGAATAGGCGCCGGGCTCCGGCTCGAAGGCCGCCAGGTCTTCCGTGACAACCGCACCCAACCCGGCCAGCATATCGCGCAGCACGGGATCGACGCGGATGCGCAGGTAGCCGTCGCCCACTTCCACCTGGCTATGGCGATTGCCAAGGTGGAAGGCGCAGCGCAGCAGGCCATGCGCATCGGCGGCGCGCACGGTGTAGACCGGCTCCGCAGCCGCGCGCACGCGCGCCACGAAGCCGGCTTCACCGGTCAGCAGGTCGCCCTCGCGCAGCACCGTACCGCGCGCAGTGAACAGGGCGATCTCCTCGCCCGACACCAGGCGCGCGCGCTGGCGGCACTTCTCGCGCTGGTCGTATGTCAGTACCAGCTCACCGTCGACGCGGTCGGCGGCGGCCAGTTTGGTGTGCAGGGTCAGCATGGTCTTCGCTTTCTCAGAACAGGAAATAGCGCTGCGCCATCGGCAGCACGGGCGCGGCTTCGCACACCAGCAACTGGCCGTCGGCGCGCACTTCATAGGTTTCGGGGTCGACCTCCATGTGCGGGGTCGCACCGTTGTGGACCATATCGGCTTTGCGCAACTGGCGGGTGGCGCGCACCGGCACCGCGCGCTTGGCCAGTCCGAGGCGTTGCGCCACGCCTGCCTCGAACGCCGCCTGCGACACGAAGGTCAGCGACTTTTTCAAGCCGCCGCCAAAGGCGCCGAACATCGGCCGCATGTACACCGGCTGCGGCGTGGGAATCGAGGCATTGGGATCGCCCATCTGGGCACAGGCAATCATGCCGCCTTTCAGCACCATGGACGGCTTGACGCCGAAGAAGGCCGGCCGCCACAACACCAGGTCGGCCAGCTTGCCCACTTCAAGCGAGCCAACTACATGCGAAATGCCATGGGCGATGGCTGGATTGATGGTGTACTTGGCCACGTAGCGCTTGACGCGCGTGTTGTCGTTGCGGCTGTCGTCGCCGGGCAGCGGGCCGCGCTGCACCTTCATCTTGTGCGCCGTCTGCCAGGTCCGCATGATGACTTCTCCCACCCGACCCATGGCCTGCGAGTCGGACGACATCATCGAGATCGCCCCCAGGTCGTGCAGGATGTCCTCGGCCGCAATCGTTTCGCGGCGGATGCGCGATTCTGCAAATGCCACGTCTTCCGCGATGGCGGCGTCCAGGTGGTGGCACACCATCAGCATGTCCAGGTGCTCGTCCAGGGTGTTGACGGTGAACGGGCGGGTCGGGTTGGTGGACGACGGCAGCACGTTGGACTGTCCCACCGCCGCGATGATGTCCGGCGCATGGCCGCCGCCCGCCCCTTCGGTGTGGAAGGTATGGATGGTGCGGTCCTTGAACGCCGCCAGCGTCGCCTCCAGGAAGCCGCCCTCGTTCAGCGTGTCGGTATGGATGGCGACCTGCACGTCCATGCGGTCGGCCACCGTCAGGCAGTTGTCGATCGCCGCCGGTGTGCTGCCCCAGTCCTCATGCAGCTTCATGCCGATGGCGCCGGCCTCGACCTGCTCCTCCAGCGGACGCGGCAAACTGACGTTGCCTTTGCCCAGGAAGCCCAGGTTCATGGGGAAGGCGTCGGCCGCCGCCAGCATGGCGTGGATATGCCATGGACCGGGCGTGCAGGTGGTGGCCGCCGTGCCGACCGCTGGCCCCGTGCCGCCGCCGATCATGGTGGTCACGCCCGATGCCAGCGCTTCGTCGATCTGCTGCGGACAGATGAAATGGATGTGCGTGTCGACTCCGCCGGCAGTGATGATCATGCCCTCGCCCGCAATGATCTCGGTGGCGCCGCCGATGGCCATGGTGACGCCGGGCTGGATGTCGGGGTTGCCGGCCTTGCCGATGGCCGCGATCTGGCCATCTTTCAGGCCGATATCGGCTTTCACGATGCCCCAGTGGTCGAGGATCACGGCATTGGTGATCACCGTGTCCATCACGTCCCGGTGCGGCAGCTGGGATTGTCCCATGCCGTCGCGGATCACCTTGCCGCCTCCGAACTTCACTTCTTCGCCGGGAATGGCGTAGTCATGTTCGATCTCGATGAACAGTTCGGTATCGGCCAGGCGGATGCGGTCGCCCGTGGTCGGCCCGAACATTTCCGCATAGGCGCGGCGCGAAATCCGGGCCATTATCCCTCCCCGTCCAATGCGCCCATCACCAGGGCGTTGAAGCCGTACACGTGGCGCGTGCCGGCCAGCGCGACCAACTGCACCGTGCGGCGCTGGCCAGGCTCGAAGCGCACGGCGGTGCCGGCTGCGATATCGAGCCGCATGCCGCGCGCCTGCGCGCGATCGAACTGCAGGGCCGCGTTAACCTCGAAAAAATGGAAATGCGACCCGACCTGCACCGGCCGGTCGCCGCTATTGGCCACCACCAGGGTGCAGCCGGCGCGGCCGGCGTTGAGCGCGATGTCGCCTTCTTCAAGCAGGTATTCGCCAGGTATCATGCCGTCCTCAAACGATGGGGTGGTGGACGGTGACCAGCTTGGTCCCGTCTGGAAAGGTCGCTTCGACCTGGATATCGGAGATCATTTCGGGCACGCCCTCCATCACCTCGTCGCGCGCCAGCACCTGGGCGCCCTCGGCCATCAGCTGGGCCACGGTCTTGCCGTCGCGCGCGCCCTCCAGGATGGCCGCGCTGATCAGGGCCACGGCTTCCGGGTAATTGAGCTTGAGGCCGCGCGCACGGCGGCGTTCGGCCAGCAGCGCAGCGGTGAACAGCAGCAGTTTGTCTTTTTCGCGTGGAGAGAGATCCATATCAGGTATTCCATATCCGGAGTTCGGTTGCAGGGCGCTCCATCCAGTACGGGCGCATGGTTTGCCAGGCCAGCGCCATCAGCTTGCGCGCCTGTTCGGCATCGTGGCCCAGGTAGCGCAACACCAGCACGGATTTGAGGGCGGTCGCGCCCAACGCGGGATCCAGCGCGCGCAACTGCGCAAGAAGCGCAGCGTCGGCGGAACGTCCCGCTGCCAGCAAGGTGGCGCAGACCATCGCGCCACCCAGTACATGGGGACTTTGCATGGCGCTGCTGCCGCCGTGCAGCAAGCCCTGGTCCCACCACAGCAGGTGTCCGGCCTGGCGCACCTGGAGCTGCTGGCGCACCGTGCCGCTTGCAAAACGCTCGCCGCTGGCGCTGCGGCCAAAGCACAGGACGTCGCAGCCAAGGTAGCGCGCGCCGGGGGCAAGGTCGACCTCGTGCACCAGATGCGCATCCGTGGCATCGAAGAAGATGGTTTCCTGCGGCAGCCATTCCACGCGTGCATCCGGCCCGGCCACGATCCTGACCCGCTGCCACGCCGGCCGGCCATTGGCGCGGTACCACTTGGCGGCGCCTGGCGTGGTCAGCAGGGCATGCGATCCGGCGCTGGCCGTGATGTCGATGGACAGTTCGTCACCGCCCGCAATGCCGGCCGGTGGATGCAGCAAGATGTTGTGGCAGACGGCTTCCCCTTCTGGATAGAAGGCTTTTTGCACGCGCAAGGGACCGCTGTGAGCGCGCTGCACCAGCCGCGTTGCAGCGCCAGCGCGCGCATAGCCCAGGCCCAGGCTGGCGCGCCACGACACGGGAGAAAGGGGGGCAGCGGGAAGATCCATGCGCATGACGGCCACCACTATCCGAGCGAGGCGTCGGTGCGCGCAGCCGCGCGCAGCCGCGCCATGGCCACGGCCATCAGGAAGCTGCCGGCCAGCACTGCCACCAGTGCCGCGCCGAGGGCCAGCTGCTTGCCATCGCTCCATGTGCCGATGGCCGGCGATGACAGCTTCAGCACGCCGAAACCCGCCACCAGGAAACTCAGGCCGGCCACCACCCAGCCCATGATGCGCGAGGCCAGCACTGCCGTCTCGCCGCTACGGCGCAGCAGGCGCGCAATCCAGACCCCATGCACGCCATCGGCCACCAACATCCCCAGCGTAAACAAGACGCCCAGTAACAATGCATGCCGCCATCCGCCGAACTCGGTGGCGGCCATGGCAAACAGGCTGGCCTGGCTCACAGTGTCGAACGACAAGGCGAACAAGGCGCCCACCAGTGCCACCCCGCCCGGTTCCGATGCGGCGGCCAGCCGTCCCAGGAAGCGGCCTTTCAAGCCCGCCGGCGCGACCATCTGCCCGCGAGGCGCGCCAAGCAGCGCCTGCACGTTCAACAGTCCCAGGCCGACCAGGCAGGCGATCGAGACCCAGGCGCCGCACAGCTCAAGCCAGGCCGGCGGTTGCCAGTGTCCCGCCAGTGTGCTGAGCGCCACCGCGATGGCTATGACGACCGCGCCGTGGCCAAGGGAGAACCAGGCGCCGCACTGGCGCGCCAGGCGTGGCCGTGCCGCCATGTTCCAGCGGGCCAGCCCGTCGATCGTCGCCAAGTGGTCAGCGTCGAAGCCGTGCCTCAAGCCAAGGCTGAGCACCAGCAAGCAAAGTCCAATCAAATTGTCGGGAAGGGCATCGGCCATGCTCCTCAATAAGCAAGACGCATACCAGTTGCGACAGGCGTTCAGATGGGCATAGTAATTGCATTAATGCAGTAGCCAGCACGAATCCCGCAAACCCATGCACATGCCTGCACCAAACCTGGAAAGCCCACGCACCAAAACGGTTCAGCGCATCGTCAAGATCCGGCGCGACTACAACACCTGGGTCGCCAATGAAACCATCGAAGACTACGCGCTGCGCTTCACACCGCGCGCGTTTCGCAAATGGTCCATTTTTCGCGTCGCCAATACCGCCTTTGGTGCGATCGCCTTCCTGGTGCTGGAAGCGATCGGCGGCACGCTGGCCGTGCACTACGGCTTCATCAACGCCTTCTGGGCCATCCTGGCTGTCAGCCTGATCATCTTCCTGACCGGCCTGCCCATCAGCTATTACGCGGCGCGCCACGGGGTGGACATGGACTTGCTGACCCGCGGCGCCGGCTTTGGCTATATCGGCTCCACCATTTCATCGTTCATCTACGCTTCCTTTACCTTCATCCTGTTTGCGCTGGAAGCGGCCATCATGGCCTACGCGCTGGAACTGTATTTCGGCCTGCCCCTGTGGCTCGGCTACCTGGCCAGCGCCCTGGCGGTGGTCCCCCTGGTAACGCATGGGGTGACCCTGATCAGCCGCATCCAGATGGTGAGCCAGCCACTCTGGCTGCTGCTGATGGCGCTGCCCTTCGTCGCCATCGCTTGCAAGCGCCCGGACCTTCCCGGCCAATTGCTCCAGTTCTCCGGCAGCGATCCGGCCAATGCGCATTTCAACACCCTGGCCTTTGGCGCCGCCACCGCCGTTGGCGTGGCCCTGATCCCGCAGATCGGCGAACAGGTCGACTTCCTGCGCTTCATGCCGCCACCCGGTAAGCAGCGTTTGCGCTGGCACCTTGGCGTGCTGGCCGCGGGACCCGGCTGGACCGTCGTCGGCGCCCTGAAAATGCTGGCCGGCGCCCTGCTCGCACTGCTCGCGCTGCAAGGCGGCGCCAGCCTGGCGCAGGCGGTCAACCCGACCCACATGTACCTGGCCGGGTTCAGCCTGGTCGGCGCAGGCCCGGCCCTGGCCTTGCTGGCCACGGTGGTGTTCGTGGTGGTGTCGCAGATCAAGATCAATATGACGAATGCCTATGCCGGTTCGCTGGCCTGGTCGAATTTCTTCGCGCGCCTGACCCACAGCCATCCCGGGCGCGTGGTGTGGGCCTGCTTCAATGCCTTGATTGCCGTGCTGCTGATGGAACTGAACGTGTTCCAGGCGCTGGACCAGGTGCTCGGCCTGTTTTCCAATATCGCCATCGCCTGGATCGCCGCCGTGGTGGCCGACCTGGTCATCAACAAGCCGCTCGGGCTGAGCCCGGCCGGCATCGAATTCCGTCGCGCCTACCTGTACGATATCAATCCGGTCGGCGTCGGCGCCATGCTGCTGGCCTCCCTGCTGTCGGTGGCGGCCTTCACCGGCCTGTTCGGCGCCACGGCCCAGGCCTTTTCAGCCTTCATCGCGCTCGCCACAGCCTTCGCCGCCGCGCCGGCCATTGCCTACCTCACCGGCGGCCGCTATTACCTTGCGCGCCAGGCCGCTGCGGCGCACAGCAATACCTGCAGCATTTGCGAGAAGGACTACGAAGCGGAAGACATGGCGCATTGCCCAGCCTACCAGGGGCCGATCTGCTCGCTCTGCTGCTGCCTCGACGCGCGCTGCGACGATGCATGCAAGCCGCACGCGCGCCTTGCCGTGCAATGGCAGGCAGCGATGCGCTGGCTGCTGCCCAGGTCGGCCTGGCCTTACCTGGTCAGCGGGCTGGGCTACTACCTGCTCCTCATGACCCTGACCCTGCTCTTCCTGGCTGGCTTGCTCGGACTGCTCTACCTGCATGAGGCAGCGGCCCTGGTGCAAGCCGGGCAGGCGCAGTTGCTGGCGCCACTGCGCCTGGCCTTCCTCAAGATCTTCGGCGCGCTGCTGCTGGTCAGCGCCATCGTGGCCTGGTGGCTGGTGCTGAACCGCGAAGGGCGCCGCGTGGCGCAGGAAGAAGCGCAGCAGGCCCGCAAGCTGGCCGACCAGGCCAACCAGGCCAAGAGCCGCTACATCGCCGGCATCAGCCATGAGATCCGCACTCCCCTCAACAGCATCCTCGGCTATGCGCAACTGCTGCAGAACGACCCGGCCATGCCGCCGCACCGGCAGCAGGCCATCCGTGTCATCCGCGGCAGCGGTGAGCACCTGCTGTCACTGATCGAAGGCACGCTCGACATCGCCCGCATCGAAGGGGGCCGGCTGAGCGTCGACCTGCGGCCGCTGGATTTCGCCACCTTCGTCGCACAACTGGTGCAGATGTTCGAACAGCAGGCTGCCAGCAAGGGGCTGGCCTTCCGTTACGAGGTGCAGGGCAGCCTGCCGCCGGTGGTGCGCGCAGACCGCAAGCGGCTCGGCCAGATCCTGATCAATATCCTCGGCAACGCGGTCAAGTTCACCAGCCAGGGCAGTATTGCCTTCCGCCTGCGCTACCAGCGCGACATGGCGCACTTCGAAGTGGAAGACAGCGGCCCCGGCATCCTGGAGCACGAACTGGAACGCATCTTCGAGCCTTTCGCGCGCGGCAGCGCCGGCGATGCCGCCAACTGCGGCGGCACTGGTCTCGGCCTGCCGATCAGCAAACTGCTGACGGAGCTGATGGGCGGCGAACTGACGGTGCGCAGCACGCCGGGCGTGGGCAGTGCCTTCAGCGTACGCCTGCTGCTGCCGCGCCTGCACGCCGAGGCGCCGCAGCCCGATGCCGCCCCGCTCCAGCGCAGCGGCTACGCCGGAGCACGCCGCCGCATCCTGGTGGTCGACAATGACCGCAACGACCGCGAACTGCTGGCGGAAATACTGACCCCGCTCGGCTTCGTCGTCGGCCAGGCTGCCACTGGCCAGGAGTGCCTGCAATGTCACGCCGGCTTCGTCCCCGACCTGATCCTGATGGATTTGGCCATGCCCGGCATGGACGGCTGGGAGGCCAGCCACCTGCTGCGGACCGAACACGCTTGTACGGTGCCGATCGGCATCGTCTCGGCCAATGCCTATGACAAGGGCTTGCCCAACCCGGCCGGCATTGGCGCCGACGATTTTTTCACCAAGCCGGTGCAACTGGCCGAACTGCTGGAATGGATCGGGCGCCGCTTGCAGCTCGAGTGGATCGCCCCGGAAACGGCAGCCGCCAGCGCCCCGCCGTCCGGCCAACCGCTGTTGCCCTCGCCCGCCCAGCTTGCTCCCTTGCGCGCCCAGGTCAGGGCCGGCTACATGCGCGGCATCAAGCAGCAGCTGGACGTCATCGCCGCGCTCGGCGAACCGTACCGGCATTTTGTCGACATCATGCGAGACCACACGCAGCGCTTCGAACTGGAAGCGATGGCGCGTTTGCTCGAACAGGGAGCATCCCATGCCACAAACGATTGAGCGCCCACCAGGCCAACTGGTGCTGGTAGTTGACGATATGCCCGAAAACCTGGCCGTGCTGCACGACGCGCTGGATGAATCGGGTTATTCCGTCGTAGTCGCCAACAATGGCGCCACCGCACTGGAACAGGCCAATGCATTGGTGCCCGATGTCGTGCTGCTGGATGCCGTCATGCCCGGCATGGACGGCTTCGAAGTCTGCCGCCGCCTGAAAGCGGACCTGCAGACCCGCGCGATCCCGGTGATCTTCATGACGGGGCTGACGGAGAGCGAACATGTGGTGGCGGCATTCCAGGCTGGCGGCAGCGACTACGTCACCAAGCCGGTGCGCCAGAACGAGATGCTGGCGCGCATCCGCGCCCACACGCAGAATGCACGCCTGGTGAGCCAGGCCCGCAGCGCCCTCGACGCCTTCGGCCACGCCGTGCTGGCGGTCGACCCGGAAGAACGCATCATCTGGCAAACCCCGCTGGCGCGGCAATGGCTGGACATCTACTTCCCGGCCCAGGCGAAATCAACGCTGCCGCCGCAGGTATCGCCCTGGCTGCAACGCGCCGTGCGGGCACGCTCCGCCGGCGAGGAAGCGGCCGCACTGGTCATCGCCCAAGGCACGCGGCGCCTGATCTTCACGCTTGGCGAGGCGGACGAAGCGGTCCAGTGGAGCGTGGTGCTGCGGGAGGAGGCGGACGACGCCCTGGTGCAGTCGCTGATGGCCAGGCACCGCCTGACCCAGCTCGAAGCCGAAGTGCTGCACTGGGTCAGCAAGGGAAAGACCAACCGCGACATTGGCGACATCCTCGGCACCAGTCCCCGTACCGTCAACAAGCACCTGGAGCATGTGTTTGCGAAGCTGGGCGTGGAGACGCGCACTGCCGCGGCCGCGCTGGCGGTATCGTCTAGACCGACAGGTGGCGGGTAACGTCGTCGCTCGCCATCTGCGCCTGGCTGCCGGCCGCCACCACTTCGCCGCGCGACAGCACGACGAAATTGTCGGCCAGTGCGTGGGCGAAATCGAAGTACTGCTCGCACAGGAGGATGGCGATGTCGCCGCGCTGGCGCAGCAGCCGGATCACGCGTTCGATATCCTTGATGATGGACGGCTGGATGCCTTCAGTCGGTTCATCCAGGATCAGCACCTGCGGCCGTTGCAGCAGGGCGCGGGCGATGGCCAGCTGCTGTTGCTGGCCGCCGGACAGGTCCCCGCCCCGCCGCTGCAGCATTTCCTTCAGCACGGGAAACAGCTCGAAGACTTGACCGCTGATGTTCGCAGCCTCGCGCCGCGGCAGCGTGGCCATTCCCATGCGCAGGTTCTCCTCCACCGTCAGGCGTGCAAAGATTTCCCGGCCTTGCGGCACATAGGCAATGCCTGCCGCCGCGCGCGCATAGGGCGGCAGGCGGGTGATGTCGCGCCCGGCGAGTTGCACGGTGCCGCCTGCCACCGGCAGCACGCCCATCAGGCATTTCAGCAGCGTGGTCTTGCCCACGCCATTCCGGCCCAGCAGGGCCAGGCACTCCCCGCGCGCCACCTGCAGCGAGACGCCGCGCAAGGTATGGGAAGAGCCGTAATACTGGTTCAGGTTTTCGGCTTGCAGCATCATCGTCCTAACGTCCCAGGTAGACTTCTATCACCCGTTCATCGGTCTGCACTTCGTCCATGCGCCCCTGCGCCAGCACCGCGCCTTCGTGCAGCACCGTCACCTTGCCGCCCTGCGCGATCTCGGCCACGAAGCCCATATCGTGCTCCACCACCACAATGGAATGCTTGCCGCGCAATTCATCCAGCAACTCCGCGGTGCGCGCCGTTTCGGCATCGGACATGCCGGCCACCGGCTCGTCGAGCAGGATCAATTGGGGATCCTGGATCAGCAGCATGCCGATTTCCAGCCATTGCTTCTGGCCGTGCGAGAGCAGCCCGGCCTGGCGCTGCGCCTGCCCTTCCAGGCGGACCTGGCGCAGGATGGCGTCGATTTTGTCGCGCTGTTCGCCGCCCAGGCGCGCGAACAGCGTGGGCCGCACACGCTTGTCCATCTTCATGGCCAGCTCCAGGTTCTCGAATACCGTGTGCGATTCGAAGACCGTAGGCCGCTGGAATTTGCGGCCGATGCCGGCTTGCGCGATCTGGTATTCCGTCAGCGCCGACAAATCGAGGCGCTGGCCGAACCATGCGCTGCCGGAGCTTGGGCGCGTCTTGCCGGTGATGACATCCATCATCGTGGTCTTGCCGGCGCCATTGGGGCCGATAATGCAGCGTAATTCGCCCACCGAGATATCGAGACTGAGCTTGTTCAGGGCGCGAAAACCGTCGAATTCGACCGTCACGT
Organism: uncultured Duganella sp.; assembly: GCA_946482635.1. The sequence goes on from CAMLSG010000060.1 coordinate 21,357, forward strand.
CCTCCAGGTAGAGGATGGCGCCATGGCTGGTGTCCAGCCGATTGTCTTGCGCGACCTTCATGCCACCTCCTCCAGTTCCTGCCTGGGCGCCGGTGCAGCGCGTCGGGGGCGCCGCGGCAGGCGCAGTCCCAGCAGGCCTTTCTGCATCAGCAGCGTCACCAGGATGAACAGCAGCCCGAGGGCAAACAGCCACAGGTCCGGGAAGGCAGCGGTGAACCAGCTTTTCAGGCCATTCACGGTGAAAGCGCCGAGGATCGCGCCCAGCAAAGTGCCGCGTCCCCCGACCGCCACCCAGACCACCATTTCGATCGAGTTGGCCGGCGACATTTCCGACGGATTGATGATGCCCACTTGCGGTACGTACAGCGCGCCAGCAATCGCGCACAGGACTGCCGACAGGGTCCAGACAAACAGCTTGAACCACAGCGGGTTATAGCCGATGAACATCAGGCGCGCTTCCGAATCGCGTACGGCCTGCAGCACACGGCCAAGGCGCGAGGCCACGATCCAGCGGCAAAGCAGCAGGGCGCCCACCAGGCACCCCAGTGTCGCCAGGTAGAGCACTGCCTTGGTGGCTGGCGCCGTGATGCTGTAGCCGAGGATGCGTTTGAAATCGGTGAAACCGTTGTTGCCGCCGAAGCCGGTATCGTTGCGGAAGAACAGCAGCATGAAGGCATACGTCAGGGCTTGCGTGATGATGGAAAAATACACGCCCTTGATGCGCGAACGGAAAGCGAAGTAGCCGAACACGAAGGCCAGCGCGCCCGGCACCAGGACCACCAGCGCCAGGCAGTACCAGAAGCTGTCCGTCATGGCCCAGTACCAGGGGAGCTCCTTCCAGTCGAGGAAGACCATGAAGTCGGGCAGAGCGCTCTGGTACACGCCGTCGCGCCCGATGGCGCGCATCAGGTACATGCCATGGGCATAGCCGCCCAAGGCAAAGAACAGGCCATGGCCCAGCGACAGGATGCCGGTGTAGCCCCACACCAGGTCGAGCGCCAGCGCCGCCATGGCATAGCACATGAATTTGCCGGCCAGCCCGACCAGGTAATCCGGCACATGCAGCGCATGTTCAGGCGCGAAGGCGAGGTTGCATGCCGGCAGCAAGGCTGCCAGCACCACCAGGCACGCGAGAGCGCACCAGGCGCGGCGCGAAAACAGCTTGTTCATTCAACGCTCCTGCCTTTGACAGCGAACAGCCCTTGCGGCCGGCGCTGGATGAAGATGATGATGAAGGCCAGGATGGCAATCTTGGCCAGCACGGCGCCGGCCACCGGCTCCAGTAATTTGTTGGCTTCACCAAGCCCCAAGGCGGCAATCACGGTGCCGGCCAACTGGCCGACGCCGCCCAGCACCACCACCATGAACGAATCGATGATGTAGGACTGCCCCAGGTCCGGCCCCACATTTCCCAGCTGCGACAGGGCCACGCCCCCCAGCCCGGCAATGCCGGAGCCCAGCCCGAAAGTCAGCATGTCGATGCGGCCGGTCGGCACGCCAACGCAGCCCGCCATGCGCCGGTTCTGCATGACGGCACGCACGAACAGGCCCAGGCGGGTGCCATTCAGCAGCAGCCAGACGCCGGCCGTCACCAGCACGGCAAACACGATGATCGCGATGCGGTTGTAAGGCAGCACGAGCGATCCGAGTACCGTCACGCCACCCGACATCCAGGCCGGATTGGCCACTTCCACGTTCTGCGCGCCGAACAGGGTGCGCACGGCCTGCATCAGCACAAGGCTGATGCCCCAGGTCGCCAGCAAGGTCTCCAGCGGGCGGCCGTACAGCCAGCGGATCACCGTGCGTTCCAGCGCCATGCCCACCAGCGCCGCCACGGCGAATGCTGCAGGCAGCGCCGCCAGCAGGTACAGCTCGACCGCCTGCGGCAAGTAGTGGCGGAACAGCGATTGCACCAGGTAAGTGGTATAGGCGCCGATCATCAGCAGTTCGCCGTGCGCCATATTGATGATGCCCATCAGGCCGAAGGTAATGGCCAGGCCCAGCGCCGCCAGCAGCAGTACGCTGGCCAGCGACACGCCATAAAACAGGTTGCCGACCAGCTCAGTGCGCGCTTGCCTGGCGTCGATCGCCTTCACGGCGTCGGTTAGCGCCAGGCGAACGGCGGCATCGGATTCGGCGGATGGCTGCTCCAGCCTGGCCTGCAGCGGCGCGCGCTGCGCGCTGCCGCCCAGTTCACCCAACTGGCGCGCGGCTGCGGCACGTTCGCCAGCCTGCGGCGCCTGCAAGCTGGCCAGGGCCAGCAACAGTTGCAGCGCCGATCGCACTTGCCCATCCTGCTCGCCCTGCAGTGCGCGCTGCACCAGCGCCACCTGGGCGGGGTCCAATTCCTGGCCCAGCAAGGCACGCGCGGCCGCCAGGCGCTGTGCCGTCCCGGGCGCCAGCAGATCCATGCCGGACAGGGCCGTCTCGATGGCCGCGCGCAGGCGGTTATTGACGACAATGACCGACGCACCTTCTGGCGCTGGCGCCGACGGCGCAAGGCTGGCCACCCGCCCATCGGGCAAGAGGTACAAGACATCGTCCTTCAAAGCACGCAGTACGTCCGCAGCCTCCGGCGTGCCGAGCGCGCCGATGGCAGCGACTGCCGCCACCCGCGCGTCGGGATCGTCGCCAGCCAGCGGCTGCAGCATGGCCGGCGCAATGGCCGCCGGCGCGGCCCCGGCAAGCAGGCAAAGCGCAATGCCAGCCAGCAGCCGGCGCACAGCGGAATACATCATGGGGAAGTCTCCAGTAATCAAGTCCGGCGGACTGCGCGCAGCAGCCGCTGGCATCACGGCTTACAGCTTTTGCTTGCCTTCGTTCCCCGGAATGAACGGGCTCCAGGGCTGGGCGCGGATCGGTTCCCTGGTCTTCCACACCACGCTGAACTGGCCGTCAGCCTTGATTTCGCCGATCATCACCGGCTTGTGCAGGTGATGGTTGCTCGGGTCCATGGTCAGTGTGAATCCGGATGGCGCGCTGAAGGACTGGCCGCCCATTGCCGCGATCACCTTGTCGGTATCGGTGGACTTCGCCTTCTCCACGGCCTGGGCCCACATATGGATGCCGACATAGGTTGCCTCCATCGGGTCGTTGGTCACCGCGGTCGCCGCGTTCGGCAGCTTCTTCGCAACGGCATAAGCCTTCCATTTCTTGATGAAGGCATCGTTCACCGGATTTTTGACGGACTCGAAATAGTTCCAGGCAGCGAGGTGGCCGACCAGCGGCTTGGCATCCACGCCGCGCAGTTCCTCTTCACCCACCGAGAAGGCGACGACCGGTACCTGCGTTGACTTCAGGCCGGCATTGCCCAACTCCTTGTAGAAGGGCACGTTGGAATCGCCATTGATGGTCGAGATCACCGCGGTCTTGCCGCCGGCCGAAAACTTCTTGATATTGGCGACGATGGTCTGGTAATCCGAATGGCCGAACGGGGTGTAGGTTTCCTCGATGTCGCTGTCCTTGACGCCTTTGCTCTTCAGGAATGCGCGCAGGATCTTGTTGGTGGTGCGCGGGTACACATAGTCCGTGCCGAGCAGTACGAAGCGCTTGGCCCCGCCGCCCTCCTTGCTCATCAGGTATTCGACCGCGGGAATCGCCTGCTGGTTCGGCGCCGCGCCGGTATAGAACACATTCTTCTCGAGTTCTTCCCCTTCATATTGCACGGGGTAGAACAGCAGGCCATTCAATTCCTTGAAGACCGGCAGCACGGACTTGCGCGATACCGAAGTCCAGCAGCCGAACACGGCGGCCACTTTGTCTTTCGCTACCAGCTGGCGCGCCTTTTCGGCGAACAGCGGCCAGTTTGACGCCGGATCGACCACCACCGGCTCCAGCTTCTTGCCCAGCACCCCACCCTTGGCGTTGATTTCGTCGATGGCCATCAAGGCCACGTCCTTCAGCGACGTTTCCGAAATCGCCATGGTGCCCGAAAGCGAGTGCAGGATGCCGACCTTGATGGTATCGGCAGCATAGGCCGCGAAGCTGCCACCCAGCATGGCGGCAGCCGCCGCGATGCGGGTCAGGGAAGCGATGAAATGACGGCGAGTTTGCATAATGGTTACCCTCTTCTGATGGTGGAAGGATGGTGCTTAGTATTGGACTTGCAGCGCGACCACGAATTTCGACTGGTCGGCGGCGGCAACGGTCTCGGTCTTCGAATACCTGGCGCTCAACTGCGCGTTGTAGCCATCGATGATGTAATTGAGGCCGATGTCCGACTGCTTGACGTCGATGTTGTTATCAGGCTTGAACTTCTGGAATTGGACGAAGGGCTGCAGCTTGCCCTGGCCCGACGCCAGGTTGAACACGTAGGCGAGGCCGGTCGACCACGCCTTGCCCTGCTCCGCCAGGATGACGTCGTCGTTGCGGTAGTTGTAGTAGGCTGCTTCCACCGACACCGCGCCGGCGCCGACGCGTTTCTCCAGCAGGAAGTCCAGGTTCCAGGCCTTGTAGTCGCCGGTCTTGACGATGGTCAGCACACCATCCTTCTGGTAGCGGCCTGCCAGGCCGATGGCCAGGATATCCTTGCTTCCGAGGTAGTTGCCGGTGCCGTAGTAGCCTGGCTCGGCATCCCAGAAGTCGTACTGCACGCGCCCCGCATACATCAGGCTGTCGTCGGCCTTGATGCCTGCCGCCTTGGCCTCCTTCTGCGTCAGGCTGCCGATGCCGAAGGTGTGGCCCTCAAACGCGCCGAAGGAGTATCCGAGTTTGCCCTCGGCCGCATTGCCCCAGGCCACGACGCCGTCATCGCGGCCACGGAAGATGCCGCCGTTGTAGCCGTAGCGCGAAGCCACGCCCGCCCAGTAGCCGCCACCGAGCGAATAATAGGGACCGGCCATATTCGCACGGTCGCTCGGCGACAAAAGGCGGCCGGCCCAGATATTCAACTCCGGCGAAAAGGCAAACTGCGCGGCAGCATCCAGCACCCGGATCTGGTCGCCATCCCATTCCGTGTTCAGCATGCCCTTGATGTTCTTGTTCAGGGAGGCGCCGAAGAACAGGCGCGCGCTGTCCAGGTTGAAGTCGTTCGAGCGCGAGCTCCCGTCTGGAGCTCCGTCCTTCTCGCTGGTAAAGCTGCCACGCGCTCCAAAGCCTACGCTGATCGACTTGTCTTCGCCGATGGGCATGGTGGCGCCCGCGTGCGCCAACGACGCCACGGCTGCGCTGAGTAATATGGAGAGCTTGATCATCGTTTGCATGCCAGTCCTCTTGTCACAAGTTTGAAAGTGTTGCTGCTTGTGAACAGGGTAAAGAGGCTGGACGCGATGGCCCATACGTCAAGTGACGTAGTTGCCGATTGGCGTCACAAAACAAAACGGCCCGGGCGCTTGCGCGGCCGGGCCGTTAGTTGGGGGCTTTCAGGCTTAAGCCAGCTTGCCGTGGCAAGCCTTGAACTTCTTGCCGCTGCCGCATGGGCAT
>CAMLSG010000061.1 GCA_946482635.1 uncultured Duganella sp.
TGGAGGAACTGGCTACCACCGGCCACTCGGCCCGCCAGGAAAAGCCGATCGTCGACGCTGCCACGCGCGTGCAGGACACCGGCGTGTTCGAACGTCCGGCGGCAGGCACCCAAGCCGTTGCGGCTGAACCGGTGGCCGTTGCGGCGGAAGCCGCGGCCGAAGCAGTTGAGGCGCCGGTGCCAGTCGAAGCTGTCGCTGAAGCGCCTGCCGAGGCAATGGACCTGATTGAGGAAGCTGCGGCGGTTGTCGAAGCCGATGCAGCGGAGACCGTGCCGGCAGTCGCGGAGCCGGTCGAAACGCTGCCTGACGGCCTGGGCTTCGACCTGGAAGCCATTGAAGTTTCCGAACCTGTCGCCGAGCTGACGCTCGAAGAGCCGCCGGCCGTGGAAGAACCGAGCGCCGAGCTGCCGCTGGAGGTGGTGGAAGAAGAGGCGGCTCCGGCCCGCCCGACCAACGTCATCGAATTCCCTACCGCCACCGCGCCTACGCCTCCGGAGCCGCCGGCGGAAGACAATATGAAGTTCGTGGGACGCCTGGCGATCCCGCTGCCGCTGTACAACATCTACATGGCGGAAACCGACGAACTGGTACGCCTGTTGTCGCAAGATTTCGGCGAATGGCGCCATGAGCAGCGCCCGGTCAATCCGGACGCGCTGCAGGCCGTGCATACCCTGACCGGCACGTCCGGCACGGTAGGCTTCAAGCCATTGCGCGAGCTGTCCTACGCGCTGGAAATCACGCTGCAAGAATTGCAGCCGCCGGCCCCGAACCTGGACGACGCCCAGCACGACCTGTTCGATTTCACGATCGAGCGCGTGCGCCAGATGCTGCAAAGCTTTGCCACCGGCGAACTGCCGCCGGAACAGCCGGAACTGATCGAAGCGCTGCACAAGCTGCGCGACGAACTGGCGCATCCGCCGGAAGTCGGCCATGCGCTCGATGAGCGCCTGGACAGTATCGTCGGCGAGCCAGGCAACGAAAAGCTGGAAGAACGCCTCGACAACCTGTTTAGCGACACTTACCACAGCCTGGTCACCGAACCGCCTGCGGCGATGGAGGTTGCCGAGCAGCCGAAGCCGGAAGTCGCGACGCAAGACGGCAATATCGACAACCTGTTCGATTCCGCTTTCGATGACGCGTTCGACGCGCCGGAACTGAAGCAGGCCGCACCGGCAATCGAGGAAGTTGCCGTCCCTGTCGTTGAAGAAATCGCCGCACCGGCCGTCGAGGAAATCGCCGCACCGGTCGCCGAAGAAATCATTGCACCGGCCATCGAGGAAATCGCCGCACCTGTTGTAGACGAAGTCGCCGAACCTGCCGTCGAAGAACTCGCCGCGCCGGTCGTCGAAGAAGTTCCGGCACCGGTAGTTGCCGAGGCAGAGCCAGTGCCTTCCGTTGAGGAAGAAGCCGTGCTGCAGGCTGAGGCCGAAGCCGCGAACGCCGAAGCGGCGATTGAAGTCGACGCCATCGACGCCACCGCACTGGCTGCAGGCGAAGCCATCGAAGAAGATGCGATCGACCTTGACCACGCTTCGCCAGCCGAAGTGCAAGTGGTCGAATTGCAGGAAACACCGCACTTGCTGGGCGCCAGCCCGTCCGACATCCACGACGAACTGGACCCCGACCTGCTGCCGGTATTCCTGGAAGAGGGTACCGACCTGCTGCCGCAAGTGGGCGAATCGCTGCGCGCCTGGCACGCCAAGCCGACCGATTTCAGCCACGCCCACAGCCTGCAGCGCGTGCTGCACACCGTGAAGGGCAGCGCCCGCATGGCAGGTGCAATGCGCCTGGGCCAGCACGCGCACGAAATCGAAACGCACATTGAAAACATGGTGCACGCAGGCAGCGCGTCCCAGCACTCGTTCGACGAGCTGATGGCGCACTACGACCACGCGCTGCTGCTGTTCGAACAACTGCAAAACCCGGAAGCGTACGCCGCTGCCATGGCCGCCGCGCAAGCCGCAGCCGCAGCACCGGCCGCCCAAGCCGGCGCACCGGCTGCCGAAGGCGCTGCCGGCGCCCAGCCTTCGCTCAGCGCACTGGCCGCACGCCTGGCCGCAGCACCTGCACCGGCGGCACGCGGCGACGACGCGGAAGCGGCCAAGGCCTCGCCGCTGGTGCGTGTGCGCGCCGACATCCTCGATCGCCTGGTGAACCAGGCCGGTGAAGTCTCGATCACCCGTTCGCGCCTGGAAAACGAAGTGACCTCGCTGCGTACTTCGGTGTCCGACTTCCAGGAAAACTTGAATCGCCTGCGCCGCCAGCTGCGCGAAGTGGAAATGCAGGCGGAATCGCAGATTGCCTCGCGTATGTCGATTGCCGGCGAACGCGAATTCGACCCGCTGGAGTTCGACCGCTTCACCCGCCTGCAGGAACTGACCCGCATGATGGCCGAATCGGTGAACGACGTGGCCTCTTTCCACGAAGGCCTGATCCGTTCCATCGACGGCGCCACCGGCGACTTGACGCAGCAAGCGCGCATGACGCGCGACCTGCAGCGCGACCTGATGCGTGTGCGCATGGTGCCGTTCAACAGCGTGTCCGAGCGTCTGTTCCGCGTGGCTCGCCAGGGTGCGAAGGAAACCGACAAGCGCGTCAACCTGGACATTCGCGGCGGCGGCGTTGAAATGGACCGTAGCGTTCTGGAACGCATGGCCGCGCCGTTCGAACACTTGCTGCGTAACGCCATCGTGCACGGCATCGAGCCGCGCGAACGCCGCGTGGAACACGGCAAGGGCGAGACCGGTGAACTGCTGGTGCAGGTCAGCCAGCAGGGTAACGAAGTGGTGCTGGAGTTCAGCGACGACGGTGCTGGCCTCGACCTGGAGCGCATCCGCGCCAAGGCGCGCAGCGTCGGCCTGTTGGCCGAAGACCAGGTGGTGAGCGATGCCGAAGCTGCCAACCTGATCTTCCAGCCGGGCTTCTCCACCGCCGATACGCTGACCGAACTGGCCGGCCGCGGCGTGGGCATGGACATCGTGCTGTCCGAGGCGCAAGCCCTGGGCGGCCGGGTGGAAACCTTCACCGAGGCTGGCAAGGGTTCCCGCTTTACGATTCGCCTGCCGCTGACGCTGGCCGTGACCCAGGTGGTACTGATTTCCGCCGGCGGCCGCACCCACGCAGTGCCGGCGCTGATGGTGGAACAGGTGCTGCAGCTGAAAGAAGGCGCGCTGGCTGAAGCTACCGCCAAGGGCGCCGTAGTGCACCATGGCCAGCACGTGCCGCTGCGCTACCTGGCTACGCTGCTGGGCGACGGCGAGGCGCGTCCGCTGCTGCAGCGTTCTTCGCCGGTGATGATGCTGCGTAACGGCGCCGACCGCGTCGCATTGCACGTCGACGAAATCGTCGGCAACCGCGAGGTGGTTATCAAGAACATCGGCCCGCAACTGTCGCGCATGCCCGGCATCGCCGGCGCAACGGTGCTCGGTTCGGGCGAGATCGTGCTGATCCTGAATCCGGTGGCGTTGCAGCTGCATGTGGCGCAGCATCCGGAACTGGCGCCGCGCACTTCCGCGACCCCGGCGCCGGCACCGGCCGGCGGCGTTGCCGAAGCAGCGGAACCGACCCGCGCCCATGGCACCGTCATGGTGGTGGACGATTCGCTCACCGTGCGCAAAGTGACCCAGCGCCTGCTGGAACGCGAAGGCTATCACGTGATGCTGGCCAAGGACGGCGTGGATGCGCTGGAGCAGTTGCAGGACCGCCTGCCGGAACTGATGCTGGTCGACATCGAGATGCCGCGCATGGACGGCTTCGACCTGACCCGCAACGTGCGCGGCGACGAACGCACCAGGGAGATCCCGATCATCATGATCACCTCGCGTTCGGCGGACAAGCACCGCAACTACGCGCTGCAACTGGGCGTGAATGCCTACTTCGGCAAGCCGTTCCAGGAAGACATCCTGCTCGGCGCCATCGCCGGCCTGCTGCCTCAACGGGCTTGAAGCGTGCAATAGCCAAAGACAGGGCAGGCCAGCGCGCCTGCCCTTTTTTTATCCGATCGAATGCGAATTCTCAAGCTGATTGCCGCGCTGTTTGCCGGTGTTTTCCTGCTGGGCTGCGGCCTGATCGTGGTCGCGGGCTGCAGCGACGCGCAGGCCGATGCCGACGTGATTGTAGTGCCGGGCAATACGGTGTCTTCGGACGGCACTCCCAGCCCACGCCTGCAAGCGCGGCTCGATGTTGCGCTGGCTTTGCATCGCGCCCATCGTGCCCCCATGATCTTCGTGAGCGGAGGGCTGGGCAAGGAAGGCTTTGACGAAGCGGTGGTGATGGCCAACTACCTCATGGCCAATGGCGTGCCCGCGGCGGCCATCGTGAAGGATAGCAAGGGCGTCGATACGCGGGCGACCGCCCGCAATGCGGCCGCTTTCATGCAGGCCGGGCGCCTGCAGACGGCAATCGTTGCGACGCAATACTTCCACGTGCCGCGCACCCGGCTGGCCCTTGAACGTGCCGGCGTGCGCGTCGCCGGCCAAAGCCATGCGCGTTATGCCGAACTGCGCGACCTGTACTCGATCCCGAGGGAAGTGGTCGGCTACGTCGCTTACTTCTTGACGACTTCGTAGCGTTCCAGCGTGCGCTTGCGCGCTTCGTCGTGGTCGACGATCGGCTTGCGCGGCAGGTGGATCTCCTTGGCCGATAACCCGGCCAGCTGGGGCAGGTAACGCTTGATGAACTTGCCCTCCGGGTCGAATTTCTGCGACTGCGTGGTTGGATTGAAAATCCTGAAGTAGGGCTGCGCGTCGCAGCCTGATGAAGACGCCCATTGCCAGCCGCCGTTGTTGGCCGCCAGGTCGAAGTCATTGAGGTGCAGTGCGAAGTAAGCTTCGCCGCGGCGCCAGTCGATGCCGAGGTCCTTGCACAGGAACGAAGCCGTCACCATGCGCAGTCGGTTGTGCATATAGCCGGTGCGGTTGATCTGAAGCATGGCCGCATCCACCAGCGGATAGCCGGTGCGGCCTTCGCACCAGGCTGCGAACAGTTCATCGGCCTCCGGCCCCGTTTCCCATTCGATCTTGTCATAGGCCGGCTTGAAGGCGCCTTCCACCACGTGCGGATTGTGGTACAGGATCTGCATGTAGAACTCGCGCCAGATCAGTTCCGACAGCCACACCGCGCCGCCTTCGCCCGCCGCGCCGCGTGCCGACATGGTCATCACGGTGCGCACCAGGTGGCGGATCGACACGGTGCCGAAGCGCAGGTGCATCGACAGGTAGGACGGGCCCTTGATGGCCGGGTAATCGCGCGCCACGCCGTAATCGGCGATCCGGCCCAGGAACGCGTCGAACAGCTGCGGGCCGTTGCCGATGCCCAGTTCATGCAGGTTGGTGCGTTCGAAACCAAGATCGGCCAGCGGCGGCAGCGTGCTGCGGCCCGGTGCGAAGCGGCCCGGCTCCACGGTCCACGGCGCCAGCACCGAGGGATCGGCTTCCAGCTTGCGCAGCCAGGCGTTCTTGTAGGGTGTAAACACGGCAAACGGCTGGCCGGCCTGGGTGAGCACTTCGCCGCGCTCGAACACCACCTGGTCCTTGTAAGTGCGCAATTCCCGGCCGGCAGCGCGCAGGCTGCGCGCCACGGCGGCATCGCGCGCAATGGCTGCCGGTTCATAGTCGTGATTGGCGAAAACGGCATCGACGCCAAGCTCGGCAGCGAGCGCAGGAATTGCTGTTTCGGCAAGGTTGTGGCGCACGATCAGGTGCCCGCCGGCCGCTTCCAGCTCAGCAGCAAGCGCCGCGAGCGTATCGTGGATGAACTCGATCCGGCGGTCGGCAGGCGGCAGCGCATCCAGGATGGCGCGGTCGAAAATAAAGGCAAAGTACACTGTGCCTGCAGAGGCCAGAGCATGATGCATGGCGGCATGATCGAACAGGCGAAGGTCCCGGCGCAACCAGACAAGGGCGTTTTTCATGGCTGGATCAGCAATTCATAGTAAACTGTGGGTATATCCGACAGTTGCAGCGCGGATATTACAGTAAAGAACTCTTAACAGTCCTGCATCGAGAGCAATCATGAAAAAAGTCAAATTGACCAGAAGCATGCCTGTGCCGGGATTGTTACCGGAAACTAGTGAACTGAAGGAGCTAAAGGCGCCTATGACTGCCCCTGCGCTCAACCTGGCAAATCATTTTCTGATTGCCATGCCATCCATGCAAGACCCGATTTTTGGCGGCACGGTCGTGTATGTATGCGAACACAACGAGAACGGCGTGCTGGGCGTCGTGATCAACAAGCCTACCGACATGACCATGGAAGTGCTGTTCGACCGGATCGACATCGAAGTGTCGTCCGCCGCCGACCGCCACCTGGAATCGGAGCCGATCATGTTCGGCGGCCCGGTGCAGGATGACCGCGGCTTCGTGCTGCACACCCCGGGCGCGCACTATTCTTCCTCGCTGACGGTGACCAACGACGTGGCCTTCACCACTTCCATCGACGTGCTGGAAGCCGTGGCCCGCGGCCAGGGCCCGGAACGGATGATGGTGTCGATCGGCTACGCGGGCTGGAGCCCTGGCCAGCTGGAAGACGAGCTGGCACGCAATGGCTGGCTGACGGTCGCCGCCGACCCGCGCATCGTATTCGATGTGCCGATCGAGGACCGCTACCAGGCCGCCATCAAGCTGCTGGGCTTCGACCCCCTGATGCTTAACTCTGAAGCGGGTCATGCATAGTCCGGAAACTGTTTTAGGCTTCGACTTCGGCATCAAACGCGTTGGTGTCGCAATGGGAAACACGATGATCGGCCAGGCCACCCCCCTGGCCGTCATTCAATCCACCGTCAACGATGCACGCTTCGCCGAGATCAAGGCCCTGATCGACAAATGGGGGCCGACGAAACTGGTGGTAGGCCTGCCTTTCCACCCGGACGGGGCAGAGCACGACATGACAGCGCGCTGCCGCAAGTTCGCCAACCAGCTGAATGGCCGCTTCAATCTTCCCGTGGTGCTGGTCGACGAGCGCTACTCGTCGGCGATGATCCCCGCCAAGCGCGGCGAAATCATCGACGATCGCGCCGCCGCCATCATCCTCCAACAATACTTTGACGAATATGTCCCACACTGATCCCCAACAGCTTGACGCCGAAGCGCTGTATGCCAGCCTGCTCGAGCAGGTCAAGGCCGGCATTGCCGGCGCCAACGAGCCGGCCATTGTCGGCATCCATTCCGGCGGCGCCTGGATCGCCGAGCGCCTGGCCAAGGACCTGAACCTGACGGCGCGCCTGGGCGTGCTGGACGTGTCCTTCTACCGCGACGACTATGCCAAGAAAGGCCTGCCGCACGAGGTGAAGCCGACCCATATCGGTTTCGACGTCAACGGCGCCAGCATCGTGCTGGTGGACGACGTGCTCTACACCGGCCGCACCACGCGCGCCGCCATCAACGAATTGTTCGACTACGGCCGCCCGGCGCGCATCATGCTCGCCTCGCTGGTGGACCGCGGCGAACGCCAGCTGCCTGTTGCGGCCGATTTCGTAGCGGCCCATACCCGCTGCGCGCCGGGCCAGGCGCTGCGCCTGCAGCAGGCCGGCGACGGAAAGTTTTCCCTGACTCTTGAACAGAACCATGCTTAATCCGCAACTCAACAAACACGGCGAGCTTCAGCACCTGCTGACGACCGAGGGCCTGCCCAAGGCCATCATCAACCAGATCCTCGATACCGCCTCCTCTTTCGTGTCCGTCTCGGACCGCGAAGTGAAGAAGGTCCCGCTGATGCGCGGCAAAAGCGTTTTCAACCTGTTCTTCGAGAATTCCACCCGTACCCGCACCACCTTCGAGATCGCGGCCAAGCGCCTGTCGGCCGACGTGATCAACCTGAATATCGCGGCGTCGTCGGCCAGCAAGGGCGAGTCGCTGCTGGACACCATCGACAACCTGTCGGCCATGCATGCCGACATGTTCGTGGTGCGCCACTCGCAGTCCGGCGCGCCATACCTGATCGCCAAGCACCTGCAGGACACGAAGCAGAACCACGTGCACGTGGTGAACGCGGGCGACGGCCGCCACGCGCACCCGACGCAGGGCCTGCTGGACATGTACACCATCCGCCACTACAAGAAGGACTTCACCAACTTGCGCGTGGCGATCGTGGGCGACATCCTGCACAGCCGCGTGGCCCGTTCCGATATCCACGCCCTGACCACGCTGGGTGTGCCTGAAATCCGCGCCATCGGCCCGCACACCCTGCTGCCGGGCGGCCTGGAGCAGCTGGGCGTGCGCACCTTCACCAACATGGATGAAGGCTTGAAGGATGTGGACGTGATCATCATGCTGCGCCTGCAGAACGAGCGCATGAGCGGCGCGCTGCTGCCATCCGCTGGTGAATACTTCCGCGCCTACGGCCTGACGCCGGAGCGCCTGGCGCTGGCCAAGCCGGACGCCATCGTGATGCACCCGGGGCCGATGAACCGCGGCGTGGAGATCGACTCCGCCGTGGCCGACGGCCCGCAAGCGGTGATCCTGTCGCAGGTCACCTTCGGCATCGCAGTCCGCATGGCGGTAATGAGCATCCTGGCAGGCACGCAAGCATAAAAATGAACGTACTCATCCAAAACGGCCGACTGATCGATCCGGCCAACAAGATCGATTCCAAGCAAGACCTGTACATCGTCGACGGCAAGGTTGCCGCCGTCGGCGCCGCGCCGGCCGGCTTCCAGGCCGACCGCACCATCGATGCCGCCGGCAAGGTGGTAGCGCCGGGCCTGGTCGACCTGTCGGCGCGCCTGCGCGAGCCGGGCTTCGAATACAAGGCAACGCTGAAATCGGAAATGCAGGCGGCAGTGCAGGGCGGCGTGACCTCCCTGGTGTGCCCGCCGGACACCGACCCCGTGCTCGACGAGCCGGGGCTGATTGAAATGCTGAAGCACCGCGCCAACGCGCTGAACCAGGCTCACGTCCATCCGCTGGGCGCACTGACCCACGGCCTGAAAGGCGAAGCGCTGACCGAGCTGGTGGAACTGACCGGCGCCGGCTGCATCGGCTTCTCGCAGGCCGAGACCCCGATCAGGGACACCACCGTGCTGCAGCGCTGCATGCAGTACGCGGCCACCTTCGGCTTCACCATCTGGCTGCGCCCGCAGGATGCCTGGATCGGCCGCGGCGGCGTAGCCAACAGCGGCCCCCTGGCTTCGCGCCTGGGCCTGTCCGGCGTGCCGGTGATGGCCGAGACCATCGCCCTGCACACCATTTTCGAGCTGATGCGCTCGACCGGCGCCAAAGTCCACCTGTGCCGCATGTCGTCGGCCGCCGGCCTGGAGCTGGTGCGCGCCGCCAAGGCAGAGGGTCTGCCGATCACCTGCGACGTGGGCGCCCACCATGTGCACCTGACCGACACCGACATCAACTTCTTCGATTCGAATGCGCGCATCGACCCGCCGTTCCGCACCCAGCGCGACCGCGAAGCGATCCGCGCCGGCCTGCTGGACGGCACCATCGACGCCATGTGCTCGGACCACACGCCGTGCGACGACGACGAAAAGCTGCTGCCGTTCGGCGAAGCTTCGCCGGGCGCCACCGGCCTGGAATTGCTGCTGTCGCTGGCTATCAAGTGGGCCGACGACTACGCCGCTGCCCAGGGCAAGGACGACGGGCTGTCGCGAGCCCTGGCACGCGTCACCAGCGAAGCGGCGCGCGTGGCGGGCCTGGCGCAAGCCGGCCAGCTGGGCGTGGGCAGCGTGGCCGACGTGGTGGTGTTCGACCCGGCAGCGCGCTGGACCGTCACCGGCAGCGCACTGGCCAGCCAGGGCAAGCACACTCCGTTCCTCGGTTACGAGCTGGCGGGGCAGGTGGAAGCGACCATCGTTGCTGGTCTGGTGGCATATGAGCGCAATGGAAAGTAATCCGCCGGCGAAACGAAACCTCGATTGGCGCCTGATGCTGCGCCTGGCGCGCGTGTTTTTGCACATGCTGGAAGGGATGGCCACATGCGCCATGCTGTTCCCCTTCCTTGGTCCGGAAAAGCGCAACGGCCAGATCCGCCGCTGGTCGCGCCAGTTGCTGGCGATGTGCAATGTCGGCGTGCAAATGGCGCCGGGCAGCGCAACGCCGCTGGAGCAGGGCATGATCGTCTGCAACCACATTTCGTGGCTCGACATCTTCGTCATCAATGCGCTGTATCCATGCCGCTTCGTGGCCAAGGCGGAGATCCGCTCCTGGCCGCTGGCCGGCTGGCTGGTGGCGCAGGCGGGCACGGTTTTTATCGCCCGCGGCAACAAGCGCGAGCTGCGCAATATCTTCAAGGGCCTGGTGCACGCCCTGCAGGATGGCCAGCGCGTCGCCTTCTTCCCGGAAGGGACGACGGCGGCGCAAGGCACGCTGCTGCCGTTCCATGCCAACCTGTTCGAGGCGGCGGTGGACGGCAAGGTGCCGGTGCAGCCGTTCGCCCTGTCCTACGTCGACGCAGCCGGCCAGCCGCATCCATCGGTGGACTTCATCGGCGACATGACTTTCGTGCAAAGCGTGGTTAATATCCTCGATGGCAAGCCGGTGCGGGCGCGCCTGGCCGTGCTGGCGGCGATGCCGGGCGAGGGCGCCCACCGCCGCGAGCTGGCGGCAGCGACCCACGCTGCGATCGGCGCGGCACTGGGCATCGTGCCGGAAGCGGAATCTTTACAGGAGCAATCAGCATGACCAGGATCAGTGTGCTGGCAGCCTGCCTGCTGTTGGCGGCCTGCAGCGGCGATACCTTCACCAATGCCAAGACCCTGCGCACGCAGGCGACCGAAAGCCTGGCGCAGAAGAACTATGGCATTGCGGCCGACAAGGCATACGCGGCGACGCTGAAGGCGCCCAAGGAGGCCGAGTCCTACTTCCTGCTGGCCCAGGCCCAGGCGCAGCTAGGCCGCAAGAATGCCGCCATGGCGTCGCTGGAGACGGCCATCGTCAACGGTTTTACCGACGAAGAGGCGATCAAGGGCAGCGCCAACCTGGAGCCCCTGCGCAAATCGGAAGCGTACAAGGAGTTGATGGCGGCTACCTTTACCCCGGCTGCGGCAGCGCCGGCCGAGGGCGCCGAGCCCGCGGCGGCGGAAGGCAGCGAGCCTGGCCAGGCTCCGGCTCAGTCCCAGGCGCAGGCCTCGGCGCCGGCCGAAGGCACGTCGAAGCATTAAACCGTCCGGTATTCCGGGCAATCCACCTGCAGCAGGCTGCGGTCGTCCAGGCAGACGGCCGACAGCTTGCCGCCCCACACGCAGCCGCTGTCGAGGGCAATCAGGCGCGGCATGAGGCGCAGCCCCAGCGCCGACCAGTGGCCGAACACCACCGTGGTGTCGCTGGTGCGGCGTCCCGGCACTTCGAACCACGGCATCAGGCCGGTCGCGGGATCGGCGTGCGCCGATTCCTTCATCTTGAAGTCCATCACCCCTTCGGCAGTGCAGAAACGCATGCGGGTCAAGGCATTGACGATGCAGCGCAGGCGCGCGGTGCCGCTCAAACTTTCGTCCCAGCGGTCCGGCTGGTTGCCGTACATCTCGCGCAGGAAGGCAACCCATCCGTCGCCGCGCAGCGCCGCCTCCACTTCGCCGGCCAGCGCCAAGGCCTGCTGCGCCGTCCATTGCGGCAGCACGCCGCCATGCACCAGCAGGTGGCCAAGGCGCATGATGGCCATTGGGCGCAGGCGCAGCCAGTGCAGCAGGGCGTCGCGGTCGGCCGCAGCCAGGATATGCTCGATGGTGTCGGAGCTCGATTCGGGACGGATGCCGTTGGCCACCGCCAGCAGGTGCAGGTCATGGTTGCCCAGCACGGCGTCGATGCGGCCGTCGCTGCCCTGGCTCAGTGCCTGCACATAACGCAGGGTGGACAGGGAATCGGGGCCGCGGTTGATCAAATCGCCGCAAAACAGGATGGCTGGCGGCACGTTGCCGGCAGCATGTTCCGTAGCCAGGATCTGTTCGACCAGGGTAACCGTCTCGCCATGGCAACCCTGCAGGTCGCCTACTACATATGTTTTCATTCCATTAGGATAACGCATGGCTGCAGGATCTGGCGGTGCACTGTTACCCGGATTAGCTGGCTAAAAGTATCAATTGGTAAGTAAATACCTTAGACGCAACGCTAAGGGCTAGAATTTCCCGTTGCCCTTCGTGAATCCGGTACAATCGCCGCTTAGCGCGCGAGCAAGCTTTCTTGCCCGGCTGGCTCACTATACTGATAAGAACTAATGTTTTCCTTCCTCGTGAGCTTTTTCACGTCTGCACTCTTGACCCTATGGGTCATCAAGGAAGTGCGGTTGCATGGTCCAGCGCTAGACACTGACTTTGGCGGCGTGCAAAAAGTGCATGCCCACCACGTGGCCCGGATTGGCGGCCTGTCAATTTTCCTGGCCGTTGCGCTGAGCGCCTGCGTATCGGTCTGGCGCGTGCCGGTAATGACCAGCTGGATGCTGTCGCTGATCATGTGTGCCCTGTTTGCCTTCCTCGGCGGCATTGTCGAAGACTATACCGGCAAGGTCAGCGCGCGCCGGCGCCTGCTGCTGACCATGTTTGCCGCCCTGCTGGCTTATTTCCTGATGGATGCGCGTATCGACCGCATCGACTGGATGTTTTCGACGACGCCGCTGCCGTATCTCTGGTTCACGCTGCCGCTGACGGTGCTGGCAGTGGCCGGCATTGCCAATGCGGTCAACATCATTGACGGCTTCAATGGCCTGGCCAGTGTCGTGACGATCTGCATGCTGCTGTCGCTTGGTTATGTCGCGCTGCAGGTCAATGATATGTTCGTGCTGGTGGCGGCGCTGATGGTGGCCGGCGCCACTGCCGGTTTCCTGATCTGGAATTACCCGGTCGGGCTGATATTCCTCGGCGACGGCGGTGCTTACTTTATCGGATTCATGCTGGGCGAACTGGCCCTGCTGCTGGTAATGCGCAATCCTCAAGTTTCTACTTGGTATGCCGTATTGCTATTAATATATCCCACCTTTGAAACCCTGTTCAGTGTTTATCGCCGCTTCTTTATCCGCGGCACGTCGCCGGCAATGCCGGATGGTATTCACCTGCATAGCCTGATTTTCCGGCGCGTGGTGCAATGGGCGGTAGGGCGCAAGGATGCGCGCGCCCTGGTGCGCCGCAATTCCATGACCTCGCCCTACCTGTGGATGTTTTCGCTGATGGCCGTGATTCCGGCCACCGTATTCTGGCGCTTTACCTGGGTATTGATGCTGTTCTGCCTGTTATTTATTGCGAGTTATGTCTGGCTATACGCACGTATTGTCCGATTTAAAGCGCCGCGCTGGATGATTCGACATAAGAAAATCCGATAAGCCGATTTCGTGTATATTCCCAGACACCGAACACAAATAAAGGACAGGAATATGGAATTGTCGAATTTGTCGTCCTCAGAATTGCGCAACTTGCAGGAACAGATTAAGCGCGAATTAAAGCAGCGCGAGGGCATGGATAAGCAAAAGGCGCGCGATCAGATTTTCGCAATCGCCCAGCAGGCTGGCGTCCCGCTCAAGGAATTGCTGGTTGGCTTCCCCGGCACCCGCAACAAGGGCGGCAAAGTGGAAGCGCGCTATCGCAATCCTGCCAATGCGGCCGAGCAGTGGACTGGCCGTGGCCGGCAGCCGAAATGGGTCAAGGACTGGGTTGAAGCGGGCAAGTCGATGGACGGCTTGCGCATCTGATCCGATTCGATTCTTTAATACAATTTCTATAGTTATGGTTGCTCTCTCCAAATCAATTTTCAAGGCGTACGATATCCGCGGCATCATTGGTAAAACGCTGGATGAAGGCGTGGCGCGTTCCATCGGCCACGCTTTCGGCCTGGCTGCCGCCGCCAAGGGAGAGCGCAGTGTGGTTATCGGCCGCGACGGCCGCCTGTCCGGCCCCGGCCTGATTGCGGCGTTGGCGCAAGGCCTGCAGGTTGCCGGCGTCGACGTGATCGACCTGGGCGTCGTCGCCACGCCGATGGTGTATTTCGGCACCCAGGTGCTTGATAGCCGCTCCGGCATCATGGTCACCGGCAGCCATAACCCGCCGGACTATAACGGCTTCAAGATGGTGCTGAAGGGCGAGGCAATCCATGGCGATGCCATCACCGCCCTGTACCAGGCCATCGAAGCCGGCCTGCAGCCGGCGGCCACTGCCGGCAAGTACAGCACCTGCGACATTCGCGAGCAATACCTGCAGCGCATCATCGGCGACGTGAAGATTGCGCGCCCCATCAAGATTGCCGTCGATTGCGGCAACGGCGTGGCCGGTGCGTTTGCAGGCGACCTGTATCGCGGCATGGGCTGCGAGGTGGTCGAATTGTTCTGCGAAGTGGACGGCACTTTCCCGAATCACCACCCGGACCCGGCGCATCCGGAAAACCTGCAGGACCTGATCAAGGCGCTGCAGGATACCGACGCGGAAATCGGGCTGGCCTTCGACGGCGACGGCGACCGCCTCGGCATCGTCACCAAGGACGGCCAGATCATCTATCCGGACCGCCAGCTGATGCTGTTTGCGGAGGACGTCCTGACCCGCAACCCCGGCGAGCAAATCCTGTACGACGTGAAATGCACGCGCCACCTGGCCGCGTACATCGAGAAGGCAGGCGGCAGGCCGCTGATGTGCAAGACCGGCCACTCGCTGGTAAAGGCCAAGCTGAAGGAAACCGGCGCCCCGCTGGGCGGCGAAATGAGCGGCCACGTATTCTTCAAGGACCGCTGGTATGGCTTCGACGATGGCCTGTATGCCGGCGCGCGCATGCTGGAAATCCTGACCCGCCACGCCGATCCTTCTGCGCTGCTGAACGCACTGCCCAAGTCGGACAGCACGCCGGAATTGCAGTTGCAGCTGAACGAAGGCGAAAACTACGCACTGATGGCCAGGCTGGCTGCCGAGGCCAAGTTTCCTGGCAATGAGCGCGTCATCGATATCGACGGCCTGCGCGTCGAGTATGCCGATGGCTTTGGCCTGGCGCGTTCGTCGAACACCACGCCGGTGATCGTGATGCGCTTCGAGGCGGAATCGCCGGCAGCGCTGGCGCGCATCCAGGGCCAGTTCCGCGACGTGATCCTGGCAGCCAAGCCGGATGCGAAACTCCCGTTCTAAATGAATATCCTTCTGGTGCGCGTCTCATCGCTGGGAGACGTGCTGCACAATATGCCCATCGTGGCCGACATCAAGCGCCACTTCCCTGAAGCGAATATCGACTGGGTGGTGGAAGAGGGCTATGTCAGCCTGGTACGCCTGAACCCTATGGTGCGCAACATCCTGCCGTGGGGCCTGCGCCGCTGGCGCAAGAGCCTGGGCAAAAAGGAAACGCGCGCCGAGATCGGTGCCTTCTTCCGCCAGCTGCGCGAGGTGCAATACGATTATGTATTCGACACCCAGGGCTTGCTGAAGACCGGCATCATCATGGGCGCCGCGCGCGGCAGGCACAAGGTCGGCCTGGCCAACGGCAGCGAAGGCTCGGGCTATGAGGGCATTTCCCGCATCTTCCACAGCAAGAGCATTCCGCTCGACCCGCGCACGCATGCGGTGGCGCGCGGCCGCCTGGTGGTGGGTGCTGCGCTGGGATTCAAGGCCGACACCCCGGCCGATTTCGGCCTGCCGGAAGTGCCTGCCAGCGAGCCGCGCCCGGAGTGGATGGGTGAGGCGCCCTACGCCGTGTTCTTCCACGGCACGGCGCGCGACGCCAAGAAATGGGCGCCGGCCAACTGGATAGAACTGGGCAAGGCGCTGGCGCCGATGCCGGTGCTGCTGCCGTGGGGCTCGGACAAGGAAAAGGCCGAAGCGGAAGCACTGGCTGCCGCCATCCCGAATGCCCGCGTGCTGCCGAAATTGTCGATGGCCGACGCCGTCATGCTGGCGCGCCGCACAGCGCTGGCCGTCGGCGTGGACACCGGCCTGACCCATATCGCCGCGGCTTTCTCGCGCCCTGTAGTGGAAATTTACGCCGACTCGCCGCGCTGGAAAACCGAGGGCAACTGGTCGCCGCGCATCATCAACCTTGGCGACAAGGGTTCGCCGCCGGGCGTGGCCGAAGTGCTGGCCGCAGCCAGGAGCCTGCTCTGAGCATGCGACTCTTTTACACATTCATGTGGTGGCTGGCATTGCCGCTGGTGCTGGGGCGCCTGTGGTGGCGCGGCCGCAAGGAACCGGGCTACCGCCAGCACTGGGGCGAGCGACTGGGCTTTTACGGTGCACGTGCAGCCAACGATGAACCGGCCACCATCTGGGTGCATGCCGTGTCGGTCGGCGAGACAAGGGCTGCCGAACCGCTGCTCGATGCCCTGTTGAAGAAATATCCGCAGGCGCGCATCGTGCTGACCTGCATGACACCGACTGGACGCGCAACCGGCAAGAGCCTGTTCGGCAAGCATGGCGCGCGCGTGGTGCAATCCTACCTGCCATACGACATGCCGCTGCTGGTGGCGCGCTTCATCCGCCATTTCGAGCCGCGCGTCTGCATCCTGATGGAGACGGAAGTCTGGCCGAACCTGATCCTTCAATGCCAGCGCGACAAAGTGCCGGTGGTGCTGGCCAACGCACGCCTGAGCGAACGTTCGCTGGGCAAGGCTCAGCGCTTCGGCAAAGTGATACGCGATGCGGCGCAGGGCATCACCCTGGTGGCGGCCCAGACCGAAGCCGATGCGCTGCGTATCCGCGAACTGGGTGCAAGCAATGTGAGCGTGACGGGCAGCATCAAGTTCGACGTCGTGATTCCGCAAGCAGCCCTGGCAACCGGGGCGCAATTGCGCCAGCAGTTCGGCGTGCGTCCGGTCTTGCTGTGCGCGAGCACACGGGAAGGCGAAGAAGGCATGATCCTGGAGGCCTTCCAGGCGGCGCGCGCAGCGCTGCCGCAAGACGTGCTGCTGCTGATCGTGCCGCGCCATCCGCAACGCTTCGACGAAGTAGCGGCCATGGTGACGGAACGGCGCCTGTCGCTGCAGCGCCGTTCTGCGCTGGCTGCACCGGGCGCCCTGGTCGATCCTGCCACCGAGGTTGTGCTGGGCGATTCGATGGGCGAAATGTTCGCCTATTATTCGGCCTGCGACCTGGCCTTCATCGGCGGCAGCCTGCAGCCGCTGGGCGGCCAGAACCTGATCGAACCGGCTGCGCTGGGCAAGCCGATCATCGTCGGCGAGCATACTTTCAACTTTGCGCAAGCGACAGAAGATTGCCTGCAGCAAGGCGGCGCGGTGCGCGTGCCAAGCAGCGATAGCCTGATGCAGCAGGCGGCGCGGCTTCTGGCCGACAGTGCAGCGCGCGGCGCCATGGGCGCGCATGCCCTGACCTTTGCCAACACCCACCGCGGCGCCACTGCGCGCACAATTGCGTTGCTTCCTGATTTGAAGTGACAAATGTCATGACGAAGTCGTGGCATTCCGTTCTGGCGCCGTGGCGCCGCAAACCGGATACTGCGTTCACCTGACCACAAGGAGAACTGCAATGCTAAAACTGTTAGTTGCCGCCAGCCTGGCCTGCGCCCTGCCAGCCATGGCAGCCGAAACCACCCTGATCAAGGATGTCCGCGTCTTTGATGGCCAGAAGGTGCATGCGAGGCGCAGCGTGCTGCTGGAAGGCGGCAAGATCGCCAATGCCGACTTCAAAGGCAAGGCGCCCGCCGGTTCGAACGTGATCGACGGCCTCGGCCGTACCCTGATGCCGGGCCTGATCGATTCCCATACCCATAGCTTCCAGCACCTTGAGCTGCCGCTGGTGTTCGGCGTGACCAGCGAGCTGGACATGTTCACCGCCGTGCCGCTGCTGCAGGAAATGAATGGCCGCATGGCGCGCGGCGAGAACAAGGACCGTCCCGACATCATCTCGGCCGGTATCCTGGCTACCGTGCCGGGCGGCCATGGCACCGAATACGGCATGCCCATTCCCACCCTGACCAGGCCGGAAGAGGCGCAGCCCTGGGTCGATGCCCGCATTGCCGAGGGATCGCACTTCATCAAGATCGTGATGGAGCCGGGCTGGCCGGGCCACCCGACGCCGAGCCTGGACCGTGTCACCGTCAAGGCGCTGATCGCGGCCGCGCACAAGCGCGGCAAGCTGGCCGTGGTGCATATTTCCAACCTCGAGGATGCGCGCACTGCGCTGGAGGAAGGCGCCGACGGCCTGGTGCATCTGTTCAATGGCGAGTCGATTTCGGACGCCGACCTCAAGTCCTTCGTCAAGCTGGCGCATGAGCGCAAGGCCTTCGTCATCCCGACCTTCAGCGTGCTGGAAAGCGTAGCGGGCCTGAAGGAGAAGGACGTGCTGGAAGACAGGCAGATGATGGCCTTGCTGACGAGCGACCAGATCGCGCCGCTGAATTCCCCGTACGGTAAAAAGGAAATGGCACAGCGCCTGAACGCGACCAGGTCGGTGGTTGCAGCCTTGCGCACCGCCGGCGTGCCGGTGCTGGCCGGCACCGATGCCGGCAACGGCGGCACCCAGGCCGGCGCCAGCCTGCACCATGAACTGCTCTCGTTGACGCAGGCCGGACTGACGCCGCTGGAAGCGTTGCGTGCCGCTACCTCGGTGCCAGCCAAGGCTTTCCGCCTGGCCGACCGGGGCGCTATTGCCACAGGCGCCAAGGCCGACCTGGTCCTGATTGAAGGCGATCCAAGCCAGGACATCAAGGCGACCCGCAATATCGTCGAAGTCTGGAAGGATGGCGCGACCGTTTCGGCACGCCGCAAGGCGCAGCAGGAACTGGTGGCAAAGCAATTGAATACGCCCAAAGGCGCGCCGCAAGTGCTGCCGGCAGACGGCATGATCAGCCTGTTCAGCAAGGAGAAGCTGGCCAGCCCGTTCGGCACCGGCTGGGTACCGTCCAACGACGCTTTCCTGGGCGGCAAATCGACGGTGAACCTGGAATACGCGGGCGAGAACGCGGTCAACGTGAAGGCCAGCGTGCAGCAGGGCTTTGCTTTTCCATGGGCCGGTATCGCTTTCGTACCCGGCAGCCAGCCGTTCCAGCCGGCCAACCTGAGTGCCGCCAGGACCTTGCGCTTCCGCGTCAAGGGCGATGGCCAGGGTTACCAGGTCGGGATCATGCATGGCAGCGCGCGCATCCCGGTCTACCAGCAGTTTGCCGCCGGAGCGGAATGGCAGGAAGTAGCGATGCCGATGGCCAGCTTCGCAGGGGTCGATACCAGCGCGATCACCCTGATCATGTTCAATGCTGGCCCCAAGCCTGGCGATTATCAGTTCCAGATTGCCGACGTGCGTTTGACCAACCAGTAAAAGGAAACGAGCATGCTCCAGGTACGGCGTTGGCTGAAAGGTCCCTGGGTGCCACAGCACCTTGGCAAGGCGCCTTACCTGTGGCTGCTTTCGCTGAACTTCTTCCTCTGGAAGTATTTCTACGTCACGCCCTCGCTGCTGGAGCTTGGCTTGCTGGTGCTATCGGTTGCGGCCTTCGTGCCGATGTACCTCGCAAGCTATTGGCTGCACAACCAGCGCGTGCTGCCCTTGCTGCTGGCGACTGTCGCACTCGGCTTTGCCTGGGCGCCGTTCAATTTTGGCGCCTGCACCTATTTCATTTTTGCCTGCTCGATGTGCGCTGCGCTGGAACAGCCGCGCCACGCTTACCTGGGAATCGTGCTCATTCTCCTTGCTGCGGCGTTGCTTGCTCTGACGCTGGAGTCGCCGCTGCCTTTCCTGCTGCCTTCACTTGCAGTTGGCGCGCCGGTGGGCATCGCCAGCGTGATGGACGCACGGGTGCGCCGCTCAGGACAGCAACTGCTGCGCAAGCAGGAAGAAGTCGAGCACCTTGCCCGCATCGCCGAGCGCGAACGCATTTCGCGCGACCTGCATGATTTGCTGGGACATACGCTGTCGCTGATCACGATCAAGGCCGAACTGGCGGGGCGCTTGCTGGAACGCGATACGGCAGCCACCGCGAAAGAAATCAAGGATATCGAGACCACGGCGCGCCATGCGCTGGCCGAAGTGCGCAGCGCTGTCACGGGATTCCGCCAGACAGGCTTTGCGCAGGAGCTGGCGCAAGCGCGCGCCGCCCTGGCCGCCGCCGACGTGACGCTTGACGCCGACGTGCAGGCCTTCGCCATGCCTGCCACCGCGGAGAACGTGCTGGCGCTGGCCCTGCGCGAGGCGGTGACCAACATCTTGCGCCACGCCCGCGCCACGCGCTGCCAGGTCTGCGTGCGGCAGGAGGGCGGCCAGATCGTTTGCGTGATCCGCGACGATGGCCGGGCTGCCGTCGACCGCGCTGCGCTGGAGCGTGGGAACGGCCTGCGCGGCATGCGCGAGCGCGTTGCAGCAGCCGGTGGGCGCCTGGCTTTGCGCTCCGAGGGCGGACTGGCGCTGGAACTGTATTTACCGATGGGAGCTGCCGCATGATCCGTATTCTGATTGCCGAGGACCAGTCGATGGTGCTGGGAGCCTTGGCCGCGTTGCTGAAACTGGAGCCTGACCTGGATGTCGTTGGCCAGGCCCGCAACGGCCAGGAAGCGCTGGCGCAATGCGAACTGCTGCAGCCGGACATCGTGCTGACCGATATCGAAATGCCGCTGATGACCGGCCTTGAGCTTGCCGCTGCGCTGGCTGAGCGCCGTGCGGCGGCACGCGTGGTGATCGTCACCACCTTCGCCCGCTCCGGCTACCTGCGCCGCGCCATGGCGGCTGGCGTGCGCGGCTACCTGCTGAAAGATGCGCCGTCCGAGTCGCTGGCTGCGGCCATCCGCAGTGTGCACGCCGGGGGGCGTGCCATCGCGCCCGAGCTGGCGCTGGAAAGCTGGAGCGGCGCTGAAGATCCGCTCAGCGAACGCGAGCGCCAGGTACTGCGCCTGGCCGGCGAGGGACGCAGCGGCGCCGACATCGCGAAGCAATTGAGCCTGTCGGAAGGCACCGTTCGCAATTATCTGTCGGAGGCGATCAGCAAACTCAATGCCGGCAACCGCGTTGAGGCCTTCCGCCTGGCGCGCGAAGCCGGCTGGCTCTAATTCGCAATGACGCCGATCATCGGGCCCAGGTCGGCGCGATAGTCGTTGCGGCCCAGGGCCGGCGAATACAGCGACGACACCGAGCCGTCCAGGTAGAGGGCATTCCGGCACTTCAGCACGTCACGGAAATACCTGGCGAACGCGTAGAAATTGACCCGGCCTTCGCTGATGACGAAGACGGCTTTGCCATCCATGGCGCAAACGCCGTTGCGGACATGGACGGAGCGCGAATCGGGATCAAACAAGGGATTGATTACGCCGTTCAATAACAGCATTGGGCCGGACTGGGTTGCCAGGCGGGCTTTGCTGGCGAGGACCGGATAGGCCGAAGACTCGACTACCTGGGCGCCGGCATCGGTCACCAGGAACACGCCGTTTGGACGCAAGAAGAAGTTGCCTTTGCCTGGCGACAGGTTCAGCGGCGACAGTTCGACGCCCTCCGCAACAAGCAAGCCGACCGGCGAATGGTCCGCATGGTACATGCCGGCATTCATGCCGAACGAGAGGTGCTTGCCGCGCCGGTCCAACGCCGCGGCGACTCTTTCCAGCCGCTTGTAGGGACGGCCGTGTTCATCGTTCAGGAACAGCTGCAGGCTTTCGCGCAGCGGATCGACTGTTACAACGGTAAAGCGCGGCTCGCCGGCGCGCATCGTGCCGCATGCGGCCAGCGATGCAAGCAGGAGCAGGGAGGCGGGAATGCGCACTAGGTGAACAGGGGCGGCAATTCCGCGGCGCGCTTGCGCAGCAGCTGCTTGGCTTCTTCGTATTGCGGATAGATGCGGCCGACATTGGCCCAGAAGCGCGGACTGTGATTCATCTCCAGGATGTGCGCCAGTTCGTGCGCCACCACATAGTCCACCAGCGGCAGCGAGAAGTGCATCAGCTTCCAGTTCAGCCGGATGGTGCGCTGTGCGGTGCAGGAGCCCCAGCGCGTATCGGCCGAGGACAGCGAGAAGCCGGCATACTGCACGCCCAGGCGCGCTGCATACAGGTCCAGGCGCTGCTGGAACAGGCCTTCGGCCTGCGCCTTGTACCAGTTCTTGACGCGTTCCTTGAGCAACTGTTCGGTTGCGCCTTGCACCAGTCCCATCGACAATTCCATTGCCACCGGATCGAATTCGGTGCGGTTGCGCGGCGCCTGGTACAGCCGCAGCGTGATCTCCTCGCCGAGGTAGGGCAGGCGGGCGCCGTCGTCCCAGACGATGGGCGGCTTTTCAAGGCGCGCAGCGCGGCGCTGGCGGCGTTCATCGAGCTTGGACAGTATCCAGTGCTGCTTGGCGCGGATGGCGTTGTCGATGTCGGCCAGCGAGCAGCGCTTGGGCGCCGTCACATACAGGCCGGTGTCGTCGACCGTAAAGCCGATCGAGCGGCGCGTGGAGCGCTTCAGCACATATTCGAGGATGTATTCGCCGACAAGAAGTTGTCGTTTGTCCTGGTCGCCGGACAATGGCGGGATGGTGGGTTCTGGGCGGCGCAGTTGCACCGGGGGGCGCAGCAGGTTCACTGCCGCGGGAGCGGGAACGGGAAACGGGGAAGAAGGCGCGGCCGCTGGCGGCGGCGCCTCCTGTTGCGCTTCAGCCTTTTCGGCTAGCCAGCGCTGTAGGCGTGGGGCGAAATGACGCGCATTTCTGATTCGATCCACTGTTCCACCTGCTCCATCAATTCGTCCGGGGTCTTACCTTCCGACGAAATCGGTTTGCCAACCGACACCGTGACGGTGCCCGGTTTCTTGATAAAGGAATTCTTTGGCCAGCATTCGCCGGAGTTCAGCGCGATCGGGACGACTACTGCGCCGGTTTCCACTGCCAGGCGCGTGCCGCCGCTCTTGTACTTGCCCTGCTGGCCGACCGGAATGCGGGTCCCTTCCGGGAACATGATAATCCATTGGCCGTCCTTGAGTCGACGCTTGCCGTGCGCAACAACGGATTTGAATGCATTCTTGCCTTGCTTGCGGTCGATCGGGATCATGCGCAGCAGCGCGATGCCCCAGCCGAAGAACGGGATGTACAGGATTTCTTTTTTGAATACAAACACCAGCGGGCGTGGCAGGTTCGCCAACAGGAAGATGGTTTCCCATGCCGACTGGTGCTTGGACAGGATGATCGCCGGGGCATCCGGGAAGTTTTCGTAGCCCTTGAACTGGTAGTTAATGCCGCAGATCCATTTGGCGCACCAGACGATGAAGACGTTCCAGCGCGACGTCACGAAATAGCGTTTGTTGTATGGCAGCGGCGCCGCCAGCATGCAGACTCCGGACCAGATGATGGTGGCAATCACCATCAGAACCATGAACAGGGCGGAACGCAGGAACAGAACGAAATTTCGCAACGACGGTCTCCAATCAATCGGATTTAAGTATATGGTCAACGGTGGCAGCCAGGTCGGGGAACACCTGCGTGCCCGGCGGCAGGCCGCCGGTGGCATGGGTTTTCTCGCCTTTGCCGGTCAACACCAGGAACGGCACGCAGCCGCTGATGAAGCCTGCCTGCAGGTCGCGCAGCGAATCGCCCACAGTCGGCACGCCTTTCAGGCTGATCTCGAACCGCTTCGAAATCTCCGTGAACATGCCAGGTTTTGGCTTGCGGCAGTCGCAGTTGTCGGCTGCAGCGTGCGGGCAGAAGAAGATCGCGTCGATATCGGCGCCAACCTGCTGCGCCAGGCGATGCATCTTTTGGTGGATCGCGTTCAGGGTGTTAATGTCGAAGTACTGGCGGGCGATACCCGACTGGTTCGACGCGATCACCACGCGGTAGCCGGCCTGGTTCAGGCGGGCGATCGCTTCCAGTGAGCCGGGGATGGGGATCCACTCGTCCGGCGACTTGATGAAGTCGGGCGAATCGTGGTTGATCACGCCATCCCGGTCCAGGATGATCAGCTTGGTCGGCTGGGTCTGCGGCATATCAGGCTGCCAGCTTGGAAATGTCGGCCACGCGGTTCATCATGCCGTGCAGGGAAGACAGCAGCGCCAGGCGGTTGTTGCGCAGCGCGATATCCTCTGCCATCACCATCACGTCGTTGAAGAAGGCGTCGACTTCTTCCTTCAACTGCGCCAGGGTCTTCAGGGTGGCGCTGAAGTCGCCTTTGGCCCATGCGGCGTCCACTTCCGGCACCACGCGGCCCATGGCGGCGTGCAGGGCTTTTTCCGCAGCGTCCTGCAGCAGTTCGGCCTTGACCGTGGTGGCCTGTGCCAGCGCTTCCTCGTTCTTCTTCAGAATGTTGGTGATGCGCTTGTTGGCGCCGGCCAGCGAGACTGACTCCGGCAACGCGGCGAAGGCTTGCACGGCCTCCAGGCGCTGCACGATGTCGTCCAGGCGGTCAGGATTCTGCGCCACGACAGCTTCGATCTCGTTCACGCTGAAGCCGCGCTCGCGCAGCATGCCGCGCAGGCGGTCGAGCATGAAGGCGGTGACTTCGGCGGTCGGATCCTTGAAGTTCGGCACGGCCACGAATTGCGCGACAGCGTCGCCCAGCAGGGCGGAGATGGACAGCGGCAGGCGCTTTTCCACCAGCATGCGCAGCACGCCCAGGGCGTGGCGGCGCAGCGCGAACGGGTCCTTGTCGCCGGTTGGCTGCAGGCCGATGGCCCAGATGCCGACCAGGGTTTCCACCTTGTCGGCCAGCGCCACGGCGGTGCCGGTGGCGGTGGACGGCAGGTTGTCGCCGGCGAAGCGCGGCTGGTAGTGCTCGGAAGCTGCCAGTGCGACTTCTTCGTGCTCGCCATCGTGGCGCGCATAGTAGGTGCCCATGATGCCTTGCAGCTCAGGGAATTCGCCCACCATATCGGTCAGCAGGTCGGCCTTGGACAGGCGGGCGGCGCGTTCGGCCAGCGCCTTGTCGCCGCCCAGGCGGCCGGCGATGGCGGCGGCCAGCGAGGTGACGCGCTCGGAGCGTTCGGCCTGGGTGCCCAGTTTGTTGTGGTACACGACGTTCTTCAACAGCGGCAGGCGCGATTCCAGCGACTTCTTCTTGTCCTGCTCGAAGAAGAACTTGGCGTCGGACAGGCGCGGGCGCACCACGCGCTCGTTGCCGCCGATGATGGCTGCCGGGGTGTCGGTCGCAATGTTCGACACGATCAGGAAGCGCGAGCGCAGCTTGCCGTTGGCGTCGGTCAGGGCGAAGTATTTCTGGTTGGTCTGCATGGTGAGGATCAGGCATTCCTGCGGCACGGCCAGGAATTCTTCCTCGAAGTGGCATTCGTACACGACCGGCCATTCGACCAGGGACGACACTTCTTCCAGCAGCGCTTCCGGCATCAGAACCTGGTCGGCGCCGGCCTTTTGCAGCAGGGCGGCGCGGATGGCGTCCTTGCGCGCGTCGAAGCCTGCGACGACCTTGCCCGCGTCGGCCAGGGTGGCGGCGTAGGATTCGGCGTCGGCGATCGTCACTTCACGCTTGCCTGGCGCGGTCAGGAAGCGGTGGCCTTCGGTCTTGTTCGATGCGGTCAGGCCCAGCAAGGTCAGTGGCAGCACGGTCGCGCCATGCAGGGCGATCAGCGCGTGGGCCGGACGCACGAACTGCACGGTCTCGCCGTCCGGACGCTGGTAGCTCATGACCTTAGGAATTGGCAGCTTGGCGATGGTTTCTTCCAGCGCGGCCTGCGCGCCTGCCTGCAGGGCGGAGCCGGCGGCCAGCTTGGTATAGAAGAAGCTTTCGGCCTTGCCGTCCTGGGCGCGCTCCATGTCGGCGACGGCGATATGGGACAGGCCCATGGCGGCCAGTTTCTTGGTCAATGGCGCGGTCGGGTTGCCGTCGGCGTCCAGTGCGATGGCCACTGGCAGGATCTTTTCACGTACCTGCTTGTCCGGCGAGGTGGCGCGCACCTTGGTGATCGACACGGCCAGGCGGCGCGGGGTGGCATAAGTGGTGGCGACGCTGTCTTCTTCCAGGAAGTCGCGCGATTTCAGGCCGTTGACGATGCCGGAGGCGAAAGCGGCGCCCAGCTTGGACAGGGCTTTCGGCGGCAGTTCTTCGGTCAGCAGTTCGATGAGCAGGGTCTGATTCATGTTCGGTATTCTTTTATTTGGCGACCATCGGGAAGCCGAGGCGTTCGCGGGACTCGTAGTAGGCCTGGGCGACCATGCGCGACAGGTTGCGCACGCGGCCGATATAGGCGGCGCGCTCGGTCACGGAAATGGCGCCGCGGGCGTCCAGCATATTGAAGCTGTGCGAGGCTTTCATGATCTGCTCGTAGGCCGGCAGGGTCAGTTGCAGCTCGATCAGGCGCTTCGCTTCCGATTCGTGGTTGGCGAATTGCGCGAACAGCAGGTCGGTGTTGGCGTGCTCGAAGTTGTAGGTGGACTGTTCCACTTCGTTCTGGTGGAACACGTCGCCGTATTTCAGCTGCTTCTTCTCCCCGTTCTCTTCCCACTCGGTCCACACCAGGTCGTAGACGTTTTCCACGCCCTGCAGGTACATGGCCAGGCGCTCGACGCCGTAGGTGATCTCGCCCAGCACAGGCTTGCAATCGAGGCCGCCCACTTGCTGGAAGTAGGTGAACT
>CAMLSG010000062.1 GCA_946482635.1 uncultured Duganella sp.
GACGTCGCGCAGCTGAAGGTGGACGTTGCGCAACTTAAGGAGGATGTTGGCGGCATGCGGGAAGACATCGCCGGCATCAAGAAATGGATTGAATCCGCGGACCGGATTTACGCGACGAAAGAAGACCTGCACAAACAAACCTGGCGGCTATACGGGGCAATGGCCAGCCTGACAGCAGCCGTCTATTTCATTGCCCGTTATGTTCACTGAAAGGTGGCGAGTTTGGCGCGGATCGCGGTGCCGACGGAAATCTGCGGATTCGAATAGCCGTCATCCTTGCCCGCCTCGACTTCGCGCTTGCGGATTACCTCGCGCGCAGCGGCATGGGCCTGTTCGAAAGAGCGCGTATGGGTGCGTAGCTGTTCGTCAAACATGGCGCGCCCGAAGAAGGTTAGTTCCGATTTGTAGCCGCAGCCGTAGGAGGTGTGATCGGCGTCGGCCGCAGTTATCACCATGGTCGCATCGTCCTTCAGCGACGGTATCCAGCTGCCCGAGAAACAGGCCGAGACTGCAATCACGCGATTCCTGATACCCGCTTCATCCAGCCACTTGCGCAGCATGGACGGGGTCAGCTCGGTCAATTCGAAAGGCCAGAAGTCCGCTGCCAGTTGGCCTTCGCGTGCGCCGTGCGAAGTCAGGTAGATGAACAGCACGTCCTCGTTTTTGTCCATGGTGCGTGCCACGCTGCGGATCGCCTTCTGCAGGTTCACAGTTGTGGCCCAAGGCAGTTTTTCGGCAGTCTGGAAATGGTTCACCAACTGCAGCGTGCGGCCGGCAGTGTCGAAGCGCTGCGACATCACGTCCGCCACCATCTGGCTCTCGCGGCGGAACACTTCATCGCCGTATGGCGCGAAAGTCAGCGCGTACATGTCGACCTTGCCGGGGCGCTGCGGCGCCAGTCCCGCGAGTTGGCGCGACAGCAGTACCGGCTGCGATTCCATCAATTCCGCGGTCAGCTTCAGGTAGCGCGACGCTTCCTCGTTGCTGGCTTCCCGCTTTTTCGGGTACCAGAAATCTGGCTGCTGCGTGGCCACGCCCAGCGCCACCACGCCTGCCATCATGCTCGCCGTGAGCGCCAGCGGCCAGCGCCGACCGCGCCCGCCGCGCGCCAGCAGCACCAGTTGCGAGAGGATCATCAGCGTGACCGGAATTGCCCAAATGATCCACGCACCCCATTGTCCCAGGTAGCGCACCGACCATGCTTCGGATCCGCCATACAGCATGGCGGCAAAGCACAGGTCGACAAACAGTTCCAGCCAGACGATCTGCGCCAGCAGGAGGGTAGTCAACAGTGCCAGGTCCGGCGCCGCACCGGGGCGCCCGCTCGGCCCGGTGCCGCGCGTCATCAGCGCATAGAAGGGCAGCAGGGCGAAAGGCAGCCAGCCGTAGGCGATGGCCTTCCAGTAGAAGACCGCCGGTCCGTGGATATACAGGCGCTGGAACAGTAAAGACAGCGCCAGCACCAGCAGCACCAGGACCGCGACGACGCCCGGCCCGGTGGCCAGGCCTTCCCAGCGCGGAGAACGGAAAAAGGCGGTGGAAGCGCCTTCGCGCAACCACCGCCCGATCGATTTGGTGGGCTTATTGGAGCTCAAGGTCGACGCGCTTGGCCTTTCCGCTTTCGCCAGGGAAGCCGGTGAAGGCGCTCTGCACCAGTGCCGGCATGACCAGCGGCGTGGATTGCTTGCGGCTGGTGTTCTGCACGGTCACGTCAAACAGCTTCTTGCCCTGCATATTGTTGATGGTGACGCGCAGGTTGCGGTCGTAGTTATGCTGGATGGTTTCGCGGAATTCCATCGGCCCCCACATCCACGGGTCGTAGTAAGGACGATAGAAACCGTAATAGCGGTAACGGTAGGGGTAGTAACCCCAGCGCGGGTAATAACCCCATGGGCCGGGACCGTACATCCACGGATCGCTTGCGGTCAGGACCTTGACCGGGCGGTCGATGGTGCTGAACTGCATGCCGACGCGCAGCTTGGCGTCCCGGGTGCTGGCGGCCTGGGTGAAGCCCAGCTTGGCCAGTTCGCCGCTCACCAGGTTCTGGTAGCTGCGGTATTCCAGCGTATCTTCCCCAGGAGACGGGGTTTCGAAGGTATACGATTTGTCCTGCAAGTCGCTCGGCCATTCATGGAAGACCGTAACGTTGCTGCGCAGGGTAGTGGCACAGCCGCTCAGCAACAGACTGGTGGCTGCCACCAAAATGGCTAGCGCTTTCATGGCGAAGACTCCTTCATAGGCTTATAAGGCAGTTTAATCCGGCAACATGCGTTTCACCTAATTATTACAGAATGTTACCCCCAGAGGGACACCGGAAAAGAATCGGGCGTACGCCTTGCCCGGTATTGGTAAAATAGCCTTCTTTGTCCTCGCTCGCCCAAACCATGCGTACCGACAGCCCGCAAACGATTTATCGTAAAGACTACACCCCGCCCAGCTACCTGGTGGAGACCGTGGAACTGGGCTTCGACCTCGATCCCGCCTGCACCATCGTCGCCAACCGCGTGCAACTGCGCCATAACCCGGACAGCAAGAGCCGCGACCTGGTGCTGCACGGTGAAGCCATCGAACTGGTTGCCTTGCGCATGAATGGGGTGGCGCTGAATCCCGGTCAATATATTATTGGCAACAATACCCTGACCATCCGCAATGCGCCGGTCAACGTGCTGCTGGAAATCGAAACCACCTGCGCCCCGGTCGAAAACACCACGCTTTCCGGCCTGTACACCTCGGGCAGCGGTTTCTATACCCAGTGCGAGGCCGAAGGCTTCCGCCGCATCACCTATTTCCCTGACCGTCCGGACGTGATGGCACGCTATACCGTGATGCTGCGCGCAGACAAGGCGCAATATCCTGTCCTGCTCTCCAACGGCAACCTGCTGGAGGAGGGCGATCTCGGCGACGGACGCCACTACGCCAAGTGGGAAGACCCGTTCAAGAAGCCGTCCTACCTGTTCGCGCTGGTCGCAGCGCGCCTGGTGTGCCAGGAAGAAAAGTTCAAGCTGAAGTCCGGCCGCGAAGTGCTGCTGCAGGTGTGGGTGGAGGAGGGCAACCTCGACAAGACCGACTACGCCATGGAGTCGCTGAAAAACTCCATTCGCTGGGACGAGGAGCGCTGGGGCCTGGAACTGGACCTGGACCGCTTCATGATCGTCGCCGTCAGCGACTTCAATATGGGCGCGATGGAAAACAAGGGCCTGAACATCTTCAACACCAAGTTCGTGCTGGCCAACCCTCGCACCGCAACCGACGTTGACTATTCCGGCATTGAAGCGGTGGTGGGCCACGAGTACTTCCACAACTGGACCGGCAACCGCGTGACGTGCCGCGACTGGTTCCAGCTGTCGCTGAAGGAAGGCCTGACCGTGTTCCGCGACCAGGAGTTTTGCGCCGACATGATCGGCACCGACAGCGGCCGCGCCGTGACCCGCATCGACCAGGTGCGTACGCTGCGCCAGGCCCAATTCCCGGAAGACGCGGGACCGATGGCGCATCCGGTGCGTCCTGATTCCTTCGTCGAGATCAACAATTTCTACACGGTGACTGTGTACGAAAAGGGCGCCGAAGTGGTGCGCATGTACCAGACCTTGCTGGGCCGCGAAGGCTTCCGCAAGGGCATGGACCTGTATTTCGAACGCCATGACGGCCAGGCCGTGCAGTGCGACGACTTCCGCGCCGCGATGGCCGATGCCAACAAGAGGGACCTGAAGCAATTCGAGCGCTGGTACAGCCAGGCCGGCACGCCGGTGGTCAGCGCCAGCGGCCGCCACGACGGCGCAAAGCAGGTGTACGAACTGACGCTGCGCCAGTCCTGCCCGGCCACGCCGGGCCAGGACAACAAGCTGCCGTTCCACATCCCGGTGGCTGTGGGCCTGCTCGGCCGCGACGGCAAGGACCTGATCCCGACCCGCGTACTGGAGCTGACCGAGGCTGAACAGACCTTCCGCTTCGAAGGCATTGCCGAAGCGCCGGTGCCGTCCATCCTGCGCGACTTTTCCGCGCCGGTGGTACTGGAATACCCGTACACCGACGACGAACTGCTGCACCTGTTCCGCTACGACAGCGACCCGGTGAACCGATGGGAAGCCGGCCAGCGCCTGGCCATGGAACGCCTGCTGTCGCTGACCCAAGCGGTGCTGGACGACAAGCCGCTCAAGCTGGACGACACCTACATCGGCGCCTTGCGCGCGGTGTTGACCGACAAGGACCTCGATGCCGCCTTCCGCGAGCAATGCCTGATCCTGCCGTCGGAAACCATCATCGCCGAGCAGATGGAAGTGGTGCACCCGCAAGCGATCCACAGCGCGCGCCAGTTCGTGCGCCACGCCATTGGCACTGCGCTGCATGCCGAGCTGCTGCAGGTGTATGCAGCCAATGCAACGCCCGGCCCTTACAGCCCGGACGCCATCTCGGCCGGCAAGCGCGGCCTGAAGAACGTGGCGCTGGCCTACCTGCTGGTGCAGCCGAACGCCGAAGCGGCCAAGCTGGCCGGCGAGCAGTTCGCTGCCGCCACCAATATGACCGACCGCGCCGCCGCCTTGTCCGCCCTGATCCACAGCGGCGCCGATGCCGGCAAGCAGCTCGACGCGTTCTACAAAGACTTCAAGGGCGAAGCGCTGGTCGTGGACAAGTGGTTCGCCATGCAAGGCTCCGCCCCGCACACCAACGTCTCCAAGGTGCGCGAGCTGATGAAGCACCCAGCCTTCACGCTGAAGAACCCGAACCGCGCCCGCAGCCTGCTGTTCAGCTTCTGCAACCAGAACCCATCGCAATTCCATGCCGCCGACGGCAGCGCCTACGAATTCTGGGCCGAGCACGTGATCAAGCTCGACGCCCTGAACCCGCAAGTGGCTGCACGACTGGCACGCAGCATGGACCGCTGGCGTCGTTACGCGCCGGCGCTGCAAGTCCACATGCGCCACGCGCTGGAGAAAGTCGCCGCCGCCACCCCGCTGTCGAATGACGTGATGGAAGTGGTCAGCAAAGCACTCGCAAACTAATTAAGCACAAACCTAGGGAAACAATGAAACGCATCAGCCTGACCCAATACCTCGTTGAAGAACAACGCCAGCACCACTCCATTCCCGCCGAACTGCGCCTCCTGATCGAGGTGGTCGGCCGCGCCTGCAAAACCATTTCCCACAGCGTCGGCAAGGGCGCCCTGGGCGAAGTGCTGGGCGCGCTGGAATCCGAAAACGTGCAGGGCGAAGTCCAGAAGAAACTGGACGTGATCTCCAACGAGATCCTGCTGGAAGCGAATGAATGGGGCGGCCACCTGGCGGCAATGGCTTCGGAAGAAATGGAAGACATCCACCCGATCCCTAACCGCTACCCGAAAGGCGAATACCTGCTGGTGTTCGACCCGCTGGACGGCTCCTCCAACATCGACGTCAACGTATCGATCGGCACCATCTTCTCCGTGCTGAAGGCACCGGACGGCATGACCGAACCGACCGAACAGGACTTCCTGCAGCCGGGCGCCAAGCAAGTGGCCGCCGGCTACGCCCTGTACGGCCCGCAGACCCTGCTGGTGCTCACCACCGGTAATGGCGTGAACTGCTTCACCCTGGACCGCGAGATGGGTTCGTGGGTGCTGACCCAGCGCAATATGCAGATTCCTGCCAAGACCAAGGAATTCGCGATCAATTCGTCCAACCAGCGCCACTGGCATGCGCCGGTACAGCGCTACATCGGCGAACTGCTGGCAGGCACCACCGGCCCGCGCGGCACCGACTTTAATATGCGCTGGATCGCTTCCATGGTGGCCGACGTGCACCGTATCCTGAACCGCGGCGGCATCTTCATGTACCCGGCCGACCTGAAAGATCCAAGCAAGCCAGGCCGCCTGCGCCTGATGTACGAAGCGAACCCGATGTCCTTCATCGTCGAACAGGCCGGCGGCATGGCCACCGACGGCAAGCGCCGCATCCTCGACATCCAGCCTGAGAAACTGCACCAGCGCGTGCCAGTCTTCCTCGGTTCCCGCGACGAAGTGGCACTGGTTACCAGCTACCACCAGGAATCCGTGTAATTTTTGCAATGATGGCGCCCTGATACTAGCAAACGCGCAAGTTTGTTTGTTATAATCCGGGCTCTTTGCCGGTGTAGCTCAGTTGGTAGAGCAGCTCATTCGTAATGAGAAGGTCGGGAGTTCGATTCTCTTCTCCGGCACCAGGACGTATAAAACCCTGTCAGGTCATTGATCTGGCAGGGTTTTTTCGTTTAGCGCTGGGCGAACAGTGCAATCAGGGCTAAGAAAATCGCGACTTGAATCGCTATAGTTTGATGATGCTGTGCGTCCATGCGAGCATGCAGTTTTTCTACGGCTTCGTGCAGCTTTGCCTCGAACTCTGCTCGCAACTCAAGGCGGAGCGAATTCAATCCGGTCTCGATTTGCGTTTCGATCTCCTTGAATCGACAATCCATATGCGCACGTAGCGCCTTCAATTCGCATGAAAGATTGACCATTGCGTTCTCCAGCTTGTTCAGGCGCTCTTCGTGGTCAGCGAGCTCTGGTGGTGGCGTAACATCCATGGCGGCTCCTCAAATGATCCTATCATTTTCGCCATGCCACCAAGCGCCCGTTTGATTCAACTCAAACGCGCTTGGTGCTGCGTTACTTCCCGTTACTGCGACGACACCGCGATCAGCTTGATATGTCCCGGGCCGTCTTTTTTACCGCCTAAAGGTGTCGAATTCAAGGTAATAGTTGACTTTGTCAATGAATTCTTGCGAACCCTCGATCTTCCAATTAATGGAATTCGAGATACGCGTAAGGACATTAACAAGCATCCATTCCTTCAAGTTCTTATCTCTCAAAACAAGTGGAAGCTCCAAGCCATCATCGTCTACAAAGACCTCATCGTCTTCCAGGCTTTCCATGTAATCCCAAGGCAAATAATGAAAGTCCGCCTTTTGTGGGCTTGACCGCCAAACTTCCATATCCGTGTGAATCCATGCTTCCGGCTTTAGTCTTTTTAATCCTGCTATCAGGTCCGAAATAGATTTAAAGTACTCAGTCATGGGGGTGGAAGCTCAGGTTAAGGAAAAACGAAGCGCTACAGTAGCAAGAGTTGCATCCTTCGCGGGGCGATGGAGCAATGAATTGTGCGCTTAGCCGAAAAAGAATTCCATGAAACCTGCCTCGCCATCAGGGCCAAGCACGTGGCGTGCATTGGCACTGACTGCATCGAGAAACTCGGGAATGGGGTTAAAGTCTTCGTCGTACACCTCATAATTGAAGGTGCCCGCCTCGAGCGTGATAGCCTCGGCCATGACTTGGAAAAAACTCGCGAGATCGTCGGCAATCTTCACCTTATATGAGCCAATGTGGCCAGTGACCACGCCGCCGGCGGTACTGTCATCAACAACGATCGCATCGCCATGGCGGTCGGCGATGACGATCCAGTGCTTGTTCCAGGTCGGGTCTTCGATGACCGGGCCACCATTTTTTCGTATCCAGCGCCATCCGTGCTGGCAAGTCTCAAGATCATCAAGCGTGAACAACATGAGCAAGAGCCGCCCACCTACCTGTGGTTTGTCGCTCAAACGCAGCCTCCCAAAGTATTCCTGTAGGGCTGGTCCAATTGGAATCGGTTCAACGATTGGCTGGAATACGCGATACTCGATCGTTCCGAAATTCGCGGAGTAGGCGGCAAAAGCGTCAGCAAAGTTCTTTAAAGCAGTGTCTAGCGACATTCAATTTCTCTGGAAGTGTGGCGCGATTGTGCGAAGCAACCGGCTGGCCTGGTGGGCCTCACCGGTTGCGCTGCAAAGATCGCTTCTTGGCATTATCGCCATGGCCGAATTAAATACCAAAAAGGCATTTAATCACTTG
The DNA here is from genome assembly GCA_946482635.1 of uncultured Duganella sp. The sequence continues at coordinate 7,838 of CAMLSG010000062.1, forward strand.
CACTTATGTTCAATCGTGCGCAGGAACCTGCATAAAGCTACTTGGCCTTGCGCGCCAGGAAGTCGCGCATCAGCTTGCCGATTTGCTCGCCGTCCTCCTCGAGGGCGAAGTGGCCGGTGTCGAGCAGGTGCAGCTCGGCTTTCGGCAGGTCGCGCAGGTAGGGCGCAGCGCCGGCAGCGGGGAAGATCTGGTCGTTCTTGCCCCAGGTGATCAGCATCGGCGGCTGGTGTTTACGGAAATAGGCTTGCCACTCCGGATAGCGCGCCGGGTTGCTGCCGTAGCTGTAGAACAGTTCGAGCTGGATGTCCTTGTTTCCGGGGCGGTCCATGTAGGCCTGGTCCACAGTCCATGCGTCGGGACTGATCCTGCTTGCGTCGCGCGCGCCGTGCGTGTACTGCCATTTGGTCGCGCCAATCTCGAAGAACGGCTTCAGCTTGGCTGCATTCCCTTCGGTCTTGTCGGCCCAATAAACCTTGAACGGCGCCCAGAATTGATTGTCGATGCCCTCTGTGTAGGCATTGCCGTTCTGGACCACGATGGCGGATACGCGCTCAGGGTGGGCGGCAGCCAGGCGGAAACCGATCGGGGCGCCATAGTCCTGCACATACAAGGCGTACTGCGAAACGCCAACCGCAGTAGTGAATTTGTCGACCACGTTCGCCAGGTTGTCGAAGCTGTAGGTGAACTTGCCGACGGCCGGCGCATCGCTCTGGCCGAAGCCCGGATAGTCCGGGGCGATCACGTGATAGCGGTCGGCCAGCTGCGGAATCAGGTTGCGGAACATCTGGGACGAGGTAGGGAAACCATGCAGCAGCAGGACGGTTGGCGCATCCTTCGGCCCGGCTTCGCGATAGAAGATGTTAACGCCATCGACCTTTACGGTGCGGTAGTTCACGTCTGTGCCGGCAGCGGATGCGGTGGCGGTTGCAAAAGCCAGGGCCAGGGATGCGGCGATGCGGGTGGTTTTCATGTTCGCTTCCTTCAAAAGTGGTTTGGATGGGATGGATTGTAGGAAGCGGCCCTCTCCGCCGGAACTACGCGCAGCGAAACAATCCATTTCGCTGGACGCCGTTCCGCCAGCTTGGGAGGACCGATAGAGTGGGGCCATCGACAATCCACTGGAGAACAACATGAAAACATTCGTAGCCGCAGCCGCCATCGCACTTGCCGGAGCAGCGCAAGCCGCCCCGGTCGCCTATCGCTCCGTGGCCGTGGACGGTGTCAATATCGCCTACCGTGAAGCCGGCGACGCCAGCAAACCGACCGTCCTGCTGCTGCACGGCGTGCCAAGCTCCTCCCGCATGTACGACGGCCTGCTGCGCAAGCTGGGCGACCGCTATCACCTGATTGCGCCGGACTATCCCGGCTTCGGCAACAGCGATGCGCCGGATCCTGCGAAGTTCGCCTACACCTTCGACAACCTGGCCACGGTGATGCAAAAGTTCACCGACGCGGTCGGCGCGCAACGCTATGTGCTGTTGATGCAGGATTACGGCGCTCCGGTCGGCATGCGCATGGCGCTGGCCCGGCCGCAATCGGTGCAGGCGCTGGTGTTCCAGAACGGGAATGTGTACGAGGATGGCCTGGGTGCGATGTGGGCCAAGCGCAAGCCGTTCTGGGCGGACCGCGCGGCGCATGAGAAGGAGGTCATCGCCGTGCACCAGTCAGTAGCGGCGACGCGGGCACGCCATATCGGCAGCGATCCGGCAATCGAAGCCTACGATCCGGATTTGTGGATGGATGAATATGCCTATCTCAATCGCCCTGGCCAGGCGCGCATCCAGGCCGACCTGATTTACGACTACCAGCACAACCTGGCGGCGTATCCGGAATGGCAGGCCTGGCTGAAACAGCGCCAGCTGCCGACGCTGGTGGTATGGGGCAAGCATGACCTGGCGTTCACTGTGCCGGGCGCACAGGCCTTCAAGCGCGACAATCCTTCAGCCGAAGTGCATATCCTGGATGGCGGGCACTTTGTGATGGATACAAGACTGGAGGATGTCGCCGCCATCACCGGGGCCTTCCTCGGCAAACTCAGTTCAGGTGCGGGTGCGTCCGCAAATGCTGCGCCAGCAGGTCGATGAACTTGCGGACCTTGGAGGAGCCGTACTTGCTTTCGCGGTGCAGGATATGCACCGGCCACGGCTCCTCCTCGAATTCCGGGAGGATTATTTTCAGTTGGCCGGCCGCCAGTTCGTCGGCCATCTGGTAGGACAGCAGGCGGCAGATGCCCAGGCCGTCCACGGCGGCGCGGATGGCGGCGTCGTTGCTGGTGACGGTGAAGCGCGGCTTCATGCGGACCGTCAGCGGATCCTCGCCCTTGCCGAACTTCCACTCGACACGCGGCGTGATATTGCTGGCGGCGATAATCGTATGCTGCAGCAGTTCTTCAGGATGTTGGGGCACGCCGTTCCTGGCGAGGTACTCGGGCGAAGCGCACAGCACGCGGCGCATCCGGCCGACGCGTAGCGCCTTCATGCTGGAGTCGGGCAGGGGGCCGAGCCGCACGGCGACATCCATGCCTTCTTCGATCAGGTTGACCACGCGATCGAGAAAGTAGGCGGTGACGTCGACATCAGGATACTGCTGCAGGAACTGCACGATGCAAGGCGTCACGAAGTTCTTCCCGAACAGGACAGAGGCGGTGACGGACAGGTTCCCTTTCGGCGCCGAATTGACACCCGCCGCCGCATCGTTGGCTTCCTCGATGCTGGCGAGGATGTTGCGGCAGTCATCAAGGTAGCGCTGGCCCGCTTCGGTCAGCCGGACGTTGCGCGTGGTTCGCTGCAGCAGTTGTGCGCCCAGCTTTTCCTCCAGCGCGGCAACTGCGCGCGTGATCGCGGCCGGCGACATGTTCAGGCTGCGGGATGCCGCGGCAAAGCTTTCCTGCTCTCCCACGGCGACGAAGACATTCATCAGGTGCATTTGGTCCATGCACGGATGGTAGCCGTAAAAATTGACTTGGGATAATTATTTTGCATTGCCAACCTTGCATCAATGAATACGAATGATTATCATTTGCGTTCAATAAATAATTCACCCCTGTCATGTCCATTAAGAAAACAATCATCGCGGCCAGCCTGGCCGCACTGGGTCTTCCTGCGCTAGCCGATGAGGCCGGCGTTATCTCCGACGGCAACGTGGTGGTGGTCACAGCTTCGATGCGTGCCCACACGGTGGCTGGCGCACCGGCATTTACCACCGTGATTACGGCGGAGGATATCGCCAGGTCGCCGGTCAACGGCCTGGCTGACCTGCTGCGCGAAAGCGTGGGCGTCAACAACCAGACCGACGACAGCGGGCGCGACGAGATCCGCATCCGCGGCCTGGGCGGCAAGTACACCCTGATGCTGGTGAACGGCAAGCGCGTGTCGTCCGGCGGCGCCCTGTGGCGCGGCGGCGATTTCGATTTCAGCTCCATTCCGCTGTCCAGCATCAAGCGCGTGGAAATCGTGCGCGGACCGATGGCCGCCTTGTACGGCTCCGATGCGATCGGCGGCGTGATCAACATCATCACCTGGCCGGCCGGCAAGCAGTGGAAGGGCAGCATCAGCGGCGAGTACCGCGTGGTCGACAGCGGTTACGACGGCAAGCAGTATCGCATTGGCGCCAATGCCTCGGGCGCCCTGAACGATAAGGTCAGCCTGGCCGTGGGCGGCGAATGGTATGACCGCGATCCGTGGTACGGTGCGCCGGGCAGCGACAAGACACGCACCGCGCACCTGGAAGAAAAGAAGGCCGCCAACCTGACCGGCACCCTGACCTGGCAGCTGTCCGACAACCAGTCGCTGGACTTCGACCTTGGCTACAACCGGGACAAGCGCCCGCGCGCCATGTATTTCTACGCCTACTACCCGGAATACGACTTCGAGTCGAAGGATATCCGCGAGCAGAAGATCGAACGCGAGACCTATGGCCTGACCCACCGCGCCTCCTGGGACTGGGGCAGCACTACCGCCTATCTCACGCGTGAAAGCGCGCAGATCGACGACTTCAACACGCGCTACAACGCACCGCAGCAGCGCACGTTGAAAGAAGACAATACCTACGCCAAGTTTTACGGCAACACGACGCTGGGCATCAATGCGCTGACGGCCGGCATCGACTTGCGCCGCCAGGTGATCCGCGACCGCGCCAGCTATCTCGATACCGGCAAGGTCAGCACGGACAGCAAGGCCTTCTTCATGGAAGACGAGCTGGCGCTGGCGGAGGACTGGCGCCTGACGCTCGCGGGCCGCCTGGACAACCACAGCGTGTTCGGCAACCATTTCTCGCCCAAGAGCTACCTGGTGTGGCAGGCTAACGATGTGCTGACCGTGAAGGGCGGCGTCAGCAAGGCCTTCAAGGCACCGGACGCCTACCAGTTGAGCCCTGAGTACCGCATCGTCAGCTGCGGCGGCAGTTGTTTCCTCGGCGGTAACCCGGACCTGTCGCCGGAGACCAGCGTCAATTACGAAGCGGGCTTCGAGCTGCACCAAAAAGGCTGGGACCTGACGGCCGTGGTGTTCAAGAACGACGTGGACGACATGATCGTGGCAATCTACGATCCCCTCGCCAATGCACGCCGCTGGGTCAATATGGCACAAGCCCGGACCAAAGGCCTGGAGCTGGAAGCCAGCGTGCAGTTGCTGCCATCGCTCTCCCTGTCGGGCAATTTCACGCACCTGAATGCGGACTACATCAACGAAAAAGGCGCCAGGACGGTGCTGGATAACCGCCCAGAAAATACGGCGCGCATTGGCCTGACCTACACCGCCGTACCAGGCGTGCAAGGCTCCCTGTCGGCGCACTACACAGGCAAGCAGTTCTACTCCGGGAAGGAACTGCCGGCCTACACCCGGGTCGACCTGGGCCTGTCGGCCAGGACAGGCAAGCACTGGACGCTGCGCACAGGCGTCAAGAACCTGACCGATGTCGACCTGGCGAAGAAGAGCAAGGACTTCAGCTTCTTTGAACTGGGGCGCAATTACTACGTCAGCGCCACTTACGGCTTTTGAGCATGATCCTGTTCCTGATACTGGATGTCGCCGGCTGCCTGCTGCTGTACCTGAGCCACCGGCACCAGGGCTGGCTGGCGCAGCCAATAGGGCCGCTGGGGCGCGCCGCCGGCGTGCTGGCCCTGGGACTCGCGCTGGGCTGCGCCTGCATCGTGCTGTCGCCGCTGGCGGCCGTGCTGGCGTGGATCGTCGCCAGCATGCTGTTTTTCAGCCTGCTGCCGTTTACCACTTTGCTGAAAGGGCGGCCATGAAACCCGACTGGTGGAGCAAGACCTTTGCCGGCGCCTTCCTCGGCGGCACCCTGGCGCTGGCGGTGGCCGGGCTGTTTGCCTGGCTCGGGCCGGGCGGCATCGATGCGCGTGAAAAGTCGCAGTTCGTGATGTGGATGATGGCGCCGGTGTGGATGGCGGTGTTTTCCACCGTCTACCTGTTCCGCACCGGCCTGCGCGCCGTGTTGTGGCTGGGCGGCGCGAATATGGCGGCGTATGGCTTGCTGTTTTATGTGAGGGGGTGAACGGTGAAGATTCGTAGCGAGATCTTGCGCGTCTACCAGTCGCTGCACACCTGGACCGGCATCTGCGCCGGCATGCTGCTGTTCATCGGCTTCTTTGGCGGTGCGCTGACGATGTTCAAGCAGCCGCTGGAGCGCTGGGTCAGTGCGCCTTCCGCGCCGGTGGCGGCGCTGGCGCCGCAACAGATGGATGCGGTGGTACGCCAGGTGCTGCAACAGCATCCGGCGGCGCGCAAGGAGTTCACCTTGCACATGCAGCGCGACGAGGCCAACCCGGCACCGGTGACCTGGAGCACAGGCGAGGGCGGGCGCGAGCTGCATCTCGATGCCATGCGCTGGCAGGCTTCGCTCGATGCAAACAGCCAACTGCTCGCACAGGAAGTCCGGCCTTCGCTGTTCGGCGAGCTGGTGGACATGCTGCATCGTACCGGCGGCGTGCCGGGCACCCTGGGCGATGAATACCTTGGTGTCTACCTGATGGGCGTGGCGGGCGTGCTGTACTTCCTGGCACTGGTGTCGGGCGTGATCCTGCTGCTGCCGACGCTGGTGAAAGACTTCTTCGCCCTGCGCAAGGGCAAGAACCGCAAACGCTTCTGGCTTGATGCGCATAATGTGATCGGCATTGCGAGCCTGCCTTTCCATATCGTGATCAGCCTGACGGTGATTGTGTTTGCCTTCCACGACCAGTTCTACGACGGCCTGCAGCACGTGGTGTACGGCGAGCGCAAGATGTGGGTGCGGCCAGCCGGACCGCCAGCGCCGGGCGACGTGGCGCAACTGATGCCAGCCAGTGAGCTGGTGCGGCGGGTGCAGCAGGAAGCGCCGGGATTCGACGTGACCGAGCTGCTGTTCATGGACGTGGAAAGCAAGCGCCCGCTGGTGCGCGCCGGGGTTGCTCACGACGGCTATGTGGTGCGCGGTGCGGTGTCGGGCTTTGTGCTGCTGGACCCTTACAGCGGCAAGGTGCTGAACACGAGCATGCTGCCGACCAAAAGCGACACCTGGAGCAGCATCGTGGCGCCGTTCTTCTCGCTGCATTTCGGCAGCTTCGGCGGCGACTGGATGCGCTGGATTTATTTCGTGTTCGGCCTGTCCGGCGCCTTCCTGTTCTATTCGGGGAATTTGCTGTGGGTCGAGAAGCGGCGCAAGAACCAGTTGCGCGGCGCGATGGACTTGCCGCAGCAGCCGCGCCGCACGGTATTGCTGGCGGCGGCCACGGTAGGCACCTGCCTGGGCAGCGTGGCCGGTGTCGCCGCAGCGCTGCTGGCGGCCAAATGGCTGCATGCCTCCGCCGCCAACCTGAACGTCACTCTGATGACGGCGTATTACGGCGTGTTCCTGGCCTGCGTGGCTTGGGCGTTCTGGCGCGGCGCAGCGCGGGCTGGCGTTGAGTTGCTGGCATTTTGCGCCTTGCTGGGCGCCGCAATTCCAGCCACGTCGCTGGTTGCGGTGGCATTTCCGTCGCTGGGCATGTGGGCACATGGCAGCCTGGGTGCAGTAGCGGTCGATGCGACGGCACTGGTGCTGGCGCTGCTCCTCGCTTGCAGCGCGCGACTAGCCTATCGCCGTGCCCGCAGCGCTCCGGCCGACAGTGTGTGGGCCGCCGCAACAATGCACGCGCCTGCCGCAGCCACAGGCATTGCGCGGGGCATCGGCGTCGGCCCTGCGTCAGGCTCTGTCCCGGACTAGGCCCAGGCTTCAGAACTCCGCCCATTCGCATGCGCCATCCTGCACCACGGCTGCTTTGCTGCGGGCGCGCGGGGGAATAGCGTGCTGGCGGGGCGCAGGTTGCGGCAGGGCTGTGCGGGTGGTGGATTTTGCTGCGGGCGCCGGGCGGGCAGCCTTGATGCGCTGCGGTGCGGCAGCCACCGTGATGGCGGCACTGGTTGCCGCCTTGTGCAAGGTGAACACCGCCACCAGTTCGGACAACTGGCTGGCCTGCGACTGCAGCGATTCAGCCGCGGCGGCAGCTTCCTCGACCAGCGCAGCATTCTGCTGCGTCACATGGTCCATCTCGGAGATGGCCTGGTTGACCTGGTCGATGCCGGTCGATTGCTCGGCGCTGGCGGCCGAAATGTCCGCCATGATATCGCTCACGCTGGCAATGCTGGCCACCACTTCGTCCATGGTGCGGCCGGCCTGGTCCACCAGTTTGCTGCCGCTTTCCGCGCAGGCCACCGAGTTCTCGATCAGCGCCTTGATTTCCTTGGCCGCGTCGGCGGAGCGGTGCGCCAGCGTGCGCACTTCGTTCGCCACCACGGCAAAGCCGCGTCCCTGGTCGCCGGCACGCGCTGCTTCCACCGCAGCATTCAGGGCCAGGATATTGGTCTGGAAGGCGATGCTGTCGATGACCGAAATAATATCGACAACCCGTTTCGAGGCTTCGTTGATGGCGCCCATGGTATCGACGACCTGCGCCACCACGGCGCCGCCGCGCGTCGCCACCTCCGACGCCGAGGCGGCCAGCTGGTTGGCCTGGCGCGCATTGTCGGCATTCTGGCGCACGGTGGAAGTCAGCTCTTCCATCGACGAGGCGGTTTCCTCCAGCGAGCCGGCCTGCTGTTCGGTGCGCGAGGACAGGTCCTGGTTGCCGGCGGCGATCTGCTGGGTGGCCGTGGCGATGGTTTCCGTGCCGCTGCGCACCTGGCCCACGATTTGCGCCAGGCTGTCGCGCATGCGGCCCAGGGCAAACAGCATGCTCGACTTGTCGTTTGGTTTGGTGCGGATGTCGACCGCAAGGTCGCCGCCGGCAATGCGTTCGGCTATCGCTGCGGCATCGGCGGGTTCGCCGCCCAGCTGCCGCAGCAGGCCGCGTGTGATCCAGGCGCCCAGGCCCAGCCCCATCAGCGCGCTGCCGGCGACCAGCATGATCATGAAATTGCGGCTCGACTGGTACAGGTCGACCGAGGCGCGTGCGGCCTCGGCAGCGTTTTTCTCCTTCATGCGCGCCAGTTCCGACATGCGGTCATCGGCCGAGTTGGAAATGCTGGCCATCGAGCCCAGCACGTAGTTCACCAGCTCGCGATTTTCCTGCAGCGGCTCGGCCCGCGCGCGGCGCATCGCTTCCTGCACGCCCTTGTCGTAAGCCTCCAGTTCGCTGTTCAGCTTGGCCAGCAGCTCGCGCCCCTGCGGCGAGAAGAAGCGCTTGTCAGCTTCGGCCAGGTTGGCGCGCATCTCGCTGCGGCCGGTTTCGATGCGGGCCAGGTATTTGTCGCGTTCCTGCTCGCTGGAGGCCAGCAGCAAACCGCGCAGGGAGCGGCCAATGAATACCAGGTTGATATTGGCTTCCTTGATATACGACAGGCCCAGCAATTCGCGCTCGTAGACACGCTCGCCCATCGCGTTCATCTTGCTCATGTTCACAATGCCAATGCCGGCCACCAGGGCGCCTACCAGGGCAATGATGGCAAAGCCGCTGAGCAAGCGGGTGCCGACTTTCATCTGATGCAGTTTCATCTGGGTCTCTCCACGAGTTGGGTTCATGCCGCCTGCGGAAGCGGGGCGGAAGCAATGACATCGGCAAGCAGCGTGGACAGGTCGGTCAGTTGCAGCAGTCGCTCGTCCACGGTAGCGATGCCGGTCAGGTAGTCCTGGCGCAAGTTGCGGCCGCCGGTGGGCGGCGGTTTGACCTGTTCGGCCTGCAGGCTGACCACGTCGGACACGCTGTCGACGACAATGCCGACCTGCTGGCTGCCGACGGCCAGCACGATCACCACGGTAAATTCGTTATAGCTGGCTTCGCCCATGCCGAGCTTCAGGCGCAGGTCGACAATTGGCACGATCTGGCCGCGCAGGTTGACCACGCCCTTCAGGAAATCCGGTGCATTGGCCAGGCGCGTCACCGCGCCATAGCCGCGCAACTCGCGCACGGCCTGGATGTCGATGCCAAATTCTTCCGCACCAAGGTGGAAGGCCAGTACTTCGGAGTGTTCGGTCGGATGTGCCATGGTTTCCTCGTCCGGCAGGCGAGCGAAGGCAATCCGGCAGCGGATGCGGCTCGCAGTCAATGTGTCTGGAATTGCAGGTGTCGGCGGAAGCAGGGCCGATTGACGAGTTGCCAAGATGGCGCGGCCGGGGTGGCCGTGCAGCAACTACAGGAAGGAGTCTAGCCGCGAAATTGCGCGATAAATCCTCCAATTGTCACAGTGGAAGATTTGCGACAGTTGGGAACTGCGGCCGGCTGCATCCGGCCGGCCGCAGGCGAAGCGGGTGCTTCTCAGTAGCTTGCGATGGCGGCCGGCTGGCCGTTCTTGAAACTGAAGATGGTCACTGGCGAGGACTTCATGTCGCCCTTGGCATCGAAGGCGTAAGTGCCGGATACGCCCTTGTAGCTGCCGGCGGAAATATCGGCGCCGACTTTGGCCGGATCGATCGAGTTCACCTTCTGCATCGAGGCGGCGTACATCAGCACTGCATCGTAGTAGGCCGATGCATAGACATCAGGTTCGGCATTGAAGCGCTTCTTGAACTTGGCCTTGAAGGCAGGGCCGGAAGCAGCTTTCTCCAGCAACGCGCCGCCTTGTGCGCACAGCACGTTCTCGCCGACTGCGTCGCCGCCCAGCTTGCCCATCTCCGCGGTGCAGATGGTGTCGCCGCCCAGCAGCTTGGCCTGGATGCCCAGCTGCTTCATCTGGCGCGCCATCGGAGCGCCTTGCGGCGCGTAGCCGCCGAAGAACACGGCCTGCACGTTCTTCGATTTCAGCTTGGTCAGGATGGCGGTGAAGTCGACCGCCTTGTCGGTGGTGTATTCGTGGCCGGCAACCTGCAGGCCGGAAGTGCGCGCCTGCTTCTTGAATTCTTCCGCCAGCCCCTGGCCGAAGGCAGTACGGTCGTCGATCACGGCGACATTCTTGACCTTCAGCTCATTGGCGGCATACAGCGCCATCTTGGAGCCGAGCTGGGTGTCGCTGGCGTTGATGCGAAAGATTCCCTTGTAACCTTGTTGCGTTAACTTCGGGTTGGTTGCCACCGGAGCGATCAGGGCGCCGGCTTCGTTATAGATGCGCGAGGCTGGAATGGCGACACCGGAGTTGTACGGGCCGACCACGTATTTGACGCCGGCATCGGCCAGCTTCTGCGCGGCGGAGACGCCGGCTTTCGGGTCGCCCTGGTCGTCCTCCGACATCAGTTCGAACTTGATCTTCTTGCCGCCGACGGTGATTGGCTTGGCGTTCAGCTCTTCGACGGCCAGGCGGGCGCCGTTTTCGTTGTCCTTGCCGGAAAACGCTTGTGCGCCGGACAGTGGGCCGCTATGGCCGATCTTTACCACCACGTCCTGCGCGCAGGCGCCAGCGGCCATTGCCAGCAGCGCCACTGCGCTTACCGAGTGCTTCAGCTTCATCGAAGGGTCTCCCTTGGTTGTCGATGGCGTGATTATCCACAATCCGGGCGGCGCGGCAAGCCGCAGCGCATCATGAAGCCCGGGGAGGCCTGGCGAGGGAGGCGCGCTTTTGCTGCTTGGCGAGGGCGGCGTTGATGCGTTCGATCAGGCCGTCGTCCTTGCCCTTTGAAATAGCGAAGTATTGCTGGTTCTCGGCCTGCACGGGGCGCGGCAGTACACTGAGCGTCAGCCCCGGCGGCAGCTGCAGTTCCCTTGCCAGCGGGGCGGCGAAGGCGCGCAATTCGGCTTCCACTTCTGCCGCATTCTGCCAGTCAGGCTGGAAAAGCAGCACAGCGTCCACCCGCTTCAGCAGGAGGCGCCGCAGGCGTATGGCCCGGGAAGGGATGTCGTCTTCCACACGAAACAATTTGTTACGCGATTGTTCGAATTCTTCGCCGTATCCATAGCCGTGGATGGCGCCGACGGTCTTGCCTTTCAGGTCGGCCAGCGATTCGAAGGCAAAGGTGGCGTCGCTGCGGGTGACGATCCACAAGGTATTGCTGGCGACCGGTTCGCTGTAGTGCAGGTCGCGCAACCGATCCGGATTCTTGGGCAGGCCGAATACCAGGCCGGCCCCGTTGCGGGCATTGCGTTCGGCGCGCGCCCAGGGATACATGCGGAGCTGGAACTTCACGCCGAGTTCAGCCTCCAGGTAGCCGAACAGCTCTTGCTGCCAGGCGCGCAGCGGTTTGACTTTCCCGTTCGGGTCCAGCGCTTCACCGACAATCAGCGTGATCGGCTGCGGCTCGGCCCGGGCGGACATGCCGAGGGCGCTGGCCAGCAGCAGGGGGACGGTGCGCAGCAGGCGGCGGCGGATGGCGGAACTCATGCAGCTGATTATGCGGCTGGCTGACGCGGAGGGCTAGCACGATACAGCTCAGTTGGTGTGCTTGAGCAACGCACCTTTACATTCAAGCATTGTTGTCAATCCGGCTGCCCGGAGCCGGCGCTGCCGGGGCGCCTGGCGCTGGCGGAGCAGCGGGTGTAGCGGGTGTAGCGGGAGCGGCCCGGCCGCCGCGCGCGCCGCCAGCCAGCGCGCCTTCGCCCGGCGTCCCGGCGCCAGCAGCACCGCTGCCGGGGCTGTTGCCCGGCTGTCCACCGGCGCCGGCATTGCGGCCCGCAGCCGATTCTGCTGAACGCTGAACGGGGCGCGACTGGACGGGAGCTACCGGGGTGGTGGCTGGCACGGCTACCGGGGCGGGTACCGGTTCGATGGCGGGGGCGGCGGCTGGCGGGCGACCGGCTGCGGCAGCGATATCGCCGGTGCGGTAGGCCGCCACGGCGGCGGCAATCGCAGGGTCGGCGGCTTGCAGGCGTTGCGCTTGCGGCGAAGTGGGCGCGGCGGCGCGGCGCGCTGCCTCGGCAGCCAAGGCGGCAGCTGCGCCGGCTTCTTGCGCCGCGGCGGCAGCAGCGCTTGCGCCGGCCGTGGTCGCGCCCGGCTGGGCAATGCCAGTGCCCGCGGCGGGGCCCGGTCCAGGGCCGGTGGCAATGCCGCTTGCGGTTGCCCCGCTGACTTGCGGACCGGCCGCGCTGACCGCCGCCTCCGGCGGGCGGATCGCGGTGTTGCCTGGCGGGACGGCGCCAGGCGGCGCGGCCGGTACGCCCGCGGCCGCCGGGTTGGGCGGGGCTCCCGGCGGGGCAATGGCAGCGTTGCTGGTCAAGGTGGCAGCAGCTTGCGCAGCAGCCTGGGCTTCGCGCAAGGCTTGGCGGCGGGCCTCGAGAAGGTCTGCAGCTTGCTCAGCAGCTACATCGCGTGCGGTGTCGCGGGCTTCTTCCAGGCGCTGGGCGGTCAGGCGGTCTTGCAGGGAAAGTGCGTCAGTTGTGGCAGCGGCCAAGGCGCGCTCGTTTTCATCGGCGGTGCGCCTTGCCTGGGCCGCCGTGGCGTCAGTTTGTGCCTGTCGCGTGCGTGTGGCGTTGGTCGCGGCTTGTTCGGCCCGTAGTTCTTGCGCGGCAGCTGTCGCACGCTGTTCTGGCGTTGGCGTTGGGGCTGCGTTGGCGCTTGCTGCGGCGTTCCCGGTTGCACCGGCCTGCGCCGGTGGAACAGCTTCGCCAACCGTCACCGTCAGCGTGGGATTGGGGAGGCCTGCCGTGGTGCCGGCCTGGCCGGGCTGGGCGCTGCCGGCGGCAGTGCCTTGAGGCGAGGCATTGGCAGTGCTGGCAGCCTGCTGGCGGGCCAGTGCCAGCCGGGCGGCGACCAGTTCTTCCGCTTCTGCAGTTTCGGCTTGCTCGGCGACCAGGCGGCGCGCGGTATCCAGACGGTCGGCTGCCGCGCGTTCGGCCTGGGTACGGCCGAGCTGGTTGGCTTCCGCTTCCAGCAGGGCGGCGCGGCGTGCGGCGTCGAGGCGGTCGGCCAACGCCTGGGCGGCCAGGTCTTCTTCCCGGGTACTTTGCAATTGCCGCGTTTCCGCGGCCTGTGCCTCGGCAGCACGCTGCTGCTGGGTATCTTCCAGTTGATTGGCGGCCAGCGCCTCGCTGGCAATGCGCCGTGTCTCGGCCGCCTGTTCAGCAGCAATACGCTGCTGAGTCGCAAGGTCTGCCAGGTTGGGGGACGCCGTCGCCCCGGTGTCCTCGGCGCCTGCCAGTGCCAATGCAGCGGCGTCAGGCTGGGTGGTGGCGGCAGCGTCGGCCACGGCTCCGACAGCGGCGCCGAGTCCCGCGATGGCGCGCTGCGGCGCCGCATTGAATGCAGCAGCCAGCGCGCCGTCGTCCGCCGACAGCGTACCGCCGCTGGCAACGTTGATTCCTGCTTGCCCAAGCGCAGCCTGTTGCGAAGTCAGCACGGCCGCCAGGGTGGCGGGAGCGTTGTCATTCATGTTCTCCACCACCTGCCGGGCCGCTGCTGCAAATGCCGCTGCATCGCCACCCGACGCTGCCAGCTCGCGCAAGCGCCGCTGCGCCAGCACCAGGTTGGACAGGAATAGCCCAAGCGAGGACACCGAAGGCGTCGTATTGGCGGGCGACGGAGTAGCTGCGGCAGGCGCTACACGGTCTCCCAGCGTTGCCGGCGTGACCGTGGTGGCGCTCGTGACAGGGTCGATAGGAATCACGCTGCACCTTTCAACAGGGACAACCTCAGGTTGCCAGAAATCGCAGGCGCACATCGTTAGGTGGCGCACGGTGGATGCAGGCGTGCAGCCTTATCTTGACCCTTCCACTGCAACCTGAACGATGAGGACCCAATCATGGACAACAACATCACCCGCAGCGACAACCCGGCCAAAGACCTGCGCGCCGGCATGCACAGCACGATTGATAAAGTCGCCGACAACATCACTAGTATCACCGACCAGGTGGGCGCCAAAGGCGACCAGTTGAACGCTGCCTATAAGCGCTTCGCCGAATCCGGCCGCAATTACGTGCGCCAGAGCCCCGGCAAGTCGCTGCTGGTTGCACTGGCCGCAGGCTACGCCGTTTCCAAGCTGCTCGGTTCGCGCAAGCATTGAGCCGGGGAGCGTGCCGTGCCCACGACCAAACCTGACCCGGCTAAACGCGGCGCCGGACTGGCCGCGCAATTTCCCTACAACGTCAACAAGGCCGCGGAGCACGGCGCGGGCGTCCCGCCCGCCGGCGCCAACGCCAGTCCCGCGGATCCGATGGAGACTGCCGCCACCGCCAGCGAAGGCAATGCCTCGCCCAAGGCGGGCGCCGGCATGCCGCCGCAGGGCGATAATCCCAACAACGGCCCGCTCGACCGGGTCCGTACCGACGCCGGCGGCCAGCCGCTCACCACCAACCAGGGCGTGCCGGTTGCCGATAACCAGAATTCCCTGAAGGCCGGCTTGCGCGGCCCCGCGCTGCTGGAAGACTTCATCCTGCGCGAGAAGATCACGCACTTCGACCACGAGCGCATTCCCGAACGGGTGGTGCATGCGCGCGGCTCGGCAGCGCACGGTTATTTCGAATGCTACCGCGAGCTGGCGGAACTGACGCGCGCCGCGCCGTTTGCCGCGGCGGGCAAGCGCACGCCGGTGTTCGTACGCTTCTCCACCGTGGCCGGCGAGCGCGGCTCGACCGACACGGCGCGCGACGTGCGCGGCTTCGCCGTCAAGTTCTATACCGACGAAGGCAACTGGGACCTGGTGGGCAACAACATGCCCGTCTTCTTCATCCAGGATGCGATGAAATTCCCGGACCTGGTGCATGCGGTCAAGCCGGAGCCGCACAACGCCATGCCGCAGGCGGCCAGCGCGCACGACACCTTCTGGGACTTCGTGTCCCTGATGCCGGAATCGATGCACATGCTGATGTGGCTGATGTCGGACCGCGCCATCCCGCGCAGCTTCCGCACCATGCAGGGCTTTGGCGTGCATACCTTCCGCATGGTGAATGCGGCGGGGCAGTCGCGTTTCGTCAAGTTCCACTGGCTGCCCCGGCAGGGCACCTACTCGCTGGTATGGGATGAAGCGGTGCGCATTTCCGGCGCCGATCCCGACTTCCACCGGCGCGACCTGTGGGAGTCGATCGAGATGGGCGAATATCCGGAATGGGAGCTGGCGCTGCAAGTTTTCACGGAAGAAGAAGCGGCCCAATTCCCGTTCGATGTGCTCGACCCGACCAAGATCGTGCCGGAAGAACTGGTGCCGCTGCAGACGGTCGGCCGCATGGTGCTGGACCGTAACCCGGACAACTTCTTCGCCGAGACGGAACAGGTGGCGTTCTGCGCCGCCCACGTCGTGCCCGGCATCGACTTCAGCAACGACCCCCTGCTGGCAGGGCGTATCCACTCTTACGTGGACACCCAGATCAGCCGCCTAGGCGGGCCGAATTTCCACGAGCTCCCGATCAACGCCCCGGTCGCGCAGGTACACAACAACCAGCGCGAAGGCATGCACCGGCAGGCGATCCATCGCGGCCGCGTAGCGTACGAGCCGAACTCGCTGGGCGGCGGCTGCCCTTTCCAGGCCGGCCGCATGGGCTTCATGTCCTTCCCGGAACCGGTGCAGGAAGACAAGGTGCGCGGCAAGCCGGAACTGTTCGCCGACCACTACTCGCAGGCGCGCCTGTTCTGGCAAAGCCAGACGCCGGCCGAGCAGATGCATATCGCTCACGCCTTCAGCTTCGAATTGAGCAAGGTGCAGGTGCCGGCGATACGCGAACGTACCTTGTCCATGCTGGTCAACGTCGATGCGGCGCTGGCGGACATGGTGGCGCTGCGCCTCGGCACCATGGTGCCCGACCCGCAACCGATGGCCACGACGGGCGAACTGCCCACCTACCAGTCGTCGCCGGGGCTGTCGCTGATGTCGCGGCCGGGGCAGGTTGGCATCCACGGCCGCAAGGTGGCGATCCTGGTCGCTGCCGGCTGCGACGAGGCCATGGTCGACTCGCTGCAAGCCGAGCTGGAAGCACAGGGAGCGGTCACGCGCCTGGTGGCGCCCCATGTCGGCATGGTTGGCGGGCTGGAGGCCGACATGTCGCTGGAAACCGGGCCGGCAGTGCTGTTCGATGCCGTGGTGGTGCCGGATGGCGATGCTGCGGCCGAAACCCTGGCGGCCAACGCGCTGGCAGTGGAATTCGTGACGCTGCAATACCGCCACTGCAAGCCGCTGATGGTGGTGGGCGCGGGGGCGACGCTGCTGGCGTCAGCGGGGGTGCCGGCCACCTTGCCGGGCGGCGTGCCGGACCCGGGCCTCATAGGGACGGCGCCGGCCGACCTGCAGCCGGCGCTGGCAGCGTTCATCGCAGCCCTGGCAGGCCCGCGCGTGTTCGACAGGGAGACCGACCCGCCCATCGTGTAAAGGTAGGCAGCCTTTCTGGCAGGGTGTAGACTAATCCAATGGATGAGTACGCCCCACAGAAATGGCTGCCTCACGAGCGTCCGCTGCTGCCGGGCTCTCCCTCCACGCCGCTGCATTCGGCGCCAAAGCGCCTGGCCTTCCTGCTGGTAGGCCTGATCGTGGCGCTGACCGGCGGCCTCGGTAACGCCCTGGTCACGGTCAACCTGGTGTATGCCCAGGGTTCCCTTGGCGTCACCAGCGCGGAAATCCAATGGCTGCCGGCCGCCTACGTCATGGGCAATGTCTCCATGAACCTGTTGCTGGTGAAGTTCCGCCAGCAGTTTGGCTTGCGCCTGTTCACCGAATTGTTCCTGTTGCTGTATGCCGTGGTCACGGTGGCCCACCTGTTCGTGCACGGCCTGGCGTCGGCCATCGCGGTGCGCGCGGCGCACGGCATCAGCGGCGCCGCGCTGACGGTGCTGGGGCTGTACTATGTGCTGCAGGCTTTCCCGGCCCAGCACCGCTTGAAGGGCGTGGTGCTGGGCATCGGCTTCGCCCAGTTGTCGCTGCCGCTGGCACGCATCTTTTCCTCCGAACTGCTGTCCATCGCCGAATGGCGCGGCCTGTATTCCTTCGAGCTGGGCATGGCGCTGCTGTCCTTCGGCTGCGTGCTGCTGCTCAAGCTTCCTCCCGGCGACCGCGTGAAAGCCTTCGAGAAAATGGACTTCGTGACCTTCGCGCTGTTCGCCCCCGGCGTGGCTTTCCTGTGCGCCGTGCTGGCGCTGGGCCGTACCGTATGGTGGTTCGAAGCACGCTGGATCGGCTGGGCACTGATCGCCTTCATCGTGCTGTTCACCGCGGCGGTGGCAATCGAACATAACCGGCGCAAGCCGCTGCTGAATACGCGCTGGCTGACCACGGCCAGCATGACGCGCCTGGCGATTTCGGTG
>CAMLSG010000063.1 GCA_946482635.1 uncultured Duganella sp.
TCCATCTTATGGACGATTGGCCAACTTCTAAGGTAAAATCGCAGGTTGAGGGCGCAAAGGAGCGGTTTTGTTGCGCAATGCAGTGTCCGATTTCAACTGATTAAAGCCCACACCTATGAAAAAAATCTTCGCACTCCTCGCGCTGACCGCAGTTGCGCAGGCAGCCGTAGCCGCGGACATCGTCGGCGACGCCAAGAACGCAAAAGGCAAGATCGAGATGTGCATCGGTTGCCATGCAATCCCAGGCTACAAAGCGACTTTCCCCGAAGTTTTCCAGGTGCCGATGATCGGCGGCCAATCTGCGAAGTACATTGAAAACGCGCTCAAGGGCTACCAGAAGGGTGAGCGCAAGCACCCGACCATGAAGGGTATCGCTGTCAGCCTGTCCGACCAGGACATCGCCGATATCGCCGCGTTCTACTCCCAGCAGAAATAAGGCCCTGAACCATGAAAAAACTGATTATTGCTCTGTTCTGCTCCGCAATCTCGTTCAGCGCCCTGGCTGGCGGGAACATCGAAAATGGCAAGGCCCTGACTGAAAAGTACAGCTGCGCAGCCTGCCACGGCAAGGACTACAATTCCCCGATCGACCCGAGCTATCCTAAGCTGGCTGGCCAGCACAAGGACTACCTGCAGCACGCCCTGACCGCCTACAAGCGCGGCGACGCGCCGAACGGCCGCTCCAATGCGATCATGACCGGCCAGGTCAAGCCACTGACCAACAAGGACATCCAGGACATCGCCGCATACCTGCACTCGCTGCCAGGTTCGCTGGTCCTGAAGCGCTGATCCAGCGCTGCCAGAAGAGAAGCCCGCCATGTGCGGGCTTTTTTTATGCGCGCAGGCGGCACAACCGGGGTCATCGAAAAGGTGGCAGATTTGATGTATTGTGTGCTTCCGATCTACTCTCAGACAGAAGCATCATGATTCGACTTTCCGGCGCCTGCTTCGGAGTTCTTTTTCTAGCCCTGTTGACGGGATGCACCGGCAATCCCGTGAGTCCTGCTTCACGCACTTCTGACCTGGAGCAGAAGGCAGTGGCGATCATCTCGGTGTCGCACGACATTGGCGCGAAGAATGGGGCAAACGCGATTTTCTATCTCGACGGGAGCCGTTACCCGGGCCGTGTCGTGATGAAGTCCGTTCAGGACAACCTGAGCATTCCCGTCCAGAGCGAATTTGCTGGGAGGCGAGGGCACCTTTACGTTCTTGAGTTGGAACCGGGCACGCACTCGATAGATGGCTGGCAGGTTTCCAGTGCCGGCATGCGGATCTCTTCTCGCATCGCACCCATGCAATTTGAGGTCAAGCGTGGGGAGGTTTTATATCTTGGGAATCTGCATGCCAAGCTTGAGCTCGGGCACGGAACTTTTTTCGGCGGGCGAGCCGCCTCGGATGCGATGCCGGTAGTTTTCGATCAGCACGGCGAAGATGTTGCGTTGGCTGAAGCGCGCGTTCCTGCCTTGAAGGGGCGGGTTCGCGTTGCACTGTTAAAGATCGGGTCAATATCGCCAGTTGGAGAATCTTCCAAGCGATTTGATCCGGGCATGATTCCTCCAGTTCCCGTGAAATAGCGATCGAAAGCGCTTCGAGGGGAAGCCCGGCTTTAATCGGCTGGGCTTTTTCATTATTTTCAACACACGGTTGCCGGATTTCGTCACACCGCTTAACCACCCACCTGGTGCGCTGTTAAGCTTCCTCCACCTTATGGGGGAGACGATGGCTTACAAACTGAATATCAATGGCGTCGCGCGCACGGCCGACGTCGAGGGCGACACGCCCCTGCTGTGGGTCTTGCGCGACACACTGGGCCTGACCGGTACCAAGTACGGTTGCGGCGCGGGGGCTTGCGGCGCCTGCACGGTGCACATTGACGGCCAAGTGGTGCGCAGCTGCGTGATGCCTGTCAGCGCGGTAGGCAAGGGCAAGGTGCGGACCATCGAGGCGCTGTCGCCGGACCGTTCGCACGCCTTGCAGCAGGCCTGGATCGCCGAGCAGGTACCGCAGTGCGGCTACTGCCAGTCGGGCATGCTGATGGCGGCAGCGGCGCTGCTCAAATCGCACCCCAAGCCGACCGATGCCCAGATCGAGGAAGCCATGACCAACCTGTGCCGCTGCGGCACGTATCCACGCGTGCGGCGCGCGATCAGGCGTGCGGCCGGCATGAAGGTGGAGGAGGTGGCATGAGCAATCGCCGCGATTTCCTGAAGACGCTTGCCGCCGGCGGATTGCTGCTTGCCGTCGACCCGGCTGTCGCCTTGGCGGCGGCCGATGCGCCAGGCGCCGTGCCTGCGCCGGCAGCGGTTCCGCCGCCGCCGGGTTGGGTGCGCATTGCACCGGATGGCAGCGTCACCATCCTCTCCAACACCAGCGAAATAGGGCAGGGCACCGGCACCGCCATCGCGCAACTGCTGGCCGATGAAATGGACCTGGACTGGAAAACCGTGCGTATCGAAATGGCGCCGGTAGAAAAACAGTTCATCAACGCCGGCTGGGGGGAATACGCGACCTACGGCAGCGGCGGCGTGGCGCGCCAGTTCTCACAACTGCGCAAGGCCGGCGCCCAGGCGCGCGCCATGCTGGTGAGTGCGGCGGCCGCGGAGTGGAAAGTCCCAGTGGCCGAGTGCGGCACGCAGCTCGGCGCCGTGGTGCACCAGCCCACCGGCCGCAAGCTGCCTTACGCTAAGCTGGTGCAACAGGCTGCGGCGCAGCCGGTGCCGGCCGATCCGCCATTGATGCCGAAGGAACGCTGGCGCCATATGGGCAAGGACGTGGCCCGCCTCGACCTGCCTGCCAAGACCGACGGCAGCGCGGTGTACGGCATCGACGTGAAAGTGCCCGGCATGCTTTACGCCGCCATCCTGCAATGCCCGCATTTCGGCGGCAAGCTGGCGGCAGTCGATCCGCAGCCGGCGCTGGCCAGGCGCGGGGTGAAAAAAGTGGTACGGCTGGCCGATGCGGTGGCAGTCGTGGCCGATAGCTACTGGCGCGCGCAGCAAGCGCTCAATGCGCTCAAGCCGGAATGGGACCTTGCTGCCGCCAGCAAGCATTCAAGTGGACCTTACCGCGACCTGCTGCGGGAAGCCGTGCAAAAAGACGGCGAACTGGTCGTGCCGCGCAACGGCAAGGCCGAAGACGTCAGCGCTGCACACGACGCAGGCCTGGCCAAGGCCACCACCTGGCTAGAACGCACCTACACGGTGCCGCTGCTGGCGCACGCCACCATGGAGCCGATGAACGGCACTGCCAGCGTCAAGGACGGCAAGGCCGAGCTGTGGTTGCCGACACAGGCCCAGGACACGGCCCGCACCTATGTTTCGCAAGCGCTCGGCATCGTGCCGGATGCCGTCACGATCCACACTACTTTGAGCGGCGGCGGTTTCGGCCGCCGCATCGAGGCCGATTTCGCCGTGCAGGCGGCATTGATTGCGAAAGAGGCCGGCGTGCCGGTCAAGCTGCTGTGGAGCCGCGAAGAGGATATGCGCCACGGCTACCATCGCCCGGCCGCCGTCCTGCGCCTGCGCGCCGGCTTCGACAACGCCGGCGCGGTGGCCGTCGTGCGCATGGACAGCGCGAGCGATACCCTGTTCAACTATTCGCGCTTCGGCGCGGACAAGCAGTACGCCAAGCCCTTCGACCGCAGCGCAGTCGGCGTGCTGTTCACCCGTTATTACGGCTTGCCCGGCTTCGTCCACCGTACCAATACCGTTGATGCCGGCGTGCCGCTTGGCTACTGGCGCTCGGTCGCCGCATCGCAAAACATTTTCGCCACCGAGTCGTTCGTGGACGAACTGGCCCTGCGTGCCGGCCAGGATCCGCTCGATTACCGGCGCAGCCTGATGAAGGCAGGCAGCCGCGAACGCGCGCTACTCGACCAACTGGAAACAAGTTCCGGCTGGCGTGGCGATTTGCCTAAAGGCCGCCACCGCGGCATGGCATTCACCTGGGCCAACGGCACTTATATCGGCCAGGTAGTCGAGCTGTCGGTGGATGCGCAATCGCGCGTCAAGCTGCACCGCGTCACCACGGTGCTCGACTGCGGCATCGCGGTCAATCCGCGCAATGTCCGGGGGCAGATGGAGGGCGGCATCATCTTCGCCCTGAGCGCAGCCTTCTACGGCGAAATCAGCGTCAAGGATGGCGCGGTGGAGCAATCGAACTTCGCCGACTACAAGCTGTTGTCGCTGGCCGAAACGCCGGAGATGAATGTCGTGCTCATCGACAGTAACGAAGCGCCCGGCGGCGTCGGCGAAGAGGCGGTTGGCCCGCTGGCGCCGGCGCTGGCCAATGCCTTGTTTGCGGCGACCGGCAAGCGCTACACGGATTTGCCATTGGTCAAAGCAGGGCTGCGGCTGCAATGATTGGATAGTTTCTATGTGGCATCCATGGTCTATGCTGAAGTTAAGCTGGATGCTTGGAGGAAATGAACATGGAAACTTCGACAATTTACGTCAGCCATGAACTGCCGCAGCGCGGCCTGTTGCGGCGCGTCGACAAGGCGCTGGGCCGGGTTGGGGCGCCCTCGGCTAGCGTACGCCAGGCCAGCCTGCATATGGTGGCGCTTGAGCTGAGCGATGACGCCTTCGGCTGGCCCTGCGTGCTGCAACGGGTCGGCAGCCGCGCCGCACTGGCAGGCCTTGCGCTGCGGCTGGCGTCCGCTTTCGGTTCCAGCCACGCCATTGTTACCCCGCGTGGCGGTCCTGGCGCCGGGGCGGCATGGGAAGATTTTGCAGCCGATGCGACGCTGCCCGAAATGCTGGCGCACCTGGAAGCTTGCGCGGGTTCCTGCATCTACCTGCTATCCGACGGCCACCTGGCGGCGCCGCCGGATGCGCGCCTGGCCGGCGGCTATTGCGTGTTCCGGAACCCGGCATAAATATTTGCTGCAATGCGATTATTGGATAGTTTCCGCGAAGAACTAGTGGTCTATGATGACCGTATCAAGAAATCGCGGAGGTGCCGAGAGATGGTGTACTTGCTTACTGCATTGCTGGCAGGTGTGGCAGTGCTGATGCTGTGCCTGATCGCCCGCCTGGGACGCAAATCGCAAGCCCTGCTGGCAGCAACGCTGCCGTGGCTGATCAATGTAGTACCGGCGCTGGTGGTGGGCTCCGACCATCTGATGCGTTCGGTAATCTTCGCGGCAGTCGCCAGCCCGCTGGTGTTTGCCCTGATCTGGCATATGCCGATCGTCCGCGTGGACGAGGCTTAAATCCGGCGCTTGACCGCTTCCACGTAGGCGGCGCCGTCCGGCGGCACGCCGCGGCGCTGGGAATTCCAGATCATCTCGCCCAGGCATTCCATGATTTCATGGTGCGCCGCATGTTCGGTGCCGAGCTTGCGCGCCAGGCCGATGAATGCCTCGCGAATGCCGCGCGGCTGGTCGATCGAGAGCTGCTCGGTGATCGACAGGTGCATCGACAGGTGCAGGAAGGGATTGGCCTCGCTGCCTTCCACCGAATAGTCGCGCGCGATGGCGGCTTCCACATCTTTTAACTGGTCGTGGTACTCGGGGTGCGCCATGATCCAGTCACGGGCGATCAGTTCGATCGGGTCCATGATTTCGTTGGCGTTGGCTTTGCGGTAGACGTCGCAGAAGAAGCGGCGGACGTCGTGGGAAGACGGTGTAAACATAGCCCGGCATTATATAGACAAAAGGGGCAGCCCTCGCAGGCTGCCCCTTCTGTTATTCCTTTGTCACCAGTTCCGTTGGCGGCGGCGTCACCACCGGCTGTTGCGGCTTGTCGCTGCTGCGCTGTCCACGCTGGCCATGCGGCTGGCGCAGGTAGCGCGAGGAGTGGCGGCGGTCGCCATGCGCCGGCCAGGTCAGGAAGCGCGATAGCTCCTGCAAGGCGCGCTGGTAGACTTCGCGCTTGAATTCGATCACCACGTCCAGCGGAACCCAGTAATCGTGCCAGCGCCAGGCGTCGAATTCCGGATGGTCGGTCAGGCGCAGGTTCACGTCGTTGTCGCGCGCGCACATGCGCAACAGGAACCAGATCTGCTTCTGGCCACGGTAATGGCCGCGGATTTCCCGCTTGATGAAGTGATCCGGCACCTCGTAACGCAACCAGTCGCGCGTGCGGCCAATAATCTTGACGTGCTCCGGACGCAGTCCGATTTCCTCTTCGAGCTCGCGATACATCGCTTGCTCCGGCGTTTCACCATACTTGATCCCGCCCTGCGGGAACTGCCACGAGTGCTCGCGCACCCGCTTTCCCCACCACACCTCGTTGTGCGAGTTGAGCAGGATGATGCCGACGTTGGGGCGAAACCCTTCACGATCGAGCATATTGCACCTCAAACTTTCTGTGGCCGAGGCGTCCTCTTATATTTTTGACTACAAATCCAACTGCAATAGCGCTCTTTGTATAAAGTTTGGACGCATCGGGCCAGCTAATCCTTTAAAATTAGGTTGATTATAACTCTCTCTTTTTAAAAAGAATTCACCGATATGCGTGCATCTCGTTTTTTTATTTCAACCCTCAAGGAAGCTCCATCTGACGCGGAAATCGTCAGCCACCAGTTGATGATGCGCGCGGGCATGATCAAACGCCTCGGTTCCGGCATTTATACCTATATGCCGATGGGCCTGAAAGTGATCCGTAAAGTCGAAGCAATCGTTCGCGAAGAAATGAATAATGCCGGCGCTATTGAGCTGCTGATGCCTCTGGTGCAGCCCGCCGAACTGTGGCAGGAAACCGGCCGCTGGGACAAGATGGGTCCCGAACTGCTGCGCGTAAAAGACCGCCACGGCCGCGACTTCGCGATCCAGCCGACTTCCGAAGAAGTGATTACCGATGTGGTGCGTAGCGAGATTAAATCCTACCGCCAGATTCCGTTGAATTTTTACCACATCCAGACCAAGTTCCGCGACGAACGCCGCCCGCGCTTTGGCCTGATGCGCGGCCGCGAGTTCACCATGAAGGATGCGTATTCCTTCGACCGTGACCTGGAAGGCATGCAGAAGTCGTACAAGATCATGTTCGACGCCTACACCCGCATCTTCACCCGCTTCGGCCTGAAGTTCCGCGCGGTGGCGGCCGACAACGGCGCCATCGGCGGCACCGGTTCGCATGAATTCCACGTGATCGCCTCCACCGGCGAAGACGCGCTGGTGTACTGCCCGACCTCCGACTACGCGGCCAATATGGAAGCGGCGGAAGCGGTTGCCACCGGCACCCGCGCTGCTGCCGGCGCCGCGCTGGCCAAGACTTCGACCCCGAAGGCCGCCAAGTGCGAAGACGTGGCCAAGCTGCTGGGCATCGACCTGAAGCAGACCGTCAAGACCATCGCGCTGACCGCCGACAAGGAAGACGGCTCCAAGCAGCACTTCATGCTGCTGCTGCGCGGCGACCATGAGCTGAACGAGATCAAGGCCAGCAAGGTGCCCGGCCTGGCGCAGAACCGTTTCTCGACCGAAGCCGAAATCCTGGAAGTTTACGGCTGCAAGCCGGGCTACCTGGGCCCGATCGGCACCAAGGGCCCTGTCACCGTGGTGGCCGACCGCACCGTGGCGCTGATGGCGGACTTCGTGACCGGCGCCAATGAAGAGGATTACCACTTCACCGGCGCCAACTGGGGCCGCGACGTGGCCGAACCTGCCATCGTGGCCGACCTGCGCAACGTGGTGGAAGGCGATGCTTCGCCGGACGGCAAGGGCGTGCTGGCGATCGAGCGCGGCATCGAAGTGGGCCACGTGTTCCAGCTCGGTACCGCTTACTCCGAATCGATGCAAGCCACCTTCCTGGACGAGAACCAGAAGCCGGCCCCGCTGCAGATGGGCTGCTACGGCATCGGCATCACCCGCATCCTGGGCGCCGCCATCGAGCAGAACTTCGACGACAAGGGCATCATCTGGCCGACTTCCCTGGCGCCGTTCGAACTGGTGCTGTGCCCGATGGGCATGGACCGCTCCGAGCTGGTCAAGGCTGAAACCGAGAAGCTGTACAACGCGGCCGTGGAAGCGGGCATCGACGTCATCCTGGATGACCGCGGCCAGCGTCCGGGCGCCATGTTCGCCGACTGGGAACTGATCGGCGTGCCGCACCGCGTGGTGATCGGCGAACGTGGCCTGAAGGAAGGCAACCTGGAATACCAGGGCCGCCGCGATACCGAAGCGACTGCCGTTCCGGTGGCCGAGGCCCTGGCCTTCATCAAGGGCAAGATCCAGAAGTGATCGCCATGGCAAGGTACTTGCCAAAGCAGGGACGTGAACGCCGCCGCTGGTGGGCGCGTCCCTTGCGCTGGTGGCATACACTGGCCTTCGCCTCCGGCGTGCTGTGCGCGCCGTTCGGCTTTGCCGGCAACCAGAAAGAGGAAGCACTGGCCGACGGCGTGCGGGTGGCGCTGTCCAACGCCATCATGGATGCCCGGCCGCCCAAGCCGGTATTGCTCACGCCCACCGACCGCGCGCAGTATGACCAATGGTATGCCGCCATGTCGGACCGCCTGAAGCGCAAGCTGCCGGACGAGTTCACGCGCCGCGAGTTCCTCGAAACGGCCTGGTACGAGGCGCGCCGCGCCGGCCTGGACCCGGGCCTGGTGCTGGGGCTGATCCAGGTCGAATCGGCCTACCGCAAGTACGCGGTGTCGATTGTCGGCGCGCGCGGCTATATGCAGGTGATGCCGTTCTGGACCAACGTGATCGGCGACCGCGACCGCTCCAAGCTGTTCAATATGCAGACCAACCTGCGCTACGGCTGCTCCATCCTGCGCATGTATATCGACATGGAGCAGGGCAACCTGTATCTCGCCCTCGGCCGCTACAACGGCAGCCGTGGCCGGCCCGAGTACCCGAACGCGGTGCTGGCGGCCTGGAACAAGTGGAAGCTTTAATGCCGTTGTGACATTCCGTGCATCTGTGCGAGGGGGCTGGCGCTTACACTCTGCGCCTTGACCCACTCGCAACGGAGCACGCATGCATTCCAACAACTTCCTGTTCATCCTGGCCAGCCTGGCCATTGCCGGCAGCGCGGCAGCAGCAGCCCCCAGCCAGCTCGTCAAAGGCAAGCTGGTCGACGGTGGCGGCGGCGACGATATGTCCGTGACCATCTTGTCCGACCAGGGCAAGAAGATCCAGGCCTACTGCGCCGGCCAGTGCGGCGACTGGTTCGTCGAAGCCGGGGAAGGCGAATACTCGACGCTCAATCCCAAGCTCAAAGGCAAGCCGGTCATCGCGACGATCGCCACCGAGCGCAATGCCGGCCGCGTTGCCGGTCCCGGCGATGACGAGCGCTTCCAGTTCATCAAACGCATCGCCATCGGCAAGTAAGCAATATTCGTGAACTATCCAAAGTTGTATTAATATGTCGACAATCTTTACATATGTTCAATTTTAGACAATTGTAAATAGGGTAAGTAACTGAAAGAAAAGAAAATTTTCTTTTTGGCATGATTCCTGCTTGGAAATGTTGTAGTAGTTAAACATAACCATCATGGGAGAATGTAATTTTGGGTAATACCGCAATCAAGAAGCTGTTGGGCATTGTTCTGGCAATCGGCGCCATTGGCTCCGCATCCGCAAACCCGGCCGTCAACCTGACCGGCCCTGCGACGCCGATGATCACCTCCGGCGCCGCGCCGGATTCGCCCGATGCCCGCATTGACCCGAACGTCGCGTCATCGCGCTTCTCCGGCGTCGTCAGCCTGGCTATCCAGTACGACGGCCTGCAGTACATCTGCTCCGGCACCCTGGTGAGCAAGCGCCAGGTAGTGACTGCCGGCCACTGCGTCGACACCAACGGCAATGGCGCCCTGATCGACCTGAAAAAGCCTGGCAATAACGTGCTGGCGGTCTTCAACGCGACCACTTCCGGCCCAGGCCGCAGCGTGATTGCAGCTTCCAGCGTGTCGATGCACGCTGACTATGCTGGCTTCGGCCACTGCCCGGCAGGCGTGAGCGGCTTCTGCACCAACGACGACGTGGCGGTGGTGACCCTGGGCCAGGACGCCCCTAAAGAAGCCAAGATCTATAAAATCGCCTCCGGCGGACTGCAGGCAGGCACCCGCATCGTCATGGCCGGCTACGGCACTTCCGGCGACGGCATCAACGGCTACACGGTGAGCCCGGCCTTCCGCGTCAAGCGCAGCGGCGAAAACTACGTCGACGCGTTCACCGCTGACGACGAACATAACCGCACCGGCCGCAATGAAATCTGGTACGCCGACTTCGACGGCAATGGCCACGACACCTTCTGCGAATGGGACGTAGCCTGCTCGCCAGCCCTGCCTAACGACCGCGAAGCCGGCATCGGCGGCGGCGACTCGGGCGGCCCTTCCTTCATCGAAATGTACGGCGAGCTGATGCTGATCGCGACCAACACCTTCGGCAACGCGAACGGCCTGACGGCAGGCAGCTTCGGCACCTACTTCGGCGGCATGGTCCTGCATAGCTACCTGGACTACATCGCAGCAGCCACCGGCGGCAGCGCACAGTTCGTTCCGGAGCCGGCCTCGGTTGCGGTGTTCGGCCTGGGCCTGCTGGCGCTGGCCGGCGTCCGCCGCCGCAAGCAAGCGAAGTAAGGCTTACCTGGGCAGCAGCAGCGCGCTGGCACTGACCATCGCGAACAGCAGGCCGCCCAGCGGCAGCAAGCCGTAATGCAGGAAGGGCGCCACCAGTTGCGTGGCGCCTGCAACGCAGGCAAAGGCCAGGAACATCAACAGTCCCGCGCCTTTGCCGGCATCGTCTCCGGCCGCATGCAGCGCACCGCCCATGGTGGCGGGGCCGCGCAGGCCAAGCCCGCCGCAAAACAAGGCCGCCAGCACGGCCAGCACCACCAGGCCGCGCGTGCAGGCCAGGCCCGCCAGGGCCATCCCCATCAAGCCGGCACCGGCCAGGAATTGCAGCAGCGTCCCGCTGCGCACCAGCCATTGCTGGCCAAGCCGCTTCACCATCCGCACCGCGGCCGAGGCTCCCGCCATGAAGGCCAGCACGCCGCAAATCTGCAGGATGGCGAAAGCTTCAATGCCCAGCCCGAGGGCATGGGTGACCAGCACCGGCGCGCTGGCCACGTACATCAGCAGGGCGCCGAACATGACGGCGTAGCTGAGGGCATAGCGCAGGTAGAGGCGGTTGCGCAGGAGCGGGCCATAGCCGCGCTGGATCGGCGCTGGCGCGGGCGCGGCATGCGGCGTGCGGCCGACGATGCGAGCCACCAGCGGCAGCAGCAGGAGCGACATGGCGGCGATCAGCCAGAAAGTGGTGCGCCAGTCCGCGTACAGCACGATCGCAGCGCCGGCTACCGGGCCCAATGCGGGGATGGTGGATTCGGCGATGGCGACCAGGGCCAATGCTTTCACCGCATCGGCCTGGTCGAAGCGCCGCCGTATCAGCGCGGGGACGGCTACGGTGGCCGCGCCTGCGCCCAGCCCCTGCAGCAGGCGGCCCGCCAGCATCCAGTCGATCCCCGGCGCCAGGGCGCAAACCAGGCTGCCGCCGCCAAGCAGGGCGGTGCCGGCCATGATGGTGCGGCGGTCGCCGAAGTGGTCGGCGGCCCAGCCCCAGCCCAGTTGCGACAGCGCCAGCGCCGCCATGAACAGCGCCATGGTCGCCTGCGCGGAAGGAATGGATGCGCCGAGCTCCGCCGCCATGACCGGGATGGCCGGCAGGTACAGGTCGGAGGCCAGCAGGCCCAGGGCCGTCAGGCTGGCGAGGGGGATGGCAAGGCGGTGGAGTGCTTGCATGGCGGCTGGCGGGCGACAGGAAAAATAAAAAAGCCCCGAGCGCGTGGCGTCGGGGCTCCTCGAATGGCTGCAACAGCCGGAAGCAGCTTATTTCAGGTGGTCGGAAATCAGCTTGGTCATTTCAAACATGGAAACCTGGGCTTTGCCGCCGAAGACAGCTTTCAGCTTGTCGTCCGCATTGATCATGCGGCGGTTTGCGGCGTCCTGCAGGTTCAGTTTCTTGATGTAGTCCCAGACTTTCTTGGTCACTTCGGTACGCGGCAGCGGTGCGGAACCGACTACGGCGGACAGTGCGCTCGATGGTGTCATCGCCTTCATGAAGGCTGCGTTTGGTTTGCGTGCTGCTGGTGCTGCGGCTTTCTTTGCTGCTGGCTTGGCGGCTGCCTTCGCTGGAGCAGCTTTCTTAGCTGCTGGCTTGGCGGCGGCTTTCTTTGCTGCTGGTGCTGCTTTCTTGGCTGTTGCCATATTCGAGCCTCCTTAACAAACAAATGGATAATTGCGCAATACTATCGCACGGCTAATATTGGCGGGGGTTTGCAGCTTGTGCAAGTGTTTTTGTGGGTTTTTTAGGGGAAACAAGACTTAAACACAAAAAAAGCCGCCCGAAGGCGGCTTTTTGCGGCTGGAAGGGGCTTAGCGCATGCCCGGCATCATGCCTTTCATGGAGCGCATCATCTTCATCATGCCGCCGCCGGACAGTTTTTTCATCATGGTCTGCATCTGTTCGAACTGGGTCAGCATGCGGTTGACTTCCTGCACCTGGACGCCGGCGCCGGCCGCGATGCGGCGCTTGCGGGCCGCCTTGATCAGTTCCGGCTTGGCGCGTTCCTGCGGCGTCATCGAGTCGATGATGCCGACCATGCGGCGCACCTGTTTTTCGGCCTGGTCCATGTTGGCGCCGGCTGCCGCTTGCTGGAACTGGGCCGGCAGCTTGTCGAGCAGGCCGGACATGCCGCCCATTTTCTTCATCTGCGCCAGCTGGGCCTTGAAGTCGTTCATGTCGAACTTGCCGCCCGACTTGACCTTGGCTGCCAGTTCGGCCGCTGCCTTGGCGTCGACGTTCTTCTGTGCTTCCTCGACCAGGGCCAGGATGTCGCCCATGCCCAGGATGCGGTTGGCCATGCGCTGCGGGTCGAACGCTTCCAGGCCGTCCAGCTTTTCCGACACGCCGGCAAACTTGATCGGCTTGCCGGTAATGTGGCGCACCGACAGCGCGGCGCCGCCGCGCGAATCGCCATCGAGCTTGGTCAGCACCACGCCGGTCAGCGGCAGCGCATCGTTGAAGGCCTTGGCGGTGTTGATGGCGTCCTGGCCCAGCATGGCGTCGACCACGAACAGGGTTTCGATCGGCTTGACCGCGCCGTGCAGGGCGGCGATCTCTTTCATCATCTCTTCGTCGATGCCGAGGCGGCCGGCGGTGTCGATGATCAGCACGTCATGGTGGTGCTTCCTGGCCCAGTCCAGCGCGGCCAGCGCGATGTCGACCGGCTTGTCCTGCGCGGTGGAAGGGAAGAAGTCGGCGCCGACCTGGCCGGTCACCGATTGCAGCTGGGCGATTGCGGCGGGACGATACACGTCGGCCGACACGGTCAGCACTTTCTTTTTCTTCTGCTCTTTCAGGTACTTGGCCAGTTTGCCGACGGTGGTGGTTTTACCCACGCCCTGCAAACCCGCCATCAGGATGATGGCCGGCGGCTGCTGGGCGAAGGACAGCTGTGAAGCTTCCACGCCCAGGTCGGCGCCCATCAGGGCGCCCAGTTCGCGCTGCACCACGCCGACCAGGGCCTGGCCCGGGGTCAGCGAGGAAATCACTTCTTCGCCGAGGGCTTTTTCCTTGACCTTGGCGATGAATTCGCGCACGGCCGGCAGGGCGACGTCGGCCTCCAGCAGCGCCATGCGCACTTCGCGCAGCATCTCGGCGGTGTTGGATTCGGTCAGGCGGGCCTCGCCGCGCATCGTCTTGACGACTTTGGCAAGGCGCGTAGTCAGGTTGTCTAGCATTGGTGGCCTACTAATTAATGGAGAATGGCGCGGGAAGCGGAAAATCCCGCCATTTTACCTTAGGAGCCGGCTGCGGCGGCAGCGCCGGGCGGTGACCACGTGTCTCTCACAAATTGTCACTATCTTGCACAAATTTGTGAAATAAACAAAGTTTCTTCTTGACAAGACATGCGACCACCGTGCATCTTGTTCATAAATTAATTTTATGGATGAACTTGTGCAAGCGCTGGCCGTTCCAAACCTGATCAATTTATTCGCGCCCGGCCGGCGGCGCGCACTGCGCCATTGGCGCCTGGCCGCCCTGGTGGCGGCGGGCTGCGTAGGGCTGTACGCCGGCTGGCAATGGGCACGCCCGGCGGCCGTCGATCGCCTGGCCGAGGCTTTCCCGCCGGCGCTGGAAGTCCAGCTGGGGCAGGGCATGCTGCGCGCCCTCGATGCGCAAGCGCTGAAGCCCAGCGAGCTGTCGGAAACGCACCAGGCCCGCATCAGCGGCGCCTTCGCCAGCCTGCAGGCGCCGCACGAAGGCACGCCGCGCCACCGCCTGCTGTTCCGCAGCAGCGGGATGGGGGCGGCTGCCTTCACGCTGCCGTCGGGCGACATCATCCTGACCGACAGCCTGGTGCTGGCGCTGCCCGACGACGGCGCGGTGCTGGCGGTACTGGCGCATGAGCTGGGCCACCAGCAGCAGCGCCACATGCTGCGCCGCCTGGTGCAGGAAGCCATGCTGCCGGCCGCGGCCGGCGTTGTGCTGGGCGATACCAGCTGGCTGGTGTCCAGCATGGCGGCGCGCGCGCCGCACCTCGAGTGGCCGCAGCAGGCTGAAATCGAAGCCGACAACTATGCCGCCGACCTGCTGGAACATAACGGCCTGTCGCTGCGCCTGCTGACCGAAGTGCAGGAGGCATTGAGCGGCGCGACCGGCACGGCCGGCGCAGAGCGCGCCTACCTGGCCATCCATCCGCCCTGCGCGGAGCGCCTGGCGCAACAGCGCGAACGCAGCGCACTTTAAGCGTCCCAGCCTTCAATGTATGATGGGCGCGCGGCCGCTCAGGCCAACTATTCACTAAGGAGACCTGGATGAAACTGAAAAGTATCGGCAAGGCCGCGGCCCTCGTGGCGCTGGCGGGTTTGGTAACTGCTGGCAGCGCGCAGGCGCAGGAAGTGGTGCGGCTGGGGAACCTGAAGTTCGCCCATTACGGCGCCGTGTCGTATATCAAGGAGATCGCACCGAAGTGCGGCATCAAGGTCGAAGAACGGGTATTTGCCAAGGGCCTGGACGTGATGTCGGCCGTCCTGGCCGGCGAGCTGGATGTGGGCGCGACGGCTTCCGAGGCAGCCATCTCCGGCCGCGCCGGCGGGGCGCCGATCTACGTGGTGGCCGGTTTCGCCAAGGGCGGTGCACGCCTGGTGGGCCGCAGCGACCTGAATCTCAAGTCGGTCAAGGACCTGAAAGGCAAGAAGGTCGGCGTGACGCGCGGCGGCATCCAGGAAGTGCTGCTGCTGGCGGAGCTGCAGCAGGCCGGCCTGACCGTGTCCGAGCAGCCGGGCAAGGACGTGCAGACCGTGCTGCTGGCCTATGCCGACCTGAACCAGGCCCTGCTCGGCAAGCATATCGATGCCATGATGCAGTCGGAGCCGCAATCCTCGCAAGCCATCAACAAAGGCTACGGCAGCGAAATCCTCAAGCCCTACGACACCCCGATCGGCGAGCCGATCCGGACCATGGTGATGACCGAGAAGTTCTACAAGGAGCGCCGCCCGGTAGCGGAGAAGTTCATGCGCTGCTTCGTGGAGGCGACCAAGACCTTCATCGACCAGCCGGCCACCGCCGAAAAATACGTGCGCGAGACCGTGTTCAAGGGCCAGATCACCAGCGACGATTTCCAGGATGCGATCGGCAATTCGCCGTACTCGTATGACGTGACGCCGGAGCATATCCAGGTCACCACCGACACCATGGTCAAGACCGGCGTCGGCAAGATGGCCAAGCCGCCGGTGGCCAAGGACTGGGTCAAGACCGACCTGCTGGAGCAAGCCAAGAAATCGCTGGGCGTCAAATGAAGGTCGCATGGCGGGATGTCGGCGTCGGCCTGGTGGTGCCGGCGGCGCTGGTGCTGGTCTGGCATTTCGTGACGTATCACGGCTGGGTCAACCCGCAGGCACTGCCTTCGCCGGAAGCGGTGGCGCGCAAGTGGGTGGAATACCTGCTGCCGCTGCAGCCGTATGACGGCAACGGCAACTGGCTGGCGTGGGCCTTCTCCGGTGAATTGATCCACGATGCGATCGGCAGCATGTATCGCGTGCTGCTTGGTTTTGCCATCGGCGCCGGCCTGGCGCTGCCCCTGGGGCTGGCCATGGGCGCCAGCGCCCATGCCTACCGCCTGTTCAATGTGCTGGTGCAGATCATCCGCCCGGTGCCGCCGATCGCCTACATCCCGCTGTCGATGCTGTGGTTCGGGCTGGGCAACCCGCCGGCCATTTTCCTGATTTCGCTGGGCGCCTTCTTCCCGGTGCTGATCAACACCATCGCCGGCGTGCGCCAGGTGGACGGCATCTACCTGCGCGCGGCGCGCAACCTGGGCGCATCGGGGCCGACCATGTTCCTGCGCGTGATCCTGCCGGCGGCCGTGCCGTCCATCCTGGCCGGGGTGCGCATCGGCATCGGCACCGCCTTCATCGTGGTGATCGTGGCGGAAATGGTGGCGGTGAACAACGGCCTGGGCTTCCGCATCAGCGAGGCGCGCGAGTACTTCTGGTCGGACAAGATCATCGCCGGCATGATCACCATCGGCCTGCTGGGCCTGGCCATCGACGTCGCCATGGACCGCCTGAACAACCACCTGCTGCGCTGGCACCGCGGCCTGGAGAGCTGAATGAGCGCTGCACATATCGAAGTCAAAGCCGTCAGCAAGGTATTCGGCGCCTCGGTGGTGGCGCTGCAGGACATCAACCTGGAGATCCCGCGCGGCCAGTTCGTCTGCCTGCTGGGGCCTTCGGGCTGCGGCAAGTCGACCCTGCTGAACGCCATCGCCGGTTTTTCGCCGCCCAGCAGCGGCAGCATCGTCGCCGACGGCAGGCCGGTGGCCGATCCGGGCCCCGAGCGCGGCATGGTGTTCCAGGAATACGCCCTGTTCCCGTGGATGACGGTGGCCGACAACGTGGCCTTCGGGCTGGAGGTCAAGGGCATGCCGAAAGCGGAAATTGCCGCCACGGTGGACCGGCTGCTCAAGACCCTGTCGCTGCAGGACTTCCGCCACCGCTTCCCGAAAGACCTGTCGGGCGGCATGCGCCAGCGGGTGGCGATCGCGCGCGTGCTGGCGCTCGATTCGCCGATCATGCTGATGGATGAACCATTCGGTGCGCTCGATGCGCTGACCCGGCGCGACCTGCAGGACGAATTGCTGCGCATCTGGGACCAGCAGAAAAAGACCATCATCTTCGTCACCCACAGCATCGAGGAAGCGATCTACCTGGCCGACCGCATCGTGGTCATGACTTACCGTCCCGGCACGGTCAAGCGCGACATCCTGGTCGACCTGCCGCGCCTGCGCGATCCGTCGGCGCCGGAATTCAATGCCCTGAAGCGCGAGCTGGGACAGTTGGTGATGGAAGAACAACAACGCCATCATCATGACGAACTAAGAGCCGCGGCCGTTGATTAACACCGTGGGGTCAGGCACACAACACGAAACAGGCTGCGCCTGTCTCGTGTCGGAGCCAGACCCCTGTTAAACTTACCGGATGCAAACTTACTTCCTGCTCGCAGCAACGCTGCTTTACCTGATCTGTGGTTTCCTCCCGTCGCGTAAATCCGTGCCCATTGCCGCACTGACGGCCGGCGCCTGGCTGCTGCACGGGGCGGCGTTGTGGGTCGATGTGATGGTGCCCGGCTCGCTGCGTATCGGCTTTGCCACCATGCTGTCGTCCGCGCTGTGGATTTCGGTGGGCGCCTACTGGCTGGAAAACCAGAACTACCCGCTGGACGGCCTGCGCCGCATCGTGATGCCGGTGGCTGCCCTGGCGGTGGCCCTGCAGGCCGGCTTCCCCGGCTCGCTGGTGCCGACTGCCGGCCGCTCCACCATGCTGGGTTGGCATATTGCCATCGCCACCCTGGCCTACAGCACCCTGACCATCGCCGCTTTCCATGCCGTGCTGATGGCGCTGCAGGAGTCGCGCCTGCATACGCGCAGCGACCGCCCTGGTTTTTTCGCCACGGCGCTGGACCAGTTGCCGGCCCTGCTGACGATGGAAAAGCTGCTGTTCCGCCTGATCGGCTTCGGCTTCGTGCTGCTGAGCCTGACCGTCCTGTCGGGCATTGTCTTCAGCGAAGAATTGTTTGGCCGGGCGCTGAAGTGGGACCATAAATCGGTGTTTACCCTGCTGTCCTGGGTCCTGTTCGCCGCCTTGCTGGCCGGGCGTCACTTCCGCGGCTGGCGCGGCAAGACGGCCCTCAGCTTCACGCTGGCGGGCTTTGCGACCCTGCTGCTGGCCTATGTCGGCAGCCGTTTTGTACTGGAAGTGGTTCTACATCGAGGTTTGGCATGACACGACTCCTGTTCTGGCTGGCGCTGGTCTTCCTGGTTATCGCCGCCATCCGCAGCAAGCTGCGCAAGATGAATGGCCCGTCGCAAGACGGCCACGCGCCTGCGCCGCAGCAGCCGCGCACTGCCGAGCCGCCACAGGCCGAGAAAATGCTGCAATGCGCCCATTGCGGCGTGCATTTCCCGGCTTCCGAAAACGTGCCGGCCAATGGCCGTGACTATTGCTGCGCGGCGCACGCCCCGCATTAAGCTGCAACGTGTTTGCCCGCCTCCACACCCTGTCGGCCGCCTCGCGCGATACCTTCTGGCGCTCGCTGAAAGCGCTGGGTGCAACCCGGATTGTGATCGCCCTGGTCCTGCTGCTGTACTTCAGCGCCGGCCAGTTGTCGGCCGCTGAACTGTCGCCGAAAGTGTGCGCCGGCTACTTGCTAGCGGCAGTGGCGATGCAGGTACTGGCTATCCGCTGGCGCCGCCACTTCATGCTGCAGCTGATGTCGCAGGTCGCCTGCGACCTGAGCTGCATCTCGCTGCTGTACCTGGCGGCCGGCGGCATGCGTTCCGGCCTGGCCATCCTGTACCTGTTCCCGCTGGCCGGGTGCGCCATCCTGGCGCCGCTGGTGCTGTCGCTGTTCAGCGCTTCGCTGGCAACGCTGTTCATGCTGGCCCACAGCACTTACATATTCTTCCTGGGCGGGGAGTCGCTGGTATTGCAGGCCGGCCTGTATGGCGTAGCCTGGTTTGCCGTGGTGCTGATCGTGAACCGCATGGCGGCGCGCCTGATCGGCCAGGAAGAACTGGTGGCCCAGCGCGGCATTGAAATCGGCGTGCAGCAGGCCGTCAACCGCCTGGTGATCGCGCATTCGGCCGACGGCATCCTGGTGGTGGGGCCGGATGGCACCATCCATATGAGCAACCCGGCCGCGCAGCAGATGCTGGGCGCCGCCGCGCAGGTGCTCGACGGCGCCGCCCTGCAGCCCATCGCGGTCGCCTATGAAGCCTGGCGCAGCGATCCGCAGCAGTCCAGCGCCTTCATCACCATCAAGCCGTTCGAGGATCCGCAGCAGGAAGACCTGGCGGCGGCCTGGAATTCACGGCGCGACGTGGCCCTGCACCTGAAGCTGCGCTTCGCCGCCGCCGAAACCAATGGCCTGGACGTGGAGCGCAACGTCATCTTCCTGGAAGACGTCACCAGCATCGAGGAAAAGGCGCAGCAGCTCAAACTGGCCTCGATGGGCCGCCTGACAGCCAGCATCGCGCATGAAGTGCGCAACCCGCTGTCGGCGATCGGGCACGCCAATTCTCTGCTGGAAGAGGATCTGCAGGCGCCGGTGCACAAGCGCCTGCTGAAGATCATCAGCGACAATGTGGCGCGCGTGAACCGCATGGTGGAAGACATCCTGCAGTTGTCGCGCAAGGCGCAAAGCCACCACGACCCGATGGAACTGGAAGCCTTCCTGAACGAATTGAAGGCGGAGTTCGATGAAACCCATAAGCTGGACCGCAAGATCGTCTGCCTGGGCGGCATGCGCCAGGTGATGGTGCGCTTCGACCCGCTGCACTTGCGCGAAGTGCTGATCAACCTGCTCAACAACGCGGTGCGCTATGCCAGCGGCACGCCGGCCAGCATCCGCGTCTTCATCGTCCAGGTGGCGGGCCGGCCGCTGGAGCTGCATGTGCAGGACGATGGCCCCGGCATCTCGCCGCAAGTGCGGGCGCACCTGTTCGAACCGTTTTATACAACATCAAGCAAGGGCACGGGCCTGGGCCTGTATCTGGCACGTGAATTGTGCTTGAATAACGAAGCCATGCTGGATTACGAGCACCGCTTCGAAGCCAGCATGACAGAGGGCGGCGCACGCAAGTCGAGCGGCCGCTTTGTAATTACATTTGCGAAAAACACATGACTTCTCCACGTGTCCTGGTCGTTGACGATGAAGCCGACCTGCGCGAATTGCTGGAAATTACCCTGCTGAAGATGGGGCTGGACGTGGACAGCACCGAAACCCTTCAGCATGCGCGCCAGCTGTTTGCCGAAAAAGATTATCAACTGGTGCTGACCGACATGCGCTTGCCGGACGGCCTGGGGCTGGAACTGGTGCGCGAAGTGACGGCCAGCGGCAAGAACATCCCGATTGCGGTGGTGACTGCCTTTGGCAGCGCAGAAAATGCCGTGGTGGCGCTGAAGGCGGGCGCGTTCGATTATGTCAGCAAGCCGGTGCAGCTCGAGCAGTTGCGGATCCTGGTGCAGTCGGCACTGAAAGTGAGCGACAGCGCACCGGCCGCGGCGCCGGCGCGCGGCCTGCCGCCAAGCCGGCTGCGCGGCAGTTCGGCCGCCATCCAGGCCCTGCGCGCCCAGATTGCCCGGCTGGCGCGCTCCATGGCGCCGATTGCCATCAATGGCGAGTCGGGCAGCGGCAAGGAGCTGGCGGCGCGCGAAATCCACGCCCAGAGTTCGCGCGCGGACAAGCCGTTTATCGCCGTCAACTGCGGCGCCATTCCGGAAGCGCTGATGGAGGCCGAGTTCTTCGGCTACCGCAAGGGCGCCTTCACGGGTGCGGCCGACGAGCGCGACGGCTTCTTCCAGGCTGCCAATGGCGGCACCCTGATGCTGGACGAGGTGGCCGACCTGCCGCTGGCGATGCAGGTCAAGCTGCTGCGCGCGATCCAGGAGCGCCGCGTGCGCAAGATCGGCGCCACGGCCGAGGAGCCGGTCG
This sequence comes from uncultured Duganella sp., assembly GCA_946482635.1. The sequence continues at coordinate 20,942 of CAMLSG010000063.1, forward strand.
ACGTGCGGATCATCTCCGCCACCCACAAGAACCTGGAAAAGCTGGTGGAAGCTGGCCAGTTCCGGCAGGATTTGTTCTACCGCCTGAACGTGATCGAACTGCGCCTGGCGCCCTTGCGCGAGCGCCTCGATGACCTGGATGAACTGGTCGATGCCATCCTGGCGCGCCTGGGCAGCTTCGAGCACAAGGTGGTGCTGGCGCCGGGCGTGCTGGAGGTGCTGAAGGGCTACTCATTCCCGGGCAATGTGCGAGAACTGGAAAATATCCTCGAACGCGCGCTGGCGTTTTCCAACGATGGCGTGATCTCTGCGGAAGACCTGGCGCTGAAAGGCGGTTCGCTGCCGGCCCCCGCGCCCATGCCGGCAGCCGCGCCGGCCGCTCCTGCCGGCCCGGCCGCGGGCCGGGCTGCAATGCCGGCCGCCAGCGCGCCGGCGGCGCCTGGCATTGCAGCCGAGGCCCCGGCAGTGGACGCGGCGCCGGGCAGCGAGCCGGCCATGCCGCCGTTGCCCGTGTTCGACGTCCTGCCCAGCAACCTGCCGGCCTACCTGGAAGCGGTCGAGCGCGACATCATCACCCGCGCCCTGGCCCAGACCAATTACAACCGCACCCAGGCAGCCCAATTGCTGGGCATCAGCTTCCGCCAGTTGCGCTACCAGATGCAAAAGCTCAACATCCAGGATCCAGGCTAGTGGTTCGTGGCGGCGGGGCACCCGCCGCCCGATTGGTCTATAATCCCGGTCCGCCGCGAAAATCCCGTCCAATCATGTAGCGTTTTCGCCAACGCACAAGGCTGTGCTGCGCCGCAACATTGCTTATTAAATCAGCACGAAAAAAGCAGTGTTAGTGCTTGCTCACCGCCGATCGCCTGTAGCGATGGGACATATCAAAAGTCAATAAGAAAACGTGGTCTAAACGAAAAAATTTCACCTTGTACGATCCGAATCACGTCACTACAATTAGTGGACAGAATTCGATGGTGCACTAGATATAGTGGCCATTAACAAATACTGAATACGCGGAGCATAAATGCAATCTACTCAAGATATTTCCACCACTCAGGCGCCTCAAGTGCCTGTTTCCGCTGGCGAAACCGCTGGCGGCGTCGCTGTTTCCGCTAGCCAAATGGCCGACTACCGCATCATCCGCCGCAACGGCGCCGTGGTCGCTTTCGAGCCATCCAAGATCGCCGTGGCAATGACCAAGGCCTTCCTGGCAGTAAACGGCGGCCAGGGTGCGGCTTCCGCCCGCATCCGCGAACTGGTGGAAGAACTGACCAAGAACGTGGTGGGCGCCCTGATGCGCCGCCAGCCAGCCGGCGGCACCTTCCATATCGAAGACGTGCAAGACCAGGTTGAACTGGCCCTGATGCGCTCCGGCGAACACGACGTGGCACGCTCCTACGTGCTGTACCGCGCCAAGCACATGGAAGAACGCCGCCTGAAGAAAGAGGCAGCCGGCGCCACCGCCACCGCCGAACCGCAGATCAACGTCACCGAGAACGGCGTCGCCCGTCCGCTGGTGATGCAGGAAGTGCGCGACCTGATCGGCGCCGCCTGCAAGGGCCTGGAAAAGCACGTCGATGCCGACGCCATCCTGGCCGAAACCGTGAAGAACCTGTACGACGGCGTGCCGGTCGAAGAGCTGCACAAGTCCGCCATCCTGGCTGCCCGCGCGCTGATGGAAAAGGACCCTGCCTACTCCCAGGTGACCGCCCGCATCCTGCTGCACACCATCCGCAAGGAAGTGTTCGGCAAGGAAGTGCCGCAAGCCGGCGCCGCCGCCGCCTACATCGAGTACTTCCCGCAGTACATCGCCAAAGGCATCGCCGCTGAACTGCTGAACGAAGAACTGGGCAAGTTCGACCTGGCCAAGCTGGCCAAGGCCCTGGTGGCGGACCGCGACCTGCAGTTCGGCTACATCGGCCTGCAAACCCTGTACGACCGCTACTTCCTGCACGTGCGCGATGTGCGCATCGAAATGCCGCAGGCCTTCTACATGCGTGTCGCCATGGGCCTGGCCCTGAACGAAACCGACCGCGAAGCACGCGCCATCGAGTTCTACAACCTGCTGTCGACCTTCGACTTCATGTCGTCGACCCCGACCCTGTTCAACTCCGGCACCCAGCGTTCGCAGCTGTCCTCCTGCTACCTGACCACCGTGTCCGACGACCTGGAAGGCATCTACGACGCCATCAAGGAAAACGCACTGCTGGCCAAGTTCGCCGGCGGCCTGGGCAACGACTGGACCCCGGTGCGCGCCCTGGGCGCCCACATCAAGGGCACCAACGGCAAGTCGCAAGGCGTGGTGCCGTTCCTGAAGGTGGTGAACGACACCGCCGTGGCAGTGAACCAGGGCGGCAAGCGCAAAGGCGCCGTCTGCGCCTACCTGGAAACCTGGCACATGGACATCGAGGAATTCCTCGACCTGCGCAAGAACACCGGCGACGACCGCCGCCGCACCCACGACATGAACACCGCGAACTGGATTCCGGACCTGTTCATGAAGCGCGTGATGGAAAAGGGCACCTGGACCCTGTTCTCGCCATCCGACGTGCCTGACCTGCACGACAAGTTCGGCAAGGAATTCGAAGAAGCTTACCTGGGCTACGAAGCCAAGGCAGCCAACGGCGAGCTGCGCCTGTTCAAGAAGATCGAAGCGCTGGACCTGTGGCGCAAGATGCTGTCGATGCTGTTCGAAACCGGCCACCCATGGATCACCTTCAAGGATCCTTGCAACATCCGCTCGCCGCAGCAGCACGTGGGCGTGGTGCACTCCTCGAACCTGTGCACCGAGATCACCCTGAACACCAATGCCGACGAAATCGCCGTCTGCAACCTGGGTTCCGTGAACATGCCTGCCCACATGAAGGAAGGCAAGATCGACCACGTCAAGCTGCAGAAGACCATCCGCACCGCGATGCGCATGCTGGACAACGTGATCGACATCAACTACTACGCCGTCGAGAAAGCACGCAACGCCAATATGCGCCACCGTCCGGTCGGCCTGGGCGTGATGGGCTTCCAGGACTGCCTGCACATGATGCGCGTGCCATACGCCTCGATGGAAGCGGTGAACTTCGCCGACACCTCGATGGAAGCCGTGTGCTACTACGCCTACCTGGCTTCGACCGAGCTGGCGGAAGAGCGCGGCCGTTACGAATCGTACGAAGGCTCCCTGTGGTCGCGTGGCATCCTGCCGCAAGACTCCGTGCGCCTGCTGGCGGAACAGCGCGGCGGCTACCTGGAGCAGGACCTGTCGTCCGCGATGGACTGGACCCCGGTGCGCGAACGCATCGCCAAGTTCGGCATGCGCAACTCGAACTGCGTAGCGATCGCCCCGACCGCCACCATTTCGAACATCATCGGCGTGTCGGCTTGCATCGAACCGACCTTCCAGAACCTGTACGTGAAGTCCAACCTGTCCGGCGAATTCACCGAGATCAACGCCTACCTGGTGCGCGACCTGAAGGC
>CAMLSG010000064.1 GCA_946482635.1 uncultured Duganella sp.
CGGCCGCGCTGCTGCGGCACCAGCAGCGTGACGTCGCCGGCTTCCACGGCGCTGGTCGGATCGGCCAGGAAGCGCGACAGGCCGGCTTCGCCGCTGCGCGCCTGCACCCCGACCCAGGCGTCGCGCCAGGTGTGCTTGGCTGCGTACAGGGCGGCATCGGCCAGGCGCTGCAGCGATTCCGGCGTCAGCGCGCTGGGGCGGCCCGGCATGCCGGGGAAGGTGGCGAAGCCGATCGAGACGGTCTTGCGCAGCACCTGGCCGCCGGGGACCAGGAATTCATGGGCGGCGATGGCCAGGCGGATCTTTTCCGCCAGCGCCGGCGCGTCGTTGCGGTCGATGAAGCGCGCCACCAGCAGGAATTCTTCGCCGCCCCAGCGCACGATATGGTCGGAGCTGCGCATGCAGTCGCGCAGCAGGTTGGCCGTCTGCTGCAGCACGGCGTCGCCGGCGGCATGGCCGTGCTGGTCGTTGACGCGCTTGAAGTGGTCCAGGTCGAGCATGAACAGCACCAGGTCCGAGTGCGGTTCGGGCGGCATGCTGCGATGGCGGCGCGCGGCCAGGTCGAAGTCGGCCTGGATGGTTTGTTCCAGGTAGCGCCGGTTGTGCAGGCCGGTCAGCGGGTCGGTCAGGCTGGCTTGCTCCAGCCGGCGCGAAGCCGCTTCCAGTTCCGCCGTGCGTTCGGCCACCAGCCGTTCCAGGCGTTCGCCGCGGCGGCGCAGTGCATGCAGGCGCAGGCGGAACAGGAAAGCCACGCCCAGTGCGCCCAGCACCCACATGGCGGAGCGGAACCACCAGGTCTGGTAGAAGGCCGGCTGCACATGTAGCTTGAGCGCCCATTCCTGCGGGCTCCATTGGCCGGCGCGGTTGCTGGCCTGCACCCGCAGCTGGTATTCGCCCGGCGGCAGGTGGGAATAGGCGGCCACGCGCTGGCGCGCATCGACATTGACCCAGCCGGCGTCGTAGCCGTCCAGGCGGTAGCGGTATTGCTGCTGTTCCGGCGCGCTGAAGTCCGGTGCTGCAAATTCCAGGCGCAGGTCGCGCTGGCTGGGCGACAGCGTGCGTTCGGCGAGAATGCCGGCGCCGGGCTGCTCGATGCCGTCGATGGACAGCGCGGTGGCGGTCACGGCAGGCTTGTATTCCCAGCGCCGCAGCATGTGCGGCCGCACGCGCAGCAAGCCTTCCGGCGAACCAAACAGCAGGTCGCCGTTGCGCATGCGTTCGCGGCTGGCGTAATACAGGGTGCGGAATTCATTGCCGTCGGCGCGGTCGAAACTGCGCCAGCGCCAGGTCAGCGGGTCGATGCGCACGCGGCTGCCCAGCCACACCTGGCCTTGCGCGTCCTGCAGCAGCGATTCGGGCGGATGGGGCGGCAGTTTCAGGCGCGCCGACAGCAGGTCGAAGCGCGCGGTCTTGCCGTCGAAGGAGCGCAGGATGGCGGCGCCGGACTGGGTCGCCAGCCAGAGTTGGCCATCCTTGTCGACCATCAGGTCCGGCACCCAGTTGTCGGGCAGGCTGTCCCCGCGTGCCGGATCGCGGACGATGCGGCGCGCTTTCCCTGTCCTGGTGTCGAAGGCATTCAGGCCGTCATTGGTGCCGATCCACAGCGTGCCGTCCGGGGTGAAGGCGAGCGCTTCGACTTCGCGGCCGGACAGGCTGTCCGGGTCGCCGGGCTGGTGGCGCCAGGCGCGCACGCTGTCGTCCTTGCCGATGCGTGCCAATCCCTGCTGGGCGCCGGTCCACAAGGCGCCGTCGGTGCCGAACACCATGGTGCGGATCGGGCCGCCCGGCAAGCCTTGTGCGCTGCCGTAGCGCTGGAAGCCTTGCTGGCCGGGCCGCTGGCGGTGCAGCGTGCCATCCAGCGTTGCCACCCACATGCTGCCGTCCGGACCTTGCGCCAGGCAGGTGATGGCGCCGTCCGCCAGCGCATCGCTGCGCCTGGCATCGGGGCGGAAGCCTGCCACCAGCTTGCCGCCTGCGTCGAGCACGTCGACCCCGTTGCCGTTGGTGCCAAGCCACAGCCGGCCGTCGGCCGCTTCCAGCGCGCGCACAATGGCCGGATGGCTGGGGCCGAGCGGGTTGGATGGACTATGCCGCAGCTTGAGGAAAGCGCGGCTGGACGGATCATGGTGGGCAATGCCGCCGCCCCAGGTGCCGGCCCAGGCCAGGCCCGAACGGTCCACCAGCAAGGCGCCGATGCGGTCGTTGCCGATGCTGGAAGCGCTGGTGCTGTCGTATTGCAGGCGGTCGACCACGGCCAGGCTGGCGGCATCGACCACGTCGATGCCTTTGCCGAAGGTGCCGAGCCAGATTTCGCCAGGCAGCGGTTCGGCGATGCTGTAGATCCAGTAGTGGCTCAGGCCGGCGAGGGCGCGCACCGTGCCGCTGGCCGGGTCATACACGGCGGCGCCCTGGCGCGAACTGCCGATCCAGATGCGGCCCTGGCTGTCCTGGAACAGGCGGGTCGCATTGGCCGGGCCGACCGGCGCCGAAAAGCGGCCGTCGCCGAGCCAGCGCTGCACGCCGGCATCGCTGGCCACCCACAGTCGGCCTTCGCGATCCAGCAGGACAGCGCGCAACTGGTCGTTGGCCAGGCTCGTGTTGTCGCCGTCCACATGGCGGTAGTGGGTGAATTGATTGGTGGCGGGATCGAACAGCGACAGTCCGTTGTCAGTGGCCAGCCACAACAGGCCGCCAGCCATTTCTGCGATGGACTCGACGCGATCGTTGGCCAGGCTGTTCTTGCGCAGCGGATCGTGGCGGTATTGGGTAAAGCGCTCCGTGCGCGGATCGAATACGGACAGGCCGCCGCTGATGGTGCCGACCCACAGCCGGCCATCGTGGGCGGGATGCAGGGCGCGGATATAGCTGCCGCCCAGCGCGGATGGATCGCCGGGGTGGGGGCGGAACACTTTGTAGCCATAGCCGTCGTAGCGCACCAGGCCGTCCTGGGTGCCGATCCACAGCAGGCCTTGCGCGTCCTGCGCCATCACCGTGCTGAGGTGGGCCGGTACCTGGTCCGGCATGGCGACGCGCTGGAACGACACCACGCCCGGCCGTTGCTGCGCGGGCGCGGCATGAGCGGCAGCAAGAAGGCAGGCGATCAATGCGGACCGCAGCAGCGAGCGAGGGAAGGGCATTGCCGACAGGGGAGATTGTGTAACTAGCATTATGCCATGACGGACTGGCCCGCCGGCATGGGCGCCTTGTTATTGATACTTCGACGTCATGCGCAGCCACAGCGGGTCTTCGCGCATGCGCTTGACGATGGGAGCGAGTTTGTCGAACAGGTCGCTGCGGCCCAGCGGGACCAGGAAGCGGCGTTCGGTGGCGCGGCCCGGCAAGTCGACCAGGGCCAGGCTGGCGTGCAGTCCGTGCAGGCGCACGAAGTAGCGCGCCGCCGATTCCGACACGGCCACGCAATCGATGCGGCCGCGGCGCAGCTTTTCCAGGTTGATTTCCTCGCTGATCGCATCCTGGCGCAGCAAGCCGTGGCGCTGGATCCATTCATCGATGCCCGGATAGACATAGCCCAGCGTCAGGCCGATGGATTTGCCTGCCAGACCCCGGGGGGCGTCGATCGCCAGCGGATGGTCGGTGCGCGACACCAGCACGAAGTGGTCAATGGCGAAGGCGGTAGTCCACAGGTACTTCTTCTGTGCGACGTCATCGAACCATTGGGGCATCATGCCAATAACGATGCCATCGAGCGTGCCGTCTTCCAGGCGCATTTGCAGTCGCTTGCGCGGCAGGTACGCCAGGCGGAATTGGGTGCCATCGCCGGCCTGCTTGTTCAGGTAGTCGATTGCTTCGTAATAGATGCCGCGGCTGCCATCGATGACCAGGGGCGCGAAGTTGGCGCTGGTGTACACGGTGATGGTCTCAGCCCTGGCGGCAGGGCACAGCAAAGACACAATCAGCGCCAATGACGGCATTAATAGTTTCATAAACGCACTATAGCAAAGCACTTAGGCATGCTTCATGAAAGTTAAATTCTTCATTGGCAATTGTTTCGCGCGGGCGCAACAGAAATGGTGGTGGAGAAAGAGATTTACGTAGCAAATTCTCACGAATTGTAACGCTTTGCTGTAATTGGGCATAAGATCAAAGCAAGAGGTATCGCGGTGCCGCAACGCACTTTTTTGCCAAACTTGTCTTTAGGAAACTGCCATGAATCCTACCTCCCTTCTCGGCCAACTCAAGCTGGGTCACAAGTTCATGATCCTCGGCCTGATCGCGGCGCTGCTTGCGATCATCCCAGCCTTCCTTTACATGAGTGAGGCAGGCAAAGTTCTCGATGCTTATGAAGGCGAGCATGAAGGCTTGCCTATCGTGGTGGATGGGCTGAAGGTTGTGCAATACACGCAGCAGCACCGTGGCTTGTCGGCCCTGGTGCTGGGGGGCGTGAGCACTGTGGCGGAAAAGCGCCGCGCCAAACAGGCCGAAGCGGATGCTGCTTACGGCCGGCTGGAGAAGGCCGCAGCGAAGCTGGGCGACAAGGCAATCATCGATGCCTTCGCCGCTGCCAAGCAAGAGTGGGAAACGCTGCGCACCAATGTGGCGGAGGGCAAGATCACTGTGCCGCAAAGCTATGCGGGACATACCGGCCTGGTACCCAAGCTGCTCAAGGTGAATGAGCTGATCGGCGACGCATATGGCCTGAGCCTGGATCCCGACAAGGACACTTACCAGCTCATCCAGTCGATGTTCTACCAGCTGCCCTGGCTGACCGAAGAAACCGGCAAGACCCGCGCCAAAGGCGCCGGCCTGCTGGCAAAAAAAGAAGCGACGCCGGAAGACCGCATGCAGCAGGCGGCGATCATGTCGCGCGTGACCGACCGCCTGGACCAGACTTTGACGGCCTTCGGCAAGGCCGCCGCCGCCAATCCGGCAATTGATGCCAAGCTCGGCGCGCAGTTGCGGGAAGCGGGCGATGCGGCGCGCAAGATCGTCGAGCTCGGCACGGAGCAGATCGTGAAAGCCGACCCGCTGACGTATTCCGGCGAAGATTGGGTAGCCAAGTCCACAGCGGCCATCGACCTGCAGTTTGCCGTCAACGAAGCCGCTGCCAAGGAAATCGACGCCATGCTGTCGGAAAAGATCAAGGGCTTTACCGAGCAGCGCTGGATCATGATCGTGTCGATGGTGCTGCTGTTTTCCCTGGCGGCCTGGATCTGCGTGCTGATCGCCCGTTCGGTGACGGTGCCGCTGCAAAATGCCATCGCCGTCGCGGATGAGGTGGCGCAGGGCAAACTCGATAGCGAGATCGACGTCGGCCCGCCTAATGAAGTGGGGCAGTTGCTGCGCTCCCTCAAGTCCATGAGCGAGAGCCTGCGTGGCATCGTGTCCGATGTGCGCGCCAGCGTTGACCAGATCAATGCGGCCAGCCGCGATATCGCCACCGGCAATGCCGACGTGTCGTCGCGGCTGGAATCGCAGGCCTCGAACCTGGAAGAAACCGCTTCCTCGATGGAGGAACTGACGTCGACCGTCAAGCAAAATGCCGACAATGCACGCCAGGCCAACCAGCTTGTGCACAGCGCGGCCGACGTGGCCGGCAAGGGCGGCGAAGTGGTGTCGCAAGTGGTGCAGACCATGGGCGAAATCAATGACAGCTCGCGCAAGATCGTGGACATCATTGGCGTGATCGATGGCATCGCCTTCCAGACCAATATCCTGGCCCTGAACGCTGCGGTGGAAGCGGCGCGCGCCGGCGAACAGGGCCGCGGCTTTGCCGTGGTGGCGTCCGAAGTGCGCAACCTGGCGCAGCGTTCGGCCTCGGCGGCCAAGGAGATCAAGGACCTGATCAACCACAGCGTGGACCGGGTCGAGACCGGCAACCGCCTGGTCGGCGAGGCCGGCCTGGCGATGCAGGAAGTGCTGAAGAGCGTGCAGAGCATCACCGCCATCATGCAGGAAATTGCCACCGCATCGGCCGAGCAGGGCAACGGCATCGAGCAAATCAATATGGCCGTGACGCAGATGGACGACACCACGCAGCAGAATGCGGCGCTGGTGGAGCAGACTGCCGCGGCGTCGGCCAGCCTGCAAGACCAGGCGCAGATGCTGGTGAAATCGATCAGCATCTTCACGCTGGGGAATGAGGGCGAGGCCGCGCCGGTGGTGCGCAGGGCCGCCGCTCCCCGGCGCCTGCCAGGCAATGTGCGCGCATTGCGGGCGGCGTCGGTATAATTTCTTGCATGGAAAAGCTCAGGGACTTAGCCACCATTATCTCGGAAGTGCAGCGTGGGGAGCTGGTATTCCCCACCAGCGTCAATGCCGCACTGGCATTGCAGCTCGCATTGGCTGACCCCGATTGCCATGACGACGAAATAGCGCGCAAGATACTGGGCGAGCCGGTGCTGGCGGCACGCGCCGTTGCCCTGGCCAATGCCGCGGTCTTCCGGCGCCACGGGGCGCCCGCGATCACCAGTGCACGCGCGGCTGTCATGCGGCTAGGCTACCGCAACCTGTATTCGCTGGCGGCCGCCATGGTGGTGCGCCAGTTCGGCGCCCGCATCCGTGACCCTCAGTTGCGCGAACGCGCCGATCAATTGTGGAAGTATTCCGCCAACGTGGCGGCCATCGCCTACCAGGTGGCGCGCCATATCACCCGTACCGATCCCGATACCGCGCTGTTCGCGGGAATCGTGCACGAAGCTGGCAATTTCTTCCTGTTGTCGCAAGCTGACCAGGTGCCTGGCTTGCTGGATGAAATGGGCTCGCGCCTGGGGCCGGTCCAGGAAATCGTGGCGCGCGAAGTGCTGCGCAAGCTGCAAGTGCCGGATGCGGTGGCCGCTGCCATCATCACCCTGCGTGGCGGCGCCATCAGCCTGCCGCCGTCGGGCTTGCGCGATACGCTGCTGCTGTCGCGCCATCTGTCGCCGGTGCTGTCGCCGCTGCCGGCGCCGCAGGACGACTACCTGGTGCGGCGCGCCGATATCGTGCAATGCCTGCAGGACTTCCCCGACCTGGCCGAGTTGCTCGATGTTGCCGCGGCCGAAGCGCGCTCGATGGGCGCGGCGCTACTTGCCTGACCTGGCCGGCGGCGCATCTTCCAGCAATTGTTTCGCCAGGAAGCCGGCGTGCGGCGTCAGCGCCGAGAAATCCCGCGCGCAAAGAAAGAGCCGGCGCGTAGCCCATGGCTCCGACAGGCGCACCACGGCAAGGTCGCGGCGGATCTGTTTGGCCAGCGCGCTGGACATGATCGAAATGCCGATGCCCGCGTCGACGTGCAGCGCCACGTGCTCAATATTGCGCAGCTGGATGCGGTAATCCAGCTGGCGGCCGAGGCGCGAGGCGCGTTCGGCAAGGTGGGTTTCCAGCGCAGTATCGGCGATGCCGACGACCGGCTCGCCAAGGATGTCGGCGAAGGTCGCGTCGGCTTGGCCGGCAACGCGATGCTGGTGGTTGGCGACCACGACCAACTGGTCGCTGGCGATCAGGTGCGTTTGCAGCGGGCCGAAGTCGGTGATGTCCGCCACGATGCCAAGGTCGGCGCGCCGGTCCACCATCGATTGCACGATCTCCGCGCTGGGCCGTTCCAGCAGGTCGATCGACAGGTCGCGGTGCGCAGCCAGGAAGCGGCACAGGTGGGGCGGCAGGAAGGCTGCCATGGCGGCGGAATTCGACAGCACGCGGATGCGGCCTTTCAGGCCCGTGGCGTAGGTGCGCAGGTCGCCGCGCATCTGTTCGACCTGGCCCAGGATTGAACGGGCATGGCGCTCCAGCGCTTCGCCTGCCGCCGTAGCGCGTACGCCGCGGCGGTTGCGCTCCAGCAGTGGCGCGCCCAGCGCTGCCTCCATGCCGGCAATGCGTTCGCTGACCGAGGCCAGCGCCAGGTGCATGGCGCGCGCGCCCTGGGTCAGGCTGCCGCATTCCACGACAGTGAGGAAGAGCCGCATATCGGTCAGGTCGAAGCGCATCGTCAAGTCTCCAGCATTCGGAATTTCCGAAGTGTAGCACCGGAATTGCCAGATTGCGGGCAGCGGCCTGGACGACTAACATCGCTGGCATGGACTCGATGATTCTGACTTTCTCCGCAGGGCTGCTGGCTGGGGCGATGAACGCACTGGCGGGCGGCGGCTCCTTCGTCACCCTGCCGGCCTTGATCGCTGCCGGCGTGCCACCGGTTCAGGCGAATGCTTCCAGTACCGTAGCCCTGTTTCCGGGCGGGCTGGCCAGCGCCTGGGCTTACCGCGAAGGCTTGCAGCCGGTCGGCGGCGTCCCGCTGCGCCTGATGCTGGCGACAACGCTGTGCGGCGGCCTGGCCGGAGCCTTGCTTCTATTGCGGACTTCACCGGCGGCGTTCACTTTTGTGCTGCCCTGGCTCCTGCTGCTCGCTTCGATCGCGCTGGCATTCGGGCGGCGCCTTGGTACGGCACTGCGGGCGCGCTGGCAGGTCGGGGCGCCTGCGGTGCTGGTGCTGCAGTTCGCTCTCGGCGTGTACGGTGGCTATTTTGGCGGCGCGGTCGGGATCATGATGATGGCCATGTGGGGCCTGATCGACAAGCGCGACCTGAAGGAGTTGAATGCGCCGCGCACCTTGATGGTCAGCGCGGCCAATGTCGTGGCGGTGGCTGCGTTCGCGTTTGCCCAGGCGGTGCACTGGCCGGTCACGCTGGCCATGCTGGCTGGTGCAGTCATCGGCGGCTATGGCGGCGCTCGCGCCGGCCGTCGCGCACCGGCAAATGTGATCCGTGGATTCACGCTGTTCATCACATTCTGCATCACCCTGATCTTCTTTTTCAAAGCCTACCTGGGAGGCATCCATGCTTAACGCATTACTGGAAACAATCGGAACGCTGGGCGCGCTGGCCAGCATCGCAGTGAAACTGGCCGCGTATCAGGCGGCACGCGCCCCAGTCAAGCGCGACCGGGGCGGTTTTTGAGATGGATCAGGCGCGGCTTTGTTCGAGGATGCGGACCAGCGATTCGATGCCTTCGGCGTCAACGGCATCGAAGCGTCCCGGCAGCGGGCTGTCGAGGTCGAACACCCCGATTACTTCGCCATCCTTGCCGAAAATCGGCACCACCAGTTCCGAGCGCGAGGCCGCATCGCAGGCGATATGGCCAGGGAAGGCATGCACGTCCTCCACCACGCTGGTAGCGCGTTTTTCGACCGTGCTGCCGCACACGCCGCGGCCCTTCTTGATGCGGATGCAGGCCGGCTTGCCCTGGAATGGACCGAGCACCAGTTCATCCGGACCTTGCATGAAATAGAAGCCCGCCCAGTTCAAGCCCGGCATGCTGTTGAATACCAGCGAGCTGGCATTGGCGGTGTTGGCGATCCAGTCATGTTCGCCGTGAACCAGCCCGCCCAGTTGCGCACGCAAGTCTTCGTACATGGCGCGCTTGGCTTCGGGAGTGTCGGTGCTGTAGGTGGTTTCGCTGAGGGAGAAAGACATTTTGCTGCTCGGTATGTTACTTAGGACGCCGACATCTTACCAGCAATCGCGCTAAGTTGCGGCCATGGCTACTCATCCTCAAATCCGCCACCTGCTGCGCGAGGTGTTCGGCGTCGAGCGCCTTCGTGCTGGCCAGCAACAAGTGATCGACAGCGTGCTGGCGGGACATGACACGCTTGCCATCATGCCAACCGGCAGCGGCAAATCCCTGTGCTACCAGATTCCGGCATCGATCCTGAAAGGCAGCACGGTGGTGGTGTCGCCGCTGATCTCGCTGATGAAGGACCAGGCCGGGAAGCTTGACGATATCGGGATCGAGGCCGCGCAGCTCAATAGCAAAGTGCCGGCCGACGAACAGCAGGAAGCGTTGCAAGGCTTGCGCAACAACGAGGACCGCATTGTGTTCTGTACGCCGGAGCGGTTGGCGACGCCGGAGTTCATGTCCTTGCTGCACAAGGCCGATATTGGCCTGGTGGTGGTCGACGAGGCCCACTGCATTTCCCGTTGGGGGCACGATTTCCGGCCGGCTTACCTGGATATCGGTGCGGCCCTCGATGCGCTGGGGCGCCCGCCGGTGCTGGCGCTGACCGCCACCGCCACCGACGAAGTGGTGGACGATATTCGCCGCCAGCTTGGCGCGCCGGAAATGCGCGTCGTGAACACCGGCATCTACCGGCCCAACCTGCACCTGGCCGTGCGCCAGGTGACCAATGCCGACGAGCGTGCGGCCGAAGCGCTGCGCCTGGTGCGGGAATCGCCGGGTAGCGGCATTGTGTATGCCGCTACCGTCAAGGCTGCCCAGGACATGCTCGCAGCACTGGAGGAAGCCGGCGAAAGCGTGGCGCTCTACCACGGTAAATTGAATGCTGCGGAGCGCCACCAGAACCAGGAAATGTTCATGTCCGGCGCGCGCCGCGTGATGGTGGCGACCAATGCCTTCGGCATGGGCATCGACAAGCCCGACATCCGCTTCGTGATCCACCTGCAGGTGCCTGCCAGCCTGGAGGCCTATTACCAGGAGGCGGGGCGGGCAGGGCGCGACCGCGGGCCGGCCGACTGCACCCTGCTTTACTTCCACGAGGACAAGCGCGTCCAGCAGTTCTTCCTTGCGCGCAGCTATCCCGATGCGGCCTTGCTGCGTGGGGCGTATGATGCAGCAGCAGACGGCGAGCGGCCACGCGACAAGCGCAGCCAGGTTGCGCTCAAGCTGTTGAAGGAAGGCGGCTGGCTGAAACAGGACCGCAAGCTGCAATACCGGGTGGCAGGCGATGCACCGCGCCCGATCGATCTCGAGCGCCTGGCGGAACGCTATCGCGAAAAGCAGGAGCACGACCGCGAAGCGCTGGCGCAGATGGTGTCTTACGCGCAGAGCGGTTTTTGCCGCTGGAAGCTCCTGCTCGACTATTTCAGCGACGAAGGCGCCGGCATCGAGCGCTGCGGTACTTGCGACAATTGCAGGTCGCCGCCGACGATCGACACGGGAGGGTAACGATGGCGGACATGGTAGTGGTGCGCAAGGAGGGACTGTACTGCGTGCCGGGCGGCTTTTATATCGATCCATGGCGCCCGGTGGAGCGCGCCGTGATCACGCACGGGCACGGCGACCACGCGCGTCCCGGCCACGCCCACTATCTGTGCGCGACGCCGGGCATGGGCATCTTGCGTTCCCGCCTGGGCCAGATAAACCTCCAGGGCCTCGACTATGGCGAGACGCTGGAACACAAGGGCGTGCGCATCTCGCTGCACCCTGCCGGCCATGTCCTCGGCTCGGCGCAAGTGCGCATGGAACACCAGGGCGAGGTGTGGGTTGCCTCGGGCGACTACAAAGTCGAGCCGGATGCGACCTGCGCGCCATTCGAGCCGGTGCGCTGCCACTGCTTTATCACCGAGTCCACTTTCGGCCTGCCGATCTACCGCTGGCAAGCCCAGCAAGCGATCTTTGACGACATGAATGCCTGGTGGCGCCGCAATGCGCAGGAGGGGCGCTGCAGCGTCATGCTGTGCTACGCCTTCGGCAAGGCGCAGCGCATCCTGAGCGGGCTCGATCCGTCGATTGGCCACATCGTCTGCCATGGCGCTGTGGAGCCGTTGAACCGGATCTATCGCGAGGGCGGTGTAGCCTTGCCGCCGACCGTGATGGTGGGCGACGTGGACAAGGCGGCGCTGCGCCAGTCGCTGGTACTGGCGCCGCCATCGGCCGCCGGATCGCCGTGGATACGCCGCTTCGGCGACTTCAGCGACGCGTTTGCCAGCGGCTGGATGCAATTGCGCGGCGCGCGCAGGCGGCGCGCGGTCGACCGCGGTTTCGTGCTGTCCGACCATGCCGACTGGCCAGGGCTGATGCAAGCCATCCGCGCGACCGGCGCGCAACGGGTGATTGTGACGCACGGCTCGATTCCGGTCATGGTGCGCTGGCTGTGCCAGAACGGCTATGACGCCAAAGGCTTCGATACCGAATACGGCGACGAGGAGGCAGGGGAGGCAGGCGATGCGTGAGTTTTCCCGCCTGTATGCGGAGCTGGACGAAACCACGTCCACCAAGCGCAAGCTGGACGCGCTGCAAGCCTATTTCAGCAAGGCGGCGCCGGAGAATGCGGCGTGGGCCGTGTATTTCCTGGCCGGCGGCAAGCCGCGGCAAGCGGTACCGGTCAAGCTGCTGCGCCAGTATGCGACAGAATATGCGGGGCTGGATGAATGGCTGTTCGATGAATGCTACAACGCGGTGGGCGACCTGGCCGAGACGATCGCGCATATCCTGCCGGCGCCGAAGCAGGAGAGCGACGTCGGCCTTGCGGAGTGGATCGAACAGCGCATTGCACCTTTGCGCGGCGCTGCGCCGGACGAGGTACGGGCGGCCCTGTTCCGTTACTGGGACGAGCTGGAGACAAGCGAACGGTTCTTGCTGGTGAAACTGATCGGTGGCGGCTTCCGCGTCGGTGTTTCCCGATTGCTGGTCACGCGTGCGCTCAGCGCGATCGCGGCAGTGGACAGCAAGCTGGTGGCGCAGCGGCTGATGGGCTGGACCGATGGCAGGGTGCAGCCGACCGCGCAAGGCTTCCTGCAGCTGATTGCGGCGCCGTCGGCGACCGAGCATGCGGAGCGGGGCGGCCAGCCGTATCCATTTTTCCTGGCACATGCCTTGCAGGCCGATCCCGTTACGCTGGGCGACCTGGCGGCCTGGCAGGTCGAGTGGAAATACGACGGCATGCGCGCGCAACTGGTGTCGCGCGGCGGACTGAATTTCCTGTGGTCGCGCGGCGAAGACCTGATTACCGAACGTTTCCCGGAACTGATGTCCATCCGCCTGCCGCAGGGAACGGTGATTGATGGCGAGATCCTGGTCTGGCCCCACGGCGATGCGCCGGCGCCGTTCGCGGCCCTGCAAAAGCGCATCGGGCGCAAGCTGCTCAGCGCGAAACTGCTGGCTGAACTGCCGGCGGTGCTGGTGGCGTATGACTTGCTTGAGCTCGATGGCGTCGACGTTCGGCAGTTGCCCCAGCACGAGCGCCGCGTCTTGCTGGAGCAATTGGTGGAGCAGGTGGCGCAGCCGCAGCTGCGCCTGTCCCCACTGGTGCTGGCCGAAGACTGGGCGCAGTTGGCGCTGGTCCGTGCGGAATCGCGGGCGCGGGGCGTGGAAGGCATGATGCTTAAAGCGAAAGATGCCCAGTATGGCGTTGGCCGCACCAAGGACGTGGGCACCTGGTGGAAGTGGAAAATCGACCCCTTTAGCGTCGATGCGGTACTGGTGTATGCGCAGGCAGGGCATGGCCGCCGCGCCTCGCTGTACACCGACTACACGTTTGCGGTATGGGATAGCGATGCGGAAGGCGAGCGCAAGCTGGTGCCGTTTGCCAAGGCCTACTCCGGCCTGACCGATGCCGAAATAGCGCAGGTCGATAACGCGGTGCGCCGCACCACCATCGAGCGCTTCGGGCCGGTGCGCAGCGTGAAGCCGACCATGGTGTTCGAGATAGGCTTCGAAGGAATAGCGCTGTCGCCGCGCCATAAGTCGGGCATCGCGGTGCGTTTTCCGCGCATCCTGCGGCGGCGCGACGACAAGGCGGTTGAAGATGCCGATACGCTCGACACCTTGCGCGGCTTGCTGGCGCAGGCGCCGCCATGAGTCCTGCCTTCCCCCGTCCGCGGCCTTTGCCGTCCCGCCAGCCGCCGGTGCTGCCCGGCGAGGCAGCCCAGCCTGCACGGGCGCCTGCCGCCGGCTCGCCTGCCGGGCCTTCCCGCGAAGCCGTGGAGGCCTGGTTCACAGCGCGCGGCTGGTCGATATTTCCCTTCCAGCGTGAAGTCTGGGACGCCGCCTGCCGCGGGACATCCGGACTGCTGCATGCGACCACCGGCTCCGGCAAGACGCTGGCAGTCTGGCTCGCCGCCTTGCAGCGCGCGCGGGCCAGCCGCAAGCCGGGCTTGCGCGTGCTGTGGGTCACGCCGATGCGTGCGCTCGCAGCCGACACCCTGCGCGCCCTGCAGTCCTCTGCCGCGGACTTGCTGCCCGCCTGGCAGGTCGAATCGCGCACCGGCGACACCGATAGCGGCACGCGGGCCAGGCAAGCGCGCAGCCTGCCGCATGCATTGGTGACGACTCCGGAAAGCCTCACGGTCCTGCTTAGCCGCCCGGAGGCGAAGGACCTGTTTGCGCAACTGGACATGCTGGTGGTCGACGAGTGGCATGAACTGATGGGCAACAAGCGCGGCGTGCAAACCCAGCTTGCCCTGGCGCGGCTGCGCAACTGGCAGCCTGGCTTGTTGGTATGGGGTCTGTCGGCCACCCTTGGCAACCTGCAGCAGGCGCGCGACGTGCTTGCGCCGGATGGCACCATCGTTGAAGGACATTTGCGCAAGGAGCTGCTGGTCGACACGCTGGTGCCGGATCACCCATCGCGCTTTCCCTGGGCCGGCCACCTGGGTCTGCAGATGCTGGAGCCGGTGGCCAACGAGATCGCGCAGCACGCCAGCACCCTGGTGTTCTGCAACACCCGCTCCCAGGCCGAATTGTGGTACCAGAACCTGCTCGATGCGAGACCCGAATGGGCGGGCGTCCTCGCACTGCACCACGGTTCGCTCGACAAGGAAGTGCGCGAGTGGGTAGAGCAGGGCCTCAAGCAGGGCATGCTGAAAGCCGTGGTGTGTACCTCGAGCCTCGATCTTGGCGTGGATTTCCTGCCAGTGGAGCGGGTGATGCAGATCGGCAGCGCCAAAGGCATCGCGCGCCTGCTGCAGCGTGCCGGACGCTCGGGGCACGCACCGGGCCGCACATCGCGCGCGACGCTGGTACCAACGCATAGCCTGGAACTGTTGGAGGCGGCGGGCGCCATCGAGGCGGTGCGCGAACGCCGGATCGAACCGCGGCCGCCGCCGGAAAAGCCGCTGGATGTGCTGGTGCAGCATCTTGTCACGGTGGCGCTGGGTGGCGGTTTCCGCAGCGATGAACTGCTGGCCGAGGTGCGCACGGCCTGGTCTTACCGCGCGCTGAGCCAGGACGAATGGCAATGGGCCCTGGACTTCGTAGCGCGCGGCGGGCAAAGCCTGTCCGCCTATCCGGAATACCGCCGCGTGCTGCCGGACGAAGAGGGCATTTATCGCGTGCCGGATGCAGCCATCGCGCGCCGCCACCGGATGGGCATCGGCACCATTGGTTCGGAAGCGACGGTGCAGGTGAAGTACATGAACGGCGCCGTGCTTGGCAGCGTGGAGGAAGGCTTTATCGCGCGCCTGGCCAAAGGCGACCATTTCCTGTTCGGCGGCCGCATTCTCGAATTCGTGCGCATGCATGAGATGACTGCCTTCGTGCGGCGTGCGACTGGCGCCAAGGGCGCGGTGCCGCGCTGGCAGGGCGGCAAGATGCCCTTGTCGTCCGAGTTGGCGAACGCCGCCCTGGAGCAGTTGCGCCGCGCCACCGAAGGCCGCTACGACGGCCCGGAAATGCAAGCCATCAAGCCGCTACTCGAGATCCAGCAGCGCTGGTCGGCGCTCCCTACGCCGGATACCACCGTGATCGAAGCGATGGAAAGCAGGGAAGGGCATCACCTGTTCGTCTACCCCTTCGCGGGGCGGTCGGTGCACATCGGGCTGGCCTCCTTGCTGGCCTATCGCATTGCACGCGCGCGGCCGGCCACCTTCTCGATCGCCGTCAACGACTACGGCTTCGAATTGCTGGCGCCGGAAGCGCTGCCCTGGCGCGAGGCCTTGGACGAGGGCGGAGCATTCACTACCGATCATTTGCTGGAGGACGTGTTGGCCAGCCTGAATGCCAGCGAGTTGTCGCAGCGGCGCTTTCGCGAGATTGCACGCATTGCCGGCTTGATCTTCCAGGGCTATCCGGGGCAGCCGAAAAGCAATCGCCAGTTGCAGGCCTCTTCGTCTTTGTTTTTTGAAGTCTTTCGCAAGCACGACGCGGGCAACCTGCTGCTGACGCAGGCACAGCGCGAAGTGCTCGAGCAGGAGCTTGAGCTGGGGCGTTTGCGCACCACGCTGCAGGAGCTGCAGCGGCGCCGGCCCAGCTTCCATGAAGTGCGCCGCGCCACGCCGTTCGGCTTCGCCTTGATGGTGGAACGCTTCCGCGAGAAGCTGACGACCGAAAGGCTGTCGGACCGTGTAGCGCGCATGTTGCGAGAACTTGAAAAGGCGGCCGGACCGTGAACGCTATCGCCACCGAACTCGCGGGCGAGCGCGTGCTGCTGTTGCCGCAGAAGGCCATGTACTGGCCCGCTGCCAGGACCTTGATGGTCGCCGACATCCATTTCGGCAAAGCCGCCAGCTTCCGTGCACTGGGTGTGCCTGTGCCGCGCGGCACCACCAGCGAGAACCTTGCAGCCCTCGAAACGTTGTTAACGACGCACGACACGCAACGCATCGTTTTTCTTGGAGACTTCCTGCACGCGAAGGCCGCGCAGGCGCCGGCAACATTGCAGGCAATGCTAGATTGGCGCAGACGGCATCGCGAACTGGAGTTGCTGCTGGTGCGCGGCAACCATGATTGGCACGCAGGCGACCCGTCCACGCTGCTGGACGTGACGATGGCCGACGAGCCGCATGCCAGTGGCCCGTTCGCCCTGTGCCACCATCCCGACGTGGCTTGCGAAGGCTATGTCATTGCTGGCCATGTGCATCCCGTGTTTCACCTACGCACTACGCGCGAGTCGCTGCGGCTGCCTTGCTTTCTGCTTGGCACTACCCGCGCCATCTTGCCAGCCTTTGGCGCCTTTACTGGCGGGCACTCTTTAATTCCAGAAGCCACGGACAGGGTGTACGTGGTGGCCGATGATATGGTTTTCCCAATTGAAAAAAGGTAGGCGATATCCTACATTTGTCGCGCTGAACGTCCTATATTACCTGTACAGTGCTTGCACTAACATGAGTTCTCCCGCGCCTACGGTAAGGGGCGGGGGTCTTTTCCACCGAACCAAGCAGGGGGACGAATCATGGCTTCGAACAATCCAGGCGACAAACGCGGCAACCGGCAGGACAGTCCTGCCGGCAGCAAGCAAAGTGCACGTGGCTTTGCCTCCATGGACCCACAGCGCCAGAGGGAAATTGCTTCCGAAGGCGGCCGCGCAGCCCACCAGAAGGGCACGGCACACGAATTCACTTCCGAGGAAGCACGCCGCGCCGGCAGCATGAGCCACAAGAACGATGGCAACCGCCAGAGCGGTTCGCGTGGCAACGCCAGCCGTACCGAGCAGCAACCCCAGGGCCAGCAGGAAGCCGGCAAGGACTTCCAGCAGGACTACCAGGGCAACAAGCAAGGTGGCGACAAGTATTGAGTTCCATTGAAGTAAGGAGGCCAGCATGGGAAGGCCTGACAAACCCAGTAAGGACACGGAGAACCAGCAAAACTTTGTGCTGGTCGATACAGAGCATCCGGAAATAGCCAACGCCGACGTTCCGGAAGGGCAGATCCGCCGCGCCGACCGACCTTTGCCGGGCAACCGGCAAAGCGCTACGGAGAGCGGTTCGCGGCAGGGCGGCAGTGGCTTGGGCACCGAAGGCGGTGCGCCAGGGCCGGATGCAAGTTCCGGCGTTTGAATAAAAAAAAGGCGGGCTGCGAGCCCGCCTTTCTTTTTGCCACGATCCTTAGAACTGGAAGGATGCGGTCGCCTTGGCAATACGCGGTGCGCCGATCACGAAGCGTGAACCACCGTTGTTCAGGCTGGAGAGGTAGAACTTGTCGAACACGTTGTACACGTTCAACTGCAGCGACACGTTCTTCGACAACTGGTAGGCCGCCATGGCATCGACCACGGTATAGGACGGCATCGACGGCATATTGGTCTTGGCCGCGTCGCCAGTCGGATCGACCAGGCGGTACTGGGTACCGGTGTAGCGCGCGCCGCCGCCCAAGCTCAGCTTGTCGTTCAGCTTGTAGTTGGTCCACAGGGTAGCGGTCTTTTTCGGCGACCAGCGGGTTGCCGCGCCCAGGCCGTTGTTGCCGGCGCCGGTATTGCTTTCCTTGATCTCGGTGTCCATGAAAGCGGCGCCGGCGATCACGCTCCAGGCCTTGGTGACCTGGCCGACGGCGCCCAGCTCCACGCCTTGTACCTGGCGCTTGCCCAACTGGCCCCAGGTGTTGGTCACTTCATCGATCTTGACCGGGATTTCATCCTTGTTGGTGGTGCGATAGATGGCGGCGGTCAGGGCCAGCTGCTTCTGGATCACGTCCCACTTGGTACCCAGTTCCACGTTGGTCGTGGTTTGCGGCTTCAGGGCAGCGCTGTTGATGTTGGCGCTGGTGCCCTGGGCCGCCAGCGAAAGGTTGGCGCTGCCCGGCGGCGTCTTCGAGTTGGCATAGGCCAGGTAGATGCTGCCATCGGCCGTTGGCTTGTAGACCAGGCCGGTCTTGTAGCTGCTCAGGTTGCCGGACTTCTCCAGGTGGGCGGCGACCGGCACGGTGCTTGGCGCGGTCACGGTGGCGCTATTGGTCTCCGTGTCGTAGCGCTCGTAGCGCAGGCCTGCGTTCACCAGCCATTGTTCGTTCAGCTTGATGGTGTCGAACAGGTAGGCGCCGACGGTGGTGGTTTCGCCTTTGCTGAAGGCGCCGTTCAGATAAGGAGCGAAGCCGGTCAGCGGATCTTTCGGGTTCGGGTTGTACAGGTTGGCTGCGCTGGCGGTGCCGAGGCCGACGCGGGTCGGGGTGAACTGTTCTTCGTTCAGCAGCTCGAGACCGGTCGAGATGGTGTGCTGCACGCCGAAGGCATCGAACTCCGACACGATGTTGGTGGTGTTGGCCAGGATACGGTTTTCCTGCAGCACGCTCTGGCGCGTACGCGCGACGGTCCAGCTGGCCGGGTTGGCCGGATCCAGCGCCGTAATGGCGTTCACACCGCTCAGGATGCGGTCCATTTTGGATTTTCCGTAGCGGGTAGTGTTGGTCAGCTTGGTCTTCGGCGCCAGGTCGTGTTCGATTTTGGCGGTGACCATGTCGGCCTTCACATCCTCATAGTCGCCATCCAGGCCGTACCAGTTGTTGCGGTCGACGCGCTGCGCTTTCGCCAGCCATGGATAAGTGCCATTGTAGAAGCCGGCCATGCCCACGCTCGGGATGGCGCCGTCAGGTACGTTGTCCTGGCGGATGTGCTGCGAGTACAGGTAGAGGCGGGTTGGCGTGCCCAGGCCCCAGGCGACGGAAGGCGCGATGCCGTGGCTTTCACGGTCCAGTGCGCGGCTGCCTTTTTGCGAGCCGTCGGAACCCATCAGGTTCAGGCGGAAGGCGCCGCTGCTGCCGAAGGCGCGCTGCACGTCGGCGGTCAGGCGCTTGACGCCGCCCTGGGTGAAGGCGACGGTGCCGGAAACGGCATCCTCGCGTACCGGCGTCTTGGAGACCAGGTTGATATAGCCGGCGGCAGCACCGCGGCCGATGTCGGCGCCCGCCGGGCCCTTCACCACTTCCACCTGTTCCAGGTTGAAGGCGTCGCGCGAGACGGCGCCCAGGTCGCGGATGCCGTCGACGAAGATCGAGGACTGGGCCGAGAAGCCGCGCATCTGGAAGGTATCGCCGGCACTGGTGTTGCCGTTTTCGCCCAGTTGCAGGGTGATGCCCGGCGTGTTCTGGAGGGCTTCCATCACGGACGCCGCGCCTTGCTCCTGCAGCAATTCCTTCTTGATGACGGTAATGGTTTGCGGGGTGTCCACCAGCGGGGCGGTCAGTTTCGGCGAAGACGCGCGGTCAGCCTTGTAGGCGACGTCGGCGGCGGCTTCGACCTTGACTTCGGCCATGGTCTTTTCTTGCGCCTGGGCCTGGACGGACAAAGGCAGGCCGATGGCGGCCATGGCGAGCAGGGATTGGTTCAGCAGCGGCTGGGCGGCCAGCGTGTGCTTACGGCTACGGATGGTCAAAATTCTCTCCAGATTTGATGCAGTTGATGTTTTACGGCTGGCTGCATCCATCAAACTGGAGGGTGGCTGGCTGTTGCGGGTATGTAAAGCAATGTAAATGATAACGATTCTCAATTGCATTAGCAAGTCTGGTGCATTATCATCCGGTATTCACTTATGGAAAGTAACCACTTGAGCAGTCCAGAAAACGAGGCAATGCGCCAGGCCAAACGTGCCGTCTGGCTTAAGCTGCTGCACGAATGGCATTGGGTCAGTTCGGCCATGTGCCTGCTCGGCATGTTCCTGTTTGCTATTACCGGCATCACTTTGAACCATGCCAGCCAGATCGAGGCCAAGCCTTCGGTCGTGCGCAAGCAGGCCACGGCGCCGGCAGCCCTGGTGGGCGAGCTGCACGCCTTCGCCGAAAAGCACGACGGTGAAAAAGCGCCGCTGCCGGAGGCGGGCGAGCGCTGGCTGCGCGACACCTGGTCGCTCAAGGCCGGCGGGCGCGAGGCTGAATGGTCGGTCGATGAGGTCTACCTGCCGCTGCCGAAAGCAGGCGGCGATGCCTGGGTGCGCATCGGCCTGGAGGACGGCGCGGCAGAATTCGAGAACACTGACCGCGGCTGGATCTCCTGGCTCAACGACGTGCACAAAGGCCGCAACACGGGCGCGGCCTGGAACTGGTTCATCGATATCTTTGCGGCGGCCTGCCTGGTGTTCTGCATTACCGGCCTGCTGATCCTGAAATTCCATGCGGCCAAGCGGCCGTTCACCTGGCCGATGGTGGGCCTGGGTGTCGTTATTCCATGTGTTATCGCTTTGCTCTACATTCATTAAGGACTTGTGTATGAAACTTCGTTATTCCATCGCCGTCGGCTTGCCGCTGGTGAGCGCGTCCGCGATGGCGGCCGACCTGACGCTGAAATTCGATATTCCGCAATTGAACGTCGCTGAATACCACCGCCCCTATGTGGCGGCCTGGCTGGAGAATGCCGACCAGAAGGTGGTGGCCAACCTGGCCGTGCTGTATGACGTGAAGAAGAAGGACAACGCCGGCACCAAGTGGCTGAAGGATATGCGCCAGTGGTGGCGCAAGGCGGGGCGCGACGTGGAGATGCCGATGGACGGCGTGAGCGGCGCCACGCGCGCACCGGGGGAAGTTTCCCTGGGCTTCCCGGTAGCGAAAGAGGCGCTGAACAAGCTCCCTGCCGGCAATTACCAGCTGGTGGTGGAAGCAGCGCGCGAAGCGGGCGGCCGCGAGCTGGTGAAGGTGCCGGTGGCCTGGCCACCGAAATCGGCGCAGTCCTTCTCTGCCAAGGGCAAGGAAGAACTGGGTGAAGTGACAGTGCAAGTCAAACCATAAGGACCCGCCATGAAGCTGAGCAAAACCCTGATCGCGCTGGCACTGGCCGGCGCCGCCTTCAGCGCCCAGGCGCACAAGCCATGGCTGCTGCCTTCGTCATCGCTGGTCGATTCCAAGGAGCCCTGGGTGACCGTGGACGCCGCGATTTCCGAAGGCCTGTTCGATATCGACCACCAGCCGCTGAAGCTCGATGGCATTTCGATTACCGGCCCGGATGGCGCCAGGGTCGACATGCAGAACGCGCTGACCGGCCGCCTGCGTTCGACCTTTGACGTGAAGATGGCCAAGCCGGGCACCTACAAGATCGCGCTGGTGAGCCAGTCGGTGATGGCCAGCTGGAAGGTCAACGGCGAGATGAAGCGCTGGCGCGGTTCCGAGGCGGAACTGGCCGCCAATGTGCCGGCCAATGCGGACGAACTGAACGTCTCGCGCACTGCGAGCCGCCTCGAGACCTTCGTCAGCGCCAACAAGACGGATGAAGCGGTGTTCAAGCCGACCGGCGTCGGCCTGGAGCTGGTGCCGGTGACGCACCCGAACGACATGCGCGCGGGCGAGGAAGCGAAGTGGAAGTTCCTGCTGGACGGAAAGCCGGCCGCCAACCAGGCCTTCAGCCTGATTCCGGGCGGCGTGCGTTATCGCGGCACGCTGGGCGAGATCCGCCTGTCGACCGATGCCAAGGGGGAGATCAGCTTCAAGATTCCGGAAGCGGGCATGTACCTGGTGTCCAGCAGCTGGCCTGCGGCCGCCGCGCCTCAACCCGGCCAGCAGCCAGGCCCGCGCCAGATGCCGCCACGCCGCGTAACCTACGCAGCGACGGTGGAAGTACTGCCTCAATAAGCAAGTGCGCCGGGTCCTGCTGCCGCCGACCATCTCCGCCGAGCCAGCGCCGGCGGGGGCGGCCATCGTCGATTTCGGCGGGGCCAGCATGGGTACCACCTGGTCGGCGCGCGTAGCGCTGGCGCCCGGCGCAATGGCCGCCGGCGGGCCGCTGCGGGCCGCCAGCCTGCAGGCGGGCTTGCAGGAACAACTGGACCAGGTGGTGACCGAAATGAGCCATTGGGAAGCGGCTTCGGACCTGGGACGTTTCAACCGCGCCGGCCCCGGTACCTGGCATACGCTGCCGGGCGATTTTTTTGAAGTGCTGCGTTACGCGCTCGAAGTGGCGCGCGAAACCGACGGCGCCTGCGACCCCTGCGCCGGCGTGCTGGTCAACCTGTGGGGCTTCGGCCCGACTGGCCGGCATGATGAAGCCGGCTTTGAGCCGCCCAGCGCGCGCGACGTGGCCACCGTGCGCGCGGGCATGGCGGGCCGCGTTGTGGAGCTGGATGTTCCACGCCGGCGCGCCTTCCAGCCCGGCGGCGTGCAGCTCGACTTGTCGGCCGTGGCCAAAGGCTTCAGCGTCGACAAGCTGGCGCAATACCTGGAAGGGCAGGGCTGCCGGCACTACCTGGTGGAAGTCGGCGGCGAGTTGCGTGGCGCCGGCTTCAAGCCCGATGGCCAGCCCTGGTGGGTGGCGCTGGAAGAACCGCAGGCGCCGGGCGCTGGCCGGGCAGGCGAAATCGCCGTTGCGCTGCACGGCCTGGCAGTCGCCACCTCGGGCGACTACCGCAAATATTTCATGCAGGACGCCACCCGGCGCCCGCACACGATCGATCCGCGCAGCGGCATGCCGATCTCCAATGCGCTGGCAGCGGTCACGGTGGTACACGAACGCGCCATGGCCGCCGACGCCTGGTCTACCGCGCTGACGGTGCTGGGTCCGGAACAAGGCCTGGCGCTGGCCGAACGCAAGGGCCTGGCCGTACGCTTCCTGCTGCGCGAAGGGAATGGACTGCGTGAAATCCTCAGCAGCCGGTTCCAGAAAATGCTTGAAGAAGAATGATCCTGACGAATGATCCGACCCGCCTCGGCCTGACGGCCGCCATGATTGCCGGCTACGGCATGGTATGCCTGCTGCCCTGGCTGCGCGCGCGCCGCGCCCGTGCCGCAGCGCACGCTGCGCGCGCCGCGGCGGGAGACTCGCCATGG
Source organism: uncultured Duganella sp. (assembly GCA_946482635.1). The sequence goes on from CAMLSG010000064.1 coordinate 23,122, forward strand.
CTGGTGGCCTATGCCAGCCAGACCGGCAATGCCGAACTGCTGGCGCGCCAGACCAGTGAAACCCTGCGCGTAGCAGGCATTACGAACCGCCTGTGCGACTTTGACGAACTCGATGCTGCGACGCTGCAGTCGACGGAGCGCATCCTGTTCCTCACTTCGACCTATGGAGAAGGAGATCCGCCGGATGCGGCAGCGCGCTTTGCGCAGCGCCTGATGGTGCGCAGCGACCTTGCACTGGGCCAGTTGCATTACGCCGTGCTGGCGCTGGGCGACAGCGCTTACAGCAGCTTCTGCGGCTTCGGCCGCGCGCTCGATGCCTGGCTGGCGGCACGCGGCGCGCAGGCGCTGTTCCCGCGCGTGGAAGTCGACCGCAGCGCAGCGCCCGCCATCGCCGCCTGGCGCCAACAGTTGAGCCACCTGGCCGGCACCAGCGATGCACCGGACTGGGATGCGCCGGACTTCGCGGAATGGCGCCTGGCCGCACGGCGCCAGCTCAATCCCGGCAGCGCCGGTGCACCGATCTACCATCTTGAACTGGAGCCGATGCCAGGCATCGCCTTGCCGGCCTGGCAGTCGGGCGACCTGGTGCAGGTTGCGGCGCCGGCCGATCCCGATCGCCCGCGCGAATATTCAATCGCTGCGATCCCCGCCGACGGCCGCGTGCACTTGCTGGTGCGCCTGCACCGCCATGGCGACGGCAGCCACGGCCTGGCTTCGGGCTGGCTCACCCAGCAGGCTGCGGAGGGGGCCATGGTGCGCCTGCGCCTGCGCGAGCACCGCCGCTTCCGGCTCGACGCCAATGCCGGGCGCCCATTGATCCTGATCGGCAACGGCAGCGGCATCGCCGGCCTGCGCGGCCACCTGAAGGCGCGCGCCGCCGCAGGCCAGGCGCGCAACTGGCTGCTGTTTGGCGAACGCGATCCGGCGCATGACGCCTTCTACCGCGATGAACTGGAAGCCTGGCAGCGCGCCGGCATGCTGCCGCGCCTGGACCTGGCCTGGTCGCGCGGTCCGGACGGCAAGGAGTACGTGCAGGACCTGCTGCTGCGCCATGCGGAAACCCTGCGCGCCTGGGTGGCCGAGGGCGCTGCCATCTATGTGTGCGGCAGCCTGGAGGGGATGGCCGCCGGTGTTGACCGTGCCCTGCGCGAGATACTGGCTGAAGCAGCAATGGCGGAGATCTCAAGTACGGGCCGCTACCGGCGCGATGTTTAC
>CAMLSG010000065.1 GCA_946482635.1 uncultured Duganella sp.
TTCCCGCACGAAGATGCCCCCGGCGTCAGCGTGTTCTACAAGGACGATGCGGGCGCGGTCTACCACACCTATTCGACCTACGGCCGCGGCGTGGAAGTGATGATGCACACTTATCGCTTCCTCGACCTCACCCCGCTGGGCAGGCATGAGGATGACTTGCCTTATACGATGGCGTGGGTCAGGCACCACGACCGTTACGCGCAGCCGGCCGCCTCGTGCTGCGCTTCCCAGACCTGATGCGGGGATGCCATGTCCACCTTCCGGCCCTGGCGGGCCGTGTCTTCGATCGCTTGCGGCCACCTGGCTTCAATGGCGGCTGTGGCAGCGGCGGTGGCCTTCCGGCTGCCGCTGGACCGCCCCGCGCTGCAATGGGGAGCCGGCGCACTGCTCCTTGTTGCATTGGCTTGCCACTTGCTCAGAGGGCATGCGCTGGCGGGGCAGTTGGGCATGGCGTTGTGGAGCTTCATCATGTCCACGGCTCACGGCGCAGGCTTCGTGCTGATGCCTTCCCTGATGACGATCTGCGGACGCGGTGCAGTAGGGCCGGCGCTGATTGTCCTGGGGACAATAGGCATCCACATGGCGGTCATGCTTGCAGCAAATGGCGCCATCGTATATATTGCCTTTTTAATAACAAAAGGGCGGGCTACACCATGCGCATGATTTGCACCTTGCTTCTGGCAGTACTTCCTGCTGCACAGGCCACAGACTGTCCGGCAAACCTCCGCTGGAAGGACGGTACATATGTCGAGCGCACGGATATCGAGCGAGGCGAACGGGGGCATGTGGTCGTCAAACAGTTTGCCGACGCTATCGCCCTGGGCCTCAAAGTGCGCGGCGGAACGGCGAGCATGATCATCTTGACGGGGAAAGGTGATGATGAAGGGATCAGCTTTCTCTGGGCGTCCGACAACGAAACGCCATCCCATTTCCGGAAGTCCAGCGCTTTGGTGGAGGGCCCATTTTGGAAGGAGCCTAAGCTTGCCGGGCCATGCGTACTAAAAGATCAGGCGACCTTGCAACTGAGTGACGGATGGATTCGCAGGAAAGGGATGATGGTCGACTATTCGATCAAGGAAGCCCCAGGCGTGGAGATCCAGGGATCGTGGCACTATGCCAGCCAGCTTCCGCGCATTCCGAAGGATGTCGATATGCAGGACTGGCGCGTATACCGGCACGATTCGTTGATCATGACGCTGCCAAAGGGGACGCCAATCTCTTTGGCGGGCGCGCTTGAGCAATTGCGCGGCCAGAAATCAAAGTAGTTCCGTCAGGGCTTGATGATCACCTTGCCCGTGACCTTGCGGGCGGCCATCGCTTCCAGCGCGCGCGGCGTATCGGCCAGCGCATAACGGGCCGAGACGTGCGGGAGGATCTTGCCTTCGGCCAGCCAGCCCAGTAGCTGCATCATGCCGGCCAGGTTGGCTTTCGGCTCGCGCTTGACGAACTCGCCCCAGAACACGCCCATCAGCGAAGCGCCCTTGAGCAGCGTGAGGTTCAGGGGCAGTTTCGGGATTTCGCCGTTGGCAAAGCCCACCACCAGGTAGCGGCCGCGCCAGCCGATCGAGCGGAAGGCCGGCTCGGCGTATTCGCCGCCAACCGGGTCGTAGACCACGTCGGGGCCCTTGCCGTCGGTAGCTTCCTTGATCGCCTCGCGCAGGTCGCTATTGCTGTAGTTGATCAGGACGTCGGCGCCATGCTCCTTGCAGACCGCCAGTTTTTCCGCGCTGGAGGCTGCGGCAATCACGCGCGCACCGAGCGCCTTGCCGATCTCGATCGCTGCCAGCCCAACGCCGCCGGCGGCGCCCAGCACCAGCATGGTCTCGCCGGCTTTCAACTGGGCGCGGTCCACTACGGCGTGGTGCGATGTGCCGTAAGTCAGGGTGATCGCGGCTGCGGTGTCGAAGTCCATCCCGGGCGGCATCGGCATCAGCGAGGCGGCTGGCACCAGCAACTGTTCCGCAAAGCCGCCATGTGCGGAGAAGGCAATCGCCTTGTCGCCCGGCTTGAAACCCTGTACGCCTTCACCGACCGACAGCACCACGCCAGAGACTTCGTTCCCCGGCGTGAAGGGCAAGGAGGGCTGGTACTGGTACTTGCCCTGGATGATCAGCACATCGGGAAAGTTGACGGCCGCCGCTTTCACCTGCAGCACCACCTGGCCCGGGCCGGGTTGCGGGTCGGGTACTTCTTCCAGCACCAGCGTGTCGGGCAAGCCCCATTCCTTGCAAACGATAGCCTTCATACGGTCTCCATTATTATCGAACGATCGTGCGATTATGCCCGAGAACACTTTGCGCCGGCACAAAGTTTAACGCGCGGGAGGGGAATACATTGGGCTGGCAGGGGAGGCGATTGCCATGAGTATCCGGTACGGCTGCTTTTTCAGTTACGCGCATGGCCAGCACGCATATATGAGCCACTTCAAGGACGACCTGGTCGACGCCCTGAAGTGCTATCTTGAGCCCCATTTCGACAACGAGACCGAACTCTTTGTCGATAGCGAGCAACTGGGTGGTGGCGACGATATCGACCGTCGCCTGGCATTGGCCATGTGCCAGAGCGCTACGATGATCGTGATCTACACGCCGAAGTACGAAGCCCACCCATATACCCGGCGCGAGTTCGCTGCCATGCAGATGATCGAGGCCGAGCGCAGCGGCTGGTATGAGCTGCCCAGCCACCTGATCATCCCCGTCATCATGACGCGCCATCCGCTGAACCTGCCGCGCCAGATCAGCGAGCCTGGCATGTATGTCGATTTTTCGCGCTACACGCTGGCAACCGGGGACTTGAAAACCAACCCCGATTTCCTGCCCGATATCCGGCGCATCGTGGACCGCATCACGATGCACTACCACTGCCTGAAGGCGAGCATCCCGCCCGACCACGATTGCAGGCAGTTCGTGCTGCCGCCAGTGCCGCCGGAATGGCGCCCGCCGGCTCCGCCGCACTTCCCACGCTAGAAAAACCACTGAAAGAGCGCCATGGAACACCTACGCCTGCACCTGCCGCAGCTGCCCGCAGCTGGCGAAGTCACCACTTTTTACTCATATAAGGGCGGCGTAGGCCGCACCATGGCGCTGGCCAACCTTGGGCATATCCTGGCATGCCGCCGTGCGGCGCCGGTACTGCTGGTCGACTGGGACCTGGAAGCGCCTGGCCTGCATTATTACTTTCCCGGCGCGGCGCAGGCACCGGGCGTGCTGGACCTGTTCGAGGAATGCCGCGACCAGCTCCAGGAGCGCGCCGGCCGCTATGCCAGCGACCAGGCGCTGGCCGAGGCGGTGCTCGATGCGGTGCGCTGGGAGCAATACCTGGTAAGGGCTTGCGATGACCGGCCACTCTGGCTGCTGCGCGCTGGGCGGTGCGATGGCGGCCATGCGGAACGCGCGGCGATGCTGGACTGGCAAGGCCTGTTCGACGCTTGCCCCGCGCTGTTCCGCACCTTTGCGTCGCGCCTGGCGCGCCATTTCGGCCATGTGCTGGTCGATGCGCGCAGCGGGCGTGCCGACTGCGCCGCCATTTGCACCACCTTGCTGCCAACGCGGCTGGTGCTGGTCTTTGCGCCGAACCGGCAGAACCTGGATGGCCTGCAGGACCTGGTGGTACGCGCTACCGGCTACCGCAGCTGCCATGAAGACGAACAGCGCCAGTTGCTGGTCTATCCGCTGCCATCGCGCATTGACACTTCGGACGAGGCGCAATGCGAGTTGTGGCGGCGCGGCGAAGACGGGGAGGGCGGCTACCAGCCGCTGTTTGAAGGCATGCTGGGCGAAGCCTACGGCTTGCCCTGGCTGTCGCTGGAAGACTATTTCAACGCGGTGCAACTGCCGCAATGCGCCAGCCTGGCCAGCGGGGAACCATTGCCGGCACTGGCCTTGCAGCAAAGTTATTATGCATTTATGCAATGGTTTGGCCAGGGCTTATGCCCTTGGCAACGCCTGCCGTCGGCGGGCGCCGCCACCTTGAATAACCACCACAGCCTGCCCCTGGAGCAGGACCGCACGGGGTACTGGCCGATACCCGCTGCGATGTAAATTTGTCGCCGCCGGCGCGCTGCGCCAGTCGTTGCTTCAGGTAAAATTCCCTGTATGAGAATCCTTATCAGTAACGACGACGGCTACCTGGCGCCTGGCATCAATGCGCTGGCGGAAGCCCTGCAGCCAATTGCCGATATCGTGGTTGTGGCGCCGGACAGCAACCGCTCTGGCGCCTCCAATTCCCTGACGCTGGACCGTCCCTTGTCGGTACACCAGGCGGCTAATGGTTTCTTTTTTGTCAATGGAACACCGACCGACTGCGTCCACGTGGCCCTGACTGGCCTGCTGGATCATGTGCCGGACCTGGTGGTGTCGGGCATTAACAACGGCCCCAATATGGGCGACGACACCCTGTATTCAGGGACTGTGGCCGCTGCCACCGAGGGCTACCTGTTCGGCGTGCCGGCCATGGCCTTCTCGCAAGGCTCCTACGGCTGGGCCAATGTCGATGCCGCCGCCCGTGTGGCGCGCGACCTGGTGCAGCGCTATCTGGAACTGCTGGACCGGCCTTACCTGCTGAACGTGAACATTCCCAACCTGCCGTACGAGCAGCTTGGCCCGCTGACGCCGACCCGCCTCGGCCGCCGGCACCAGGCCGAACCCGTGGTCAAGGCGCTCGATCCGCGCGGCCGCGAAATCTACTGGATTGGTCCGCCCGGTGCCTGCAAGGATGCCGGCGAGGGCACCGACTTCCATGCCGTCGCCAATGGCCGCGTGTCGCTGACGCCTTTGCAGATCGACCTGACCCATCGCCAGCAACTCGATTCCCTGGCAAAGGCTATCGCATGAGCGACAAGACCCGCACTTTCCCGCTGCCCCTGTCATCCGTTACCGACAAGAGCCCGGCGAAGAAGCCGGTCTACAACAGCGTGGCTACGCCACAAACCGCAACCCAGAACGCCGCCCGCACGGCTGCAGCCAGCCCCGGCGGCTGGCGCCAGCCGCAGCCGGTGGCGTCGCCTTCGCGCGCCCATTCCTACGCCCAGGAACGCGCCCAGGTGCAGCTTGCGCCGCTGGCAGCACCGCGCCAGCATGCGCTGGTATCGGACGGCGTGCGGCGCGCCATGGTGCAGCGGGTGGCAAAGCAGGGCGTCAGCGACCCGGTGGTGCTGGGCGCGCTCGACACCGTGCCGCGCCATATGTTCATGGACGAAGGGCTGGCGCCGCAGGCCTATATCGATGCCTCGCTGCCGATTGGCCACCACCAGACCATTTCCCAGCCTTATATCGTGGCGCGCATGATCGAGGTGATGCGCGCCGGGCAGGACCTGCACCGCGTGCTGGAAATCGGCACCGGCTGCGGCTACCAGGCGGCAGTGCTGGCCTGCGTGGCGAAAGAGGTGTATTCGATCGAGCGCATCAAGCCCCTGCACGAACTGGCGAAGGCCAATTTGCGGCCGATGCGGGTGCCAAACCTGCGTTTGCACTACGGAGATGGTATGCTAGGCTTGCCGCAGGCGGCGCCTTTCGATGGCATCATCCTTGCCGCCGCGGGCCTGGAAGTGCCGCAGGCCTTGCTGGATCAACTGAATATCGGCGGCCGCCTGGTCGCCCCGGTCGGGGCTCGCACCCAGCATCTCGAACTGGTAACCCGTGTCAGCAAGAACGAATGGGTGCGCCAGACGCTGGAAGACTGCCATTTTGTGCCGCTGCGCCCTGGCACCGTTTAACACACAGATCAATAGAATGACGAAGAACTATTCCCTTTTCCTGATGGCGGCCTCGCTGGCCGTGCTGACCGCATGTACGACCGTGCCGACCCAGGCGCCGGTCGAGGACCGCTCGGCTCCCCAACCCACGACTCCGGCGAAAACGGTAGTGGAGGAGCCGAAAGACAAGGAAGGCTATTACACCGTCCACAAGGGCGACACCCTGATCCGCATCGCTTTTGACCGCGGCCTGAACTACCGCGACCTGGCGGCCTGGAACAACCTGGCCAATCCGGACGACATCAAGGTCGACCAGGTGCTGCGCCTGACGCAGCCGGAAGGCGTGCAGGTCGCCGCCGTGCCGACCCCGCCGGCGATCGAGAAAACCCCGCCGCCGCCGCGCAAGTCGACGCCGAAGGGGGAAAAGCGCCCGTATTCGGATTCCGCCGTGGCCGATTTGCAGAAATCCGACGAACGTGCCGACAAGCCTACCCTGGTGGCCAGCCTGGCCCCGGCCCCGGCGCCGGCCGTGCCGCCGGCAGCGGCAGTCAGCGCCGAAGACCGCGACCTGTCGTGGACCTGGCCTTCCGATGGCCGCGTGGTGGCCCAGTTCGACGAGGGCAAGAACAAAGGCATCGACATCGCCGGACGCGCCGGGCAACAAGTGTTGGCTGCCGAACGAGGAAAAGTGATGTATGCCGGTAGCGGCATCCGCGGATATGGTAATCTCGTCATTGTGAAGCACAGTAACAGCCTGTTGTCGGCCTATGCCCATAACCGCTCCATCCTGGTCAAGGAGGGGCAGGAAGTGCGCAGGGGGCAGGCAATTGCTGAAATGGGGGACTCCGATACCGACACGGTCAAGCTGCACTTTGAGATAAGGCAGCAGGGCAAGCCGGTGGATCCATCGAAATTCCTGCCTAACCGCTAGATAAGCACCCATGACACGCTCGCCGAATGACCAACTGGAAGACGACTCGATTCCTGAGGAATTCCCGGACGAGCCGATCGATGAAGTAGCCATCGATTCCATGGAACCGGACGGCGAGGTTGCGGTTGAAGGCGCCAGCGCCGTCCTCGAAACTGTCGACGAACTGAAAAAGGTGCTGGCGGCGGAGCTCTCCACCGACACTACCCAGCACTACCTGAACCAGATTGGCACCCGTCCCTTGCTGACGGCGCAGCAGGAAGTGCATTTCGCGACCCTGGCCAAGCAGGGCGATTTTTCCGCCCGCCAGACCATGATCGAGCACAACCTGCGGCTGGTGGTGTCGATCGCCAAGCACTACATCAACCGCGGCGTGGTCCTGCTCGACATGATCGAGGAGGGCAATATCGGCCTGATGCGCGCCATCGACAAGTTCGAGCCGGAGCGCGGCTTCCGCTTCTCTACCTATGCCACCTGGTGGATCCGCCAGAGCATCGAGCGCGCCATCATGAACCAGGCGCGCACGGTGCGCCTGCCGGTGCACATGGTGCGTGAACTGAACCAGATCCTGCGCGGGAAGTACCACCTGGAGGCGCAGCACCACAACGGCAAGGATGCCACGGCCGAGGATATTGCCGACCTGGTGGGGCGGCCGGTGGAAGAGGTGCAGGATATCCTGGCCCTGTCCGAACATGCCACCTCGCTCGATGCACCGCTGGATAACGATCCCCAGTCGTCGCTGATGGACATGCTGCCGGGCGATTCCGAGGATTCGCCGGACGCACGCGCCGAGCACCACGAGATGACGGTGCTGGTGCGCGACTGGCTGACCAAGTTGCCGGACAAGCAGCGTATCGTCATCATGCGGCGGTTCGGGCTGGATAACGACGATCCGGCCACGCTGGAAACCCTGGCCGAGGAAATGGGCGTGACCCGCGAGCGGGTGCGCCAGATCCAGCAGGAAGCGCTGGTCAAGCTGAAGCGGGCCATGGCGGCGCGCGGCGTGGTTCGCGATTCGCTTCTCTGAAACCGGAAGTGCGGTGTCAGACCCCGCGGGTCTGACACCGGGTTACCGGTTTTTGCTATCATAGCGGGCTTTGGGCGCGCAACGCGCCGGCTGCAACCTTAATCGCTATGCAAGACACAATCGTCGAAATCAAATCCCTGGACATGGATGCCCGTGGCGTTGGCCACATCGAGAACGAAGACGGCTCGCCGGGCAAGGTCGTCTTCATCGAAGGCGCGCTGCCGGGCGAGAAAGTCAGCTTCGAGCTGCTGCGCAAGAAGAAGAACTGGGAGCAGGGCCGCATGACCGCGCTGCACAAGGAATCGTCGATGCGCGTCAAGCCGAAGTGCGAGCACTTCGAGATTTGCGGCGGCTGCTCCATGCAGCACCTGGAAGCTTCGGCCCAGGTGGCGATCAAGCAGCGCGTGCTGGAAGACAACCTGTGGCACCTGTCCAAGGTCAAGTCCGACACCATGATGCGCCCGATGTACGGCCCAACCTGGGGCTACCGCTATCGCGCGCGCCTGTCCTCGCGCTATGTGGCCAAGAAGGGCACGGTACTGGTCGGCTTCCACGAGAAAAAGTCGGTATTCGTGGCCGACATCCAGAGCTGCCAGATCCTGCCGAAGCACGTGTCGGACATGATGATGCCGCTGCGCGCCCTGATCCACTCGCTGACCATCTTCGACAAGGTGCCGCAGATCGAACTGGCCGTCGGCGAAGACAATACCGTGCTGGTGATGCGCAATATGGTGCCGCTGGGCGAGGGCGACGAAGACAAGCTGAAGGCCTTCGCCGACGAATACAAGATCCAGTGGTGGCTGCAGCCTAAAGGCCCGGACACTGCTTACCCGTTCTACCCGGCCGGCAAGGAACTGTATTACACGCTGCCGGAATTCGGCATCAAGATGCCGTTCAAGCCGACCGATTTCACCCAGGTGAACCACCACATCAACCGCGTGCTGGTGCACAAGGCGCTGCGCCTGCTGGACGTGCAAAAGGACGAGCGCGTGGCCGACCTGTTCTGCGGCCTGGGCAACTTCACGCTGCCGCTGGCGACCCAGGCGCGCGAAGTCGTGGGTATTGAAGGTTCGACCGCGCTGACCGAGCGCGCGCTGTCCAACGCCAAGGTTAACGGCGTTGACGGCCACACCACTTTCCAGTGCCGTAACCTGTTCGAGATCACCAAGGATGACCTGATCGCCCTCGGCAAGTTCGACCGCATGCTGATCGACCCGCCGCGCGACGGCGCCATGGCCTTGTCGCTGGCGCTGGCTGAACTGAAGGAAAGCAACCCGGACATGCTGCCAAAGCGTATCGTCTACGTCTCCTGCTCGCCATCGACCCTGGCGCGCGATGCCGGCGTGCTGGTGCACCGTGCCGGCTACCGCATGTCGCAGGCGGGCGTGATGAACATGTTCCCGCACACCTCCCACGTGGAATCGATGGCGGTGTTCGACCTCGTGTAAAGTTCAGGCCAGGCGGGACAGGATGGTCGCCATGCCGCTGGCCAGGCCGACCATCCCGAGCAGGATGGCGACCAGGAGTCCGATGATCCAGCGCTGCCCTTGCTCCAGCGCGACAATGCGCGCGGTCAGCCGCTGCTCCAGTTCCGCCAGGCGCGCATCCACATAGGCACGCATGCGCGTTTCCGATTCGGCGACAGCACTGGCGATCTCAGCCCGCAGCTCTATCGCGAACTTGTCCAGGCGTTCATTCAGAAGCTTGATTTCGCAGGCGAGGTCAGGCACTCTCTGCTCCAGTTTGCGAATACGTTCTTCGTGATCGGGGGAATCCGCTTCCATGATAGGCTCCCACGGGTGGCAGTGCGATAAGTGTTTGCCAATCGTGTAGCGTACGGATTGAGGTGGCGCAAAGGTGTGCGCCAAACGAAGAAAAGCCGGCGGATGCCGGCTTTTTCATTGGACAGCTTGTCGCTTATTCGCGGTCGCCAGCCAGGCCCAGCAGGTTCAGCAGGCTGGTGAAGATGTTGTACACGTCCAGGTACAGGGCCAGGGTGGCGGACACGTAGTTGGTCTCGCCGCCGTTGACGATGCGCTGCACGTCGAACAGGATGTAAGCCGAGAACACGGCAATCACCAGCACCGAGATCACGATCGACAGCGCGCTCATGCCCAGGAAGATGTTGGCAATCGACGCCAGCAGCAGCACGATCACGCCGGCGAACAGCCACTTGCCCATCATCGAGAAGTCGCGCTTGGTCACGGTGGCGTAGCTGGCCAGCGCGGCGAAGATGGACGCCGTGCCGCCGAACGCGGTCATGATCAGGGTTGGGCCGTTGGCATAACCCAGGGTGCGGCTGAGCAGCGGCGTCAGCATCAGGCCCATGAAGAAGGTGAAGCCCAGCAGCAGGGCAACGCCCACGCCGGTGTCCTTGTTCTTCTCAATAGCCCAGAAGAAGCCGAATGCGACCGCCATGAACAGGATCGCGCCCATGAAGCCGCGCGGGAATGGCATGCCGAATGTCACGCCGACCACAGCGCCGAGGACGGTTGGGATCATCGACAGTGCCAGCAACCAATAGGTGTTGCGCAGCACGCGGTTGCGGATCAGTGCGTTGTCGGTGGCGACTGCGCTACCGAAATGATGTACGTTTTGCATATTTAAATGCCTCCTTTACCAAAAAGCATAGCATGCCGCTGACCGAATGGGGACTTTCTGGCTTAGGAAATACTTAAAAACGCTTAAGGGAAGCCCTTATAAGCCGCCCGGGAGTGTTTCCTTGGGCATAGAGGGTGAACTATGTTAAAATCTAGGGTTGATCGAGAATCTAATTTCTTCTTTTAAACCTTTCTTTTTATTGGAGTTTTTCATAATGGCAATCGAACGCACCCTGTCGATCATCAAACCTGACGCAGTAGCAAAGAACGTGATCGGCCAGATCTACAGCCGTTTCGAAGGCGCAGGCCTGAAAGTGATCGCTGCCCGCATGACCCAGCTGTCCCGCGCTGAAGCCGAAGGCTTCTACGCCGTGCACCGCGAGCGTCCTTTCTTCAAGGACCTGGTTGACTTCATGGTTTCCGGTCCTGTGATGATCCAGGTTCTGGAAGGCGAAGGCGCAATCCTGAAGAACCGCGACCTGATGGGCGCTACCGATCCGAAGAAGGCAGAAAAAGGCACCATCCGTGCTGATTTCGCTGACTCCATCGACGCCAACGCTGTTCACGGCTCCGACGCCGCTGAAACCGCTGCCGTTGAAATCGCCTACTTCTTCCCAGCACTGAACGTCTACTCCCGTTAATTTTTAGCGGTTGTAATGTAGTACAGTAGTATTGCGCCTTGCCCCGGGTCTTCGGTCCGGGGCAAAGCCGTTTTTGAAATTGAGTAAAAAAGCATGGAAACATCCCTCACCAACCTGCTGGATTTTGATCCGGAGCAACTAGTCGCCTACTGCGCGGAGCTGGGGGAGAAGCCTTTCCGTGCCAAACAGCTGCAGCGCTGGATCCACCAGTTCGGCGCAGCCGACTTTGACAGCATGACCGACCTCGCCAAGTCCTTGCGCGAGAAGCTGAAGACGCGCGCCCACATCGTGGCGCCGGCCGTCATCAGCGACCATACTTCCGCCGACGGCACCCGCAAATGGCTGGTGGACGTGGGCAATGGCAATGCCGTGGAAACCGTGTTCATCCCGGAAGAAAACCGCGGCACGCTGTGCATCTCGACCCAGGCCGGTTGCGCCGTGAATTGCCGTTTCTGCTCGACCGGCAAGCAGGGCTTCAACCGCAACCTGACCGTGGGCGAAATCATCGGCCAGCTGTGGATGGCTGAATTCGCACTGCGCAAAACCAAAGGCATCGAGCCCGGCCCGAAAGGCGAGCGCCAGATCACCAACGTGGTGATGATGGGCATGGGCGAGCCGCTCTTGAATTACGGACCCACCGCCACCGCGCTCAAGCTGATGCTGGACGATAACGCCTACGGCCTGTCGCGCCGCCGCGTGACCCTGTCCACCTCGGGCGTGGTGCCGATGATCGACAAGCTGTCGCAGGACGTGCCGGTGGCGCTGGCGGTATCGCTGCACGCCTCCAACGACAAGCTGCGCGACGAGCTGGTCCCGCTGAACAAGAAGTACCCGCTGAAGGAACTGCTGGCGGCGTGCAAGCGCTACCTGGAGTTCGCCCCGCGCGACTTCATCACATTCGAGTACTGCATGCTCGATAACTACAACGACTCGGACGAACACGCGCGCGAACTGATCGCGCTGGTGAACGACCCGGTGGTTGGCGTCAACTGCAAGTTCAACCTTATTCCTTTCAACCCCTTCCCGGAATCGGGCCTGCTGCGCTCCAAGAACCCGCGCATCAAGGCTTTCGCTGAAATTCTGATGAATGCGGGCATCGTAACCACCATCCGTAAGACCCGCGGCGATGATATCGACGCAGCTTGCGGCCAGTTGGCGGGCGAAGTGAAAGACCGCACCCGCGTGGCTGAACGGATGGAAAAGATGACCGAATACCAGAAGAAGTACGGCGCCGATTTCGGCAAGATTGTGGAGATTCGTTCCTGATGACCGATTTCGCTCAGCGCCGCTTCAAGTGCCTGGCCGCGGTCGTGCTGGCCGGCGTATTAGCGGGCTGCGCGACTTCGGGGCACAACCCCAGTGGCAAAGAAGATCTGAAGACCCTTTCCGACCAGACTTCCGCGCAGAAGCGCGCCGAGATCCGCCTGCAGCTTGCGATCGGCTACTTCGAGCAGGGCAATTACCCGATTGCGCTCGATGAGGTGAAAAAAGCGATCGCCGCCGATCCGCAAAACGCCAATGGCTACAGCCTGCGCGCCATCATCTACATGCGCATGGGTGAAAAGGACCTGGCGAACGACAACTTCATGCAGGCACTGAAGCTGGCGCCGAACGATCCGGACCTGAACAATAATTACGGCTCCTTCCTGTGCCAGAACGACCGCATCAAGGAATCGTTCAAGCACTTCGATACGGCGCTTGCCAGCCGCAATTACCGCTCGCCGGCCGGCGCCATGAACAATGCCGGCAACTGCGCGCTGAAGATGAAGGACATCGACCTGGCGGAAAAATATCTGCTGGATGCACTGAAGCTCGCGCCGGAAGTGCCGGAAACGAATATCGGCCTGGCCAAGGTGTACTATGCGCGGCGCGACTATCCGCGCGCCAGCTTCTTTATCACGCAATTGCACAAGGTAGCGAAGCTGGATGCCCTGCCGGCCGACGTACTGTGGCTGGCGGTCAAGGTGCAGCACAAGATGGGCGACCAGGGCCTGGAGCAGGGCTTTGCGACCCAATTGCGGCGTCACCATGCCCAGTCGCCGGAGTATGCAGCGTATCAACGTGGGGCGTTTGATGAGTGAGAACGGGGAACCAATGGATTCTGAGCAGGACAAGCCGGCCAGCCAGCAGCATGCTTCCACGCCCGGGGCAGCACTGGCAGCGGCACGCGAGGCCATGGGCCTGTCGGTCGAGCAGGTGGCCGACCAGTTGAAGCTGGCGCCGCGCCAGGTGGTGGCGATCGAGCAGGGGGATTTCGATGCCTTGCCGAACCGTGCGGTGACGCGCGGTTTCATCCGCGCCTATGCGAAGGCAATGCGGCTCGATCCGGCGCCGCTGGTGGCGATGGTGGAAGTGGAGGGGGCCGCAGGACATGCCGATGCGACCGTGCGCCCGACCAGGGTGACGGCTTCGTTCCAGGAGTCGCGCTTTCCTTCGCTGAACGAACGCAATAGCGGCAAGCCGCTGGGCGCGATTGTGGCCGGCGTTGGCGTGCTGGCCTTGCTTGGCCTGGCCGCAGCCTGGCAGATGGGCATCCTGTCGCCGCTGACGCTGGCGACCCGCGGCGGCCTGACGTCGCCGGCGGCGCCGGCCGAAGCGCCAGTGCCGGTGGTGGTGACCCAGCCGGGCGCGCAGCCCGTGGACGCGCCGATGCAGACTCAGAACGTACCGCTGATTTCGGTACCGCCGCAACCAGGCAGCAATACAGCGCCGGATGCGGTGGCTGGCGTTGGCGTCCCAGGCGCCGCCGGCGGCGTGCCCGCGCAGGCAGGCGGCGTTGTACCTGGCACTGTGCCGGCAGCGGCTCCCGGCATGACCACCACGACCGGCGGCGTAGCTGCGCCGGCAACCGCACCTGGCGCTGCGGCAGGCAACGCAGCCGGTGCGCCTGCTGCAGGGGGAGCGCCCGTCAACCGCGCAGCGCCGACTGTAGGCGGCGCGCCAGCAGTTGGCACCGCACCCGCTTCGCCGGGCCTGATTCCTGTCAAGCCGCCGGCGGCCGCTCCATCTCCGGCGCCAGCACCTGCACAGGGCGCCGCGCCGGTTGCGACCGCGCCGGCCGTACCTGCGGCCGTCGCCGGTGCAGCTCCGGCGGTTGGCGCCGCGGGCGGCAAGCTGGTGCTGACAGTGAAGGAAGATTCGTGGGTCGAGATTCGCCGTGCCGGCCAGCCGAACGTGACCCGCGGCACCGTGAAGGCAGGCAGTACCCAGACCTTCAACGTGCGCGCGGATGACGTGCTGATCGTCGGCAAGCCAAGCGCCGTCAGCGCCAACCTGGCGGGCGGCAAGCTGGAACTGACGCAAGGTCCGGGCAAGTCGTACGCCCTCGTGAACATCAAGTAATAAGAGTAGCCAAGCATGTCTTCTTCGAACAACCCGATCCCATCCGGACCACTGGCACGCCGTGCCAGCCGCCGCGTGCTGGTGCAGCATGGCGAGCGCAAGATCTGGGTCGGTGGCGACGCGCCGGTGGTGGTGCAGTCGATGACCAATACCGACACCGCCGATGCGGTGGCGACGGCGATCCAGATCAAGGAACTGGCGCGCGCCGGTTCCGAACTGGTGCGCCTGACGGTGGACCGCCCGGAGTCGGCGGCCGCCGTGCCTTATATCCGCGACCAGCTGGACAAGATGGGCATCGACGTGCCGCTGGTGGGCGACTTCCACTACAACGGCCACACCCTGCTGACCGAGTACCCGGATTGCGCCGCCGCGCTGTCGAAGTACCGCATCAACCCGGGCAATGTGGGCAAGGGCGCCAAGCGCGACACGCAGTTCGCGCAAATGATCGAAGTGGCGGCCAGGTACGACAAGCCGGTGCGCATCGGCGTCAACTGGGGCTCGCTGGACCAGGCGCTGCTGGCGCGCATCATGGATGAAAACGCGGCACGCGAAAATCCATGGACCGCGCAAGCCGTGATGTATGAAGCGCTGATCACCTCGGCGATTGAAAACGCGGTGCGCGCTGAAGAACTGGGCCTGGCCCGCGACAAGATCATCCTGTCGTGCAAAGTGTCCGGCGTGCAGGACCTGATTGCGGTCTATCGCGAACTGGGCAAGCGCTGCGACTACCCGCTGCACCTGGGCCTGACCGAAGCGGGCATGGGCAGCAAGGGCATCGTGGCCTCGACCGCTGCGCTGTCGGTGCTGCTGCAGGAAGGCATCGGCGACACCATCCGCATTTCGCTGACCCCGGAACCGGGTGGCGACCGCACCAAGGAAGTGGTGGTGGGCCAGGAGATCCTGCAGACGATGGGCCTGCGCAAATTCACCCCGATGGTGATTGCCTGCCCGGGCTGCGGCCGCACCACGTCCACCGTGTTCCAGGAACTGGCGGACGATATCCAGAGCTACCTGCGCGAGCAGATGCCGGAATGGAAAAAAACCTTCCCGGGCGTGGAGGCGATGAACGTGGCCGTGATGGGCTGCATCGTCAACGGCCCGGGCGAATCGAAGCATGCGAACATCGGCATCAGCCTGCCGGGCACCGGCGAATCGCCGGCCGCTCCGGTCTTCGTCGACGGCCAGAAAGTAGCGACCCTGCGCGGCGACAATATCGTCGAAGAATTCCAGGCCATCGTGCTCGACTACGTACAGAAAAACTATAGCAAAGCAGCTTAAAGAACATGTCCAACAAAGCAGACAAAATCGCAGCCATCAAGGGGATGAACGATCTCCTGCCGGCTGACGCCCACTTGTGGGAAATCTTCGAGAACACCGCGCAGTCCGTGGTGCAGAGCTACGGCTTCCAGCAGATCCGCACCCCGATCGTGGAAGAGACGCGCCTGTTCTCGCGCGCCATCGGCGCCGTGACCGACATCGTCGAGAAGGAAATGTATTCCTTCGAAGACTCCATGAACGGCGACAAGCTGACCCTGCGCCCGGAAGGCACCGCAGGCGTGGTGCGCGCCGTGCTGGAACATAACCTTGTGTACGAAGGCCCGAAGCGCCTGTGGTACAAGGGCCCGATGTTCCGCCACGAGAAGCCGCAGCGCGGCCGCTATCGCCAGTTCCACCAGTTCGGCGCGGAAGCCGTGGGCTTCACCGGCCCTGACGTGGACGCCGAAATGATCGTGATGTGCCGCCGCCTGTGGGATGACCTGGGCCTGGAAAACATCCGCCTCGAAATCAACTCCATCGGCGACGCCGAGGAGCGCGCACGCCACCGCGTCGACCTGATCGCCTACCTGGAGCAGCACGAAGAGCACCTGGATGCCGACGCCAAGCGCCGCCTGCACAGCAACCCGCTGCGCATCCTGGACACCAAGAACCCGGCCCTGCAAGGCATCGTCAACAGCGCACCGAAGCTGCTGGACTACCTGGGCGAGGAATCGCTGGCCCACTTCGAAGGCGTGAAGAAGATCCTGGACGCCAATGCGATCCAGTACACCGTCAACACCCGACTGGTGCGCGGCATCGACTACTACAACCGCACCGTGTTCGAATGGGTCACCGACGAACTGGGCGCGCAGGGCACCGTCTGCGCCGGCGGCCGTTATGACCCGCTGATCGAAATGTTCGGCGGCAAGCCAACCCCGGCGGTCGGCTTCGCGATGGGCATCGAACGCCTGATCGAACTGATGAAAGGCGCCGGCGACACCGCCGCGCCGCGCCAGTGCGACGTCTACCTGGTGCACCAGGGCGACGCGGCGCGCATGCAAGCCTTCATCATCGGCGAGCGCCTGCGCGACGCCGGCCTGGACGTGATCCTGCATTGCGGCGGCCTGAATGGCGCCGGCAGCTTCAAGTCGCAGATGAAAAAAGCCGATGGCTCCGGCGCAACCTTCGCCGTCATCATCGGCGAAGACGAAGTGGCCAACAACACTGCCGTCGTCAAGGCAATGCGCGCTGAAGAAGGCGAGGGCCAGCAACAGACCGTCGCGTTTGAAGGCGTTGTCGATTACGTCGTGGACCAGATCACATGCGGAGACGATTGTGACCACGACCATCACCACCACCATTAATCTTTCAAAGAAACAGGCAGACTGAAACATGGCATACGATCTCGAAGAACAAGAACAGCTTGCTACCCTCAAAGCGTGGTGGGCAAAGTACGGCAACCTGACCACCTGGGTGGTGATCGCGGGCCTGGCCGCCTATTCGGGCTGGAACGGCTGGAACTACTACCAGCGCAACCAGGCAGCGCAAGCCTCCGTGCTGTTCGATGAGCTGCAAACCGCCGTCAACGCCAAGGACAATGCCAAGGTGGCGCGCGTAGCCGGCGACATCGAGTCCAAGTTCGGCCGCACGGCATACGCCTCGCTGGGCGCGCTGAGCGCCGCCAAGTCGTTCTTCGACGCCAATGACCTGAAGTCCGCCAAGGCCCAGCTGGAGTGGGTGGTTGCGAACGGCAACGACGAGCACAAGAACATTGCTTCGATCCGCCTGGCCGGCGTGCTGCTGGACGAGAAAGCCTACGACGCTGCGCTGAAGGCGCTGGCCGTGGCTGCACTGCCGCAGTTCAAGTCCTCGGTGGAAGACCGCAAGGGCGACATCCTGGCGGCGCAGAACAAGCTGGAAGAAGCCCGTACCGCCTACAAGGCCGCACTGGAAGCCGCCGACAAGAACAATCCCGGCCGCCAGCTGATCCAGCTCAAGCTCGAATCCATCGGCGGCAGCGTGCCGGAAGTGAAGGCGTAAACACATGCGCGCGACTCGTACCGTAATTGCACTGGGCGTCCTGGTGCTGGTTGCCGGCTGCGGCAGCCTGAATCCGTTCAAGAAAGAAGACAAGTTCGCACCGGCCAAGCTGGAAGAGCTGAAGGGCGGCGTGCCGGCCCGCATGGTCTGGAAGCACAGCACCGGCAAGGCAGGCACCAATGTCTTCACGCCGGCACTGGCCGACAACAGCGTGTTCGTGGCCGATGCCGACGGCGTGATCGAACGCCTGGATGCCGCCACCGGCAAGGTGCAATGGCGCAGCAAGGCCGGCACCGACCTGACTGCCGGCGTCGGCGTCAGCCCGGACGGCAAGCTGCTGGCTGTGGGCGCAGTCAAGGGCCAGCTGATGGCCTTCGACGGCAGCGGCAAGGCGTTGTGGAAGGTCCAGGCTTCGAGCGAGATCCTGTCCGCTCCTGCTGTCGGCAACGACGTCGTGATCGTGCGCACCGTGGACAACAAGGTTACCGCTTATGACGCAGCGGACGGCAAGAAGCGCTGGTTCATCCAGCGCGTGACCCCGCCGCTGACCCTGCGCAATATGCCAGGCCTGGTCATCGCCAACACCAACGTATACGCCGCGCAGCCTGCGGGCCGCATCCTGGCGCTGGCGCTGTCGAACGGCGTGCCGCGCTTTGAAGTGCCGCTGTCCGAGCCGCGCGGCGCGACCGAACTGGAACGCGTGTCCGACATCAGCGGCACTCCGACCGTGTTCGAGAACGACCTGTGCGCGGTGAGCTACCAGGGCAAGGTAGGCTGCCTGGACCTGAACACCGGCGCCGCCCGCTGGACCAAGCCGGCATCGTCTGACGTTGGCGTGGGCGTGGACCAGCGCTTCGTGTTTGTCTCGGACGAGAAGGGCGCCGTGCAAGCCTTTGCCCGCGAAGGCGGCGCATCGGCGTGGAAGAACGAGAAGCTGGCTTACCGCCGCTTGTCGGCTCCGGTTTCCTATGGCCGCTTCGTGGCCGTAGGCGACCTCGAAGGTTATGTGCACTTCCTGTCGCGGGAAGACGGCACGATGTTAGGTCGGATCAGCACCGACGGCAGCGCCATCAAGTCGGCGCCGCTGTTGTCCGGTCCGAATGTGATTTTCCAAACCCAGAATGGGACTGTGGCCGCTATCGCGGTCGAATAAAAATAAAATGAAGCCGGTAATTGCACTTGTTGGTCGCCCGAACGTCGGGAAATCGACCTTATTCAATCGACTGACCCGCTCGCGCGATGCGCTGGTGGCGGACCTCCCTGGCCTGACGCGCGATCGTCACTACGGCGAGGGCCGCGTGGGCAATCGCCCATTCCTGGTCATCGATACCGGCGGTTTCGAGCCGGTCGCCAAGGAAGGCATCATGTTCCAGATGGCCCTGCAGACCAAGCAGGCCGTGGCGGAAGCCGACGTGGTGGTGTTCCTGGTCGATGGCCGCCAGGGCATGACCCCGCACGACAAGACGATTACCGATTTCCTGCGCAAATCCGGCCGTCCGGTGCTGCTCGTGGTGAACAAGGCCGAAGGCATGCGCTATACCGCTGCCGTATCGGACTTCTACGAGCTGGGCCTGGGCGATCCGTATGCGATTTCCGGCGCCCATGGCGACGGCGTGCACGACCTGGTAGCCGAAGCGCTGGACAAGGCATTTGCCTCGCGTCCGGCCGACGAGGAAGAGCTGCTGCCGCAGGAGCGCGGCGTGAAGATCGCCCTGGTGGGCCGTCCGAACGTGGGCAAGTCGACCCTGATCAACACCCTGGTGGGCGAGGAGCGCGTGATCGCCTTCGACATGCCGGGCACCACCCGCGACTCGATCGAGATCCCGTTTGAGCGCGACGGCAAGCAGTACACCCTGATAGACACGGCCGGTATCCGCCGCCGCGGCAAGGTGTTCGAGGCGATCGAGAAATTCTCGGTAGTGAAGACGCTGCAGTCGATCTCGGAAGCCAATGTGGTGATCCTGATGCTCGACGCGCAGCAGGATATCTCCGAGCAGGACGCCCACATTGCGGGCTTCATCCTGGAATCGGGCCGCGCCCTGGTGGTGGCGGTCAACAAGTGGGACGGCCTGCAGTCGGACGACCGCGACCAGGTGAAGATGGACATGGACCGCAAGCTGGACTTCCTGTCGTTCGCCAATACCCACTTCATTTCGGCGCTGCGCGGCACCGGCATCGGCCCGCTGATGAAATCCGTGAACGGCGCGTATGCCGCCGCCACGGCCGACCTGCCGACGCCTAAGCTGACCCGCGCCTTGCAGGAAGCGATCGAGAAGCAGGAACCGAAGCGCAAGGCCGGCGTGCGTCCGAAAATGCGCTACGCGCACCAGGGCGGCCAGAACCCGCCGATCATCGTCATCCACGGCAATTCGCTGGATGCGGTGTCCGAGCCGTATAAACGCTATCTGGAGAAGCATTTCCGCGATAGTTTCAAGCTGGTCGGCACCCCGCTGCGCATCGAATTGCGCAACGGCAAGAACCCTTTCGACAAGCGCGAAGGCAAATAAACCTGGAAAAAGGGGACGTAACCATTTAAAAAAGGGTTACGTCCCCTTTTTCGGGGGCGTGAATAAGCTAAGCTTAAGCTTTATCACGCTGCAAGATTTAAAAAAACAAGGTACAGTGTCTTTGGAGCAGCATCCCCAGCACTTGAAATATAGGCACAGCGTCTCCAATTCGTACACAACAACATAAAACGGAGCTGTTATGAGCAATAAAGGGCAATTGTTACAAGACCCATTCCTGAACGCGCTGCGCAAAGAGCACGTTCCAGTCTCGATCTACCTGGTCAACGGCATCAAGCTGCAAGGCCATATCGAGTCTTTCGACCAATACGTGGTCCTGCTGCGTAACACCGTAACCCAGATGGTTTACAAGCACGCCATTTCCACCGTGGTGCCTGCCCGCGCCGTCAACCTGAACATGGATAACTCCTCCGAGGCAGCGGAGTAAGCCACTTCGTATGCGTGCAGCTTTAGTCGGGGTAGATTTCGGTCAGGGCGACTTTGCTGCCAGTATCGAGGAGTTGATGCTGCTGGCCCGCTCCGCGGGCGCAGAGCCGGTCACCACCATTACCGGCAAACGGTCCTCGCCGGATGCCGCCTATTTTGTCGGCAGCGGCAAGGCCGACGAGATCGGTCATGCAGTGCAGGACCACAAGCTCGAAATCGTCATCTTCAACCATGCGCTGTCCCCAGCCCAGCAGCGCAACCTGGAAAAACGCCTTCAAGTCAGGGTGCTTGACCGCACCAGCCTGATCCTCGACATCTTTGCCCAGCGTGCGCAAAGCCACGAGGGCAAGGTGCAGGTCGAACTGGCCCAGTTGCAGCACCTGGCCACGCGCCTGGTACGCGGCTGGACTCACCTTGAACGCCAGAAGGGCGGTATCGGCCTGCGCGGTCCCGGTGAAACCCAGCTCGAAACCGACCGCCGGCTGCTCGGCGAGCGCGTCAAGATGCTGCGCGCCAAACTGGCCAAGCTGCGCAAGCAGCACGAGACCCAGCGCCGCGCGCGCGGCCGCAGCCATACTTTCTCCGTGTCCCTGGTCGGCTACACCAATGCCGGCAAATCGACCCTGTTCAATACGCTGACCAAGGCCGGCGTCTACGTGGCGGACCAGTTGTTCGCGACGCTGGACACCACCTCGCGCCGCGTCTACATGGGCGAGGAAATCGGCAACGTGGTGTTGTCGGACACGGTCGGCTTCGTGCGCGAATTGCCGCACCAGCTGGTGGCCGCTTTCCGCGCCACCCTGGAAGAAACGATTCACGCCGACCTGCTGCTGCACGTGGTGGATGGTGCATCGCCGAGCCGCATGGAGCAGATCGAGCAGGTCAACCTGGTGCTGCGCGAAATCGGCGCCGACCATATCCCGCAGATCCTGGTGTGGAACAAGATCGATGCGGCGGGCCTGGAGCCGGCGGTAGAACGTAATGAGTATGATAAGATTTCCCGCGTATTCATCAGCGCACGCACGGGCGAAGGCCTGAACCTGCTGCGCGATGCAATCTGTGAGGCAGCACGGGATGAGCAGGAGGCGCTCGCCAACCCCAAAGAAGAGGTGGCGCCGGACAGTATTCTCACCTTTACCCAAGTAGGATCTCACTAAAAGAAAAATATGCCTTTTTCCTCTCTCAAGAAAAGACTCGGCAACTATATTGCCCAGGAAGGCAAAAAGCCCGGCGAAGGACCGCCGGACCTCGATCAGCTCTGGCGCGACTTTAACCAGCGCCTGAATGGCCTGTTTGGCGGCGGCAAAAACCGCGGCAGCAATTCGGGCGGCGGCGGCAATGGCGGCGGCGACATGAAGGGCGCCGGCTTTACCTTTGGCGCGGTCGCTTCGGTGGCAGCGCTGGTATGGCTCGCTTCCGGCGCGTTCATCGTGCAGGAAGGCCAGACCGGCGTGGTCACCACGTTCGGCAAATTCAGCCACACCACGCCGGCCGGTTTCAACTGGCGCTGGCCATACCCGTTCCAGGGCAATGAAATCGTCAACGTGTCGCAGGTGCGCACGGTGGAGGTGGGCTACCGCGGCAGCGCGAAGTCGAAGATGGCTTCCGAGGCGCTGATGCTGACCGAAGACGAAAACATCATCGACATCCAGTTCGCCGTGCAGTACAAGCTGAGCGACCCGGTGAAGTGGCTGTACGCCAACCGCGACGCGGAAGACACCGTGCGCCAGGTGGCGGAAACGGCGATCCGCGAAATCGTAGGCCGCAGCAAGATGGACTTCGTGCTGTATGAAGGCCGCGAGAAGGTCGCCACCGATACCCAGCAACTGATGCAGGCCATCCTGGACCGTTACAACTCGGGCGCGCAAGTGACCAATGTGACGATGCAGGGCGTGCAGCCGCCGGAGCAGGTGCAGGCAGCGTTCGACGACGCCGTGAAAGCGGGCCAGGACCGCGAGCGCCAGAAGAATGAAGGCCAGGCTTACGCCAACGACATCGTGCCGAAAGCGCGCGGTGCGGCATTCCGCCTGATCCAGGAAGCCGAGGCGTATCGCGCCATGACGGTGCAGAACGCAACCGGTAATGCCGACCGCTTCAAGTCCGTGCTGGCCGAGTACCAGAAGGCGCCGGCCGTGACCCGCGACCGCATGTACCTGGACACCATGCAGCAGATCTTCTCCAACACCAGCAAGGTGATGGTCGATTCCAAGGCTGGCAGCAACCTGCTGTACCTGCCGCTGGACAAGCTGATCGCCCAGGTGGCTGCCACCGAGGGACGCGCCGCCAGCGTGACCCCGCCGCCGCCAGCGGCCGTGCTGTTGCCGCCGGAGCCGACTACCGACCCGAACCGCCGTGATGGCCGTTCGCGTGAATCGTCCCGTGACCGGGAGGGCCGTTAATGAATCGCTTTGCAACTATCCTGATTACGGGCTTTATCGCCCTGATGCTGCTGTCGTCCACCGTGTTCGTGGTGGACCAGCGCAAATACGCCATCGTGTTCGCGCTGGGTGAAGTGAAGCAGGTGATTTCCGAGCCGGGCCTGCACTTCAAGCTGCCGCCGCCGTTCCAGAACGTGGTGTACCTGGACAAGCGGATCCAGACCCTGGACCCGAAAGAGGCTGACCGCTTCATCACCGCCGAAAAGATGAACATCCTGGTGGATGCCTTCGTCAAATGGAAGGTGACCGACCCGCGCCTGTACTTCGTCTCCTTTGGCGGCGACGAGGGCAGGGCAGGCGACCGCATGCAGCAGATCGTGAAAGCGGCGCTGAACGACGAGATCACCAAGCGCACCGTACGCGAAGTGATTTCCGGCCAGCGCGGCAAGGTGATGGAGTCGATCCGCAGCAAGGTGGTGGACGAGGCCAAGCAGATCGGCGTGGAGATCGTCGACGTGCGCCTGAAGCGTGTTGATTACGTCGAGCAGATCAACAACTCGGTATACGAGCGCATGAAAGCCGAGCGCCTGCGCGTGGCCAACGAAGCCCGTTCTACCGGTTCCGCAGAATCGGAGCAGGTTCGCGCCGATGCCGACAAGCAGCGCACCGTGATCCTGGCCGAAGCCTACCGTGAAGCGGAAAAGATCAAGGGCGAAGGCGATGCCAAGGCGTCGCAGATCTATGCCGAAGCGTTTGGCCGCAATCCGGAGTTCTACAAGTTCTACCGTTCGCTGGAAGCATACCGTGCTTCCTTCAAGACCAAGGCTGACGTGATGCTGGTCGATCCGCAGTCCGACTTCTTCAAATACTTCAAGAGCGCCGGCTCCGGGAAGTAAGCCAAAAAAATGGGGACGGACCCCATTTAATGGGGGACTTCTCCATTAAATGGGGTCCGTCCCCATTTATTTTG
>CAMLSG010000066.1 GCA_946482635.1 uncultured Duganella sp.
TTAAGAAGTTTTTAAGGTTTGCTGAGGGAGTTTTTAAGAACGCGATGATGTCTTAATGACTACCATTCTCCTCGTACCAACCTGAGGATGAATGACATGAGCAAACCACGAATCAATATGTACGCCGGCATCCACAAGGCGCTGCGCCACTTCATGGCCGATACCGAAAGCCGCCTGTCGCGCACCGATGCCGCCGATAACGAAGACCTGCAAGGCGCCCTGGCGCAAGTGCGCGAACTGCTGGCCATGATGCGCAGGCACCTGCAGCACGAACGTGACTTCGTGCACCCCGCTATGAATGCGCGCCGCCCCGGTTCCGCGCAGGTGGCGGAGGGCGACCACGACCACCACGACTGGGCCATCGACAAGCTGCTGGCATTGTGCGATCACTGTGCCACCGCTGTCGGCAGCGCGCGCTTCCAGCATCTGGATCACCTTCACCTCCAACTGTCGGTCTTCATCGGCGAAAACCTGGTGCACATGAACCTGGAAGAAACCGAGCACAATGCCGTGCTGTGGGCCTGCTACTCCGACGAGGAGCTGCACCAGATCCACGAGCGCATCGTCGCCGCCATTCCGCCGCAGGAAATGCAGGCCACCATGCGCTGGATGATTCCTGCCGTGAGCCCGGCCGAACGCGCCGGCATGTTGCTGGGCATGCGCGCCGGCATGCCGGCGCCAGTGTTCGAAGGCGTACTGGCCTTGACGCGCAGCTTGATCAGCGCACGCGATATGCAAAAGCTGGAGGCGGCACTGGAAGCCCCGCAGCCCATCGCCGCATGAGGCATGGCCCGGTCAGGCTTCGCTCAACTGCAAGGGGCGCTGGACGCACAGGCGGAAATGCCCGCGCCCCGTTTTTTCGATCCGCACCGGCGCCTCGCGCTCGCACAGGCGCCGCGCCAGCAGCACCAGGCGCGCCTCCAGGTTGTCGCTGACGTCCGGCAGCCGCACGCGCTGGTCCAGCCGCAGTTCGCGATTGCTGAAGGCAGTCTTGCCATGTGCGACAAAATCCTGCAGCAGTGACCACAGCACCGCTCCAGCCACGCCCTTGATCATGTAGTCGTTGCCGAAGAAAACAGAATCGTTGTCGGCGAAGTGGCGTACCGCCAACGGCGCGCCTTGCACATCGGGCACCGCCTCCACTTCGGGCTCCGGCTCGGGCACCGGCACGTTCTGCATGATGTGCATCGCCATCGCCAGTTGGCCGCACAAGGTCACCAGCGCATCCTCATCGTCGTAGGTGAAGCGCAGGTCCAGCGGGCTTTCCACGTACAACACGCCGATCAGCCGCTCGCAGCCCTGGATCGGCACTGCCAGCTGGCTACGCGATTCGGCCAGCCCGGGAAAGGGAATCTCGGTCTGCAGGGCATGTCCCAGCCCGGTGTCCTGCGCCTGCTGCCGGATCGCGCGGCTGTAGCTGTATTCGGCCGTCATGTGGCTGATGCGGATTGCCGTGCCTTCGCGCGCTGCGACGCCAATCACGCCCTGACCCAGCGCAATTTCCGACCCCACGCCCGATTGCTGGTAGCCGTGGCTGGCCACCGTGTAAAGGCAAGCCGCCTGCGGATCGTGCAGCAGCAGCATGGCATGGCTGATGCCCATCTTCTCGTTCAGGCAAGCCATGGTTTCGTCAAACAGTTGCGCCAGGTCGCGGCAAGCCAGCAGGCGCTCGGAACACAGGCGCAGCGCGGCCAGCGTATTGCGCGGCGGCGGTGGCGGCGGCGCCACGTCGCGGTCCACGCAGATGATCTCCGTCACCCGGAACACATCGGAGCCAAGCAGCCTGAAAACGCCCGTCATGCCGACATGCGAAGCCAGGCCGGCCAGCTTGGCCTTCATGCTTTCGAACAGCTGGCCGGAAGTTTCGGTGCGCAGGTATTGCAGCGCCAGCGAATACTGGGCGCCTGTGTAAGGATTGACCACCGTCAGGCGCGCATTCGGGTTGGCCAGGATATTGGCGCGCGTCTTGTTGAAGAACTGGTAGGACAGTGCCACGTGGTCACGGTCCATGTACTGCACTTGCGACAGGTAGGAGGCGTTGGGCATGCCGGCCAGGTCGGCCGTGCCAAGCACCGCCGGGATCACGCCTTCGAAACACTCGCGGATGGTGTCGAGCATGATCGCGCTCATTCGCCGGCCTCCAGCTTCTTGCCGGCGTTGGGGCCGGGTGTCTGGCTGTAGGCCTCGCTGGGACAAAAGCTCAGCGCCACCAGTTCTTCCGGCGGGCAGGACAGCAGGGTGCGCACCATTTTCTCGTGGAAGCCGATCGCGCCCACCTCCGCCACGAACGCATCGCGGTAAGCCTCGACCAGATGCACATCGTCCGCCTGCAGCGCCGTCACCCGCGCATCGCGGCTCTTCAGCTGCATGGTGCGGTGGGTGGAGGGCTGGGTAAAGGCTACGGCAATGGCGCCGCTGGCAAAAATATCGCGCTGCACCGCTTGCGACTTGGCTTCCGGCACAAAAACCGTGACGCGGCCGCCGTCGTCGCTGACGCGGCAGCCGATGGCGCGCACGAGCTGGGGCATGCCGTTGCGATCGCAACTGGCCACGCTGATCGAGACGCCCCCGCGCATGAACGCAATCTGTCCGGGATCGAGGTTTGCTGCACTCATGACAACATTCTAGCGCAAGCGGCTGAGGCCTCGGCAAAGAGCGCAGGGCGCCCGCTTGACGCGCCAAGACAGCATAGCCAATAATTCAATTTGATAACTTTACAAGCGCCGTCATCCCCTCCAGCGACGCTCCCCTCCCATGATCGATAAAATTGTCTATGCTGCAAGCCATTACTTTGCCTTGCTGATTTTCCTATGTGCCTGCTGGGGGACCGGCCGGGCCCTGTTACGGCGCCTGGAGTCGAACGCTGCCCCTACTAATCCTGAAGAAGCGCCACTCTGGCATGGCATCGCCGCAGCCTTGGGCATCGGGGTCTATATTTGCGTGATCCAGTGGCTGGCAATTGCCGGGCAGTTGCGCTCCTTACCCCTGTTGGTTGCGCTAGCACTGGGCCTCGGCCTGGGCCTGCTCGAATGGCGCGCACTGCCGGTGCGCAGCGGGCCGGGTTTGGCCCAACGCTGGCAGCTGGCGAATTGGACCGACCGCGGCGCGCTGTTGCTGCTCGCGCTGGTGGTGCTGCCGACACTCATTGCCCCGCTGTGCCCGCCACTGGCATGGGACGAAGTAGCGGGCCACCTGCCGCACGCCAAACAATGGGCATTGAACGGCAAGCTGACGGTCAACGAATGGCTGCGATTCCCATGGATTCCTTTCAATGCCAACCTGCTCTTCAGCGCAGCAATGATTTTGCAAGATGATGTGCAGCCGCATTTGCTCAGCGCACTGGCCGGCTGGCTCACAGCCTTCCTGGTTTATCAGGCAGGCAAACGCTACGCCGGAAAAGGCGTGGCCATCATCGCAGCCATTATTTTCCTGTCCTTGATCCGGCAGGAATTCGACAATGCGATGGTCGACCTCAGCACTACGCTGTTCATGTTTGCCGGCTGCCTGGTATTCCAGCTTTGGCAAGAACAGCCTCAGCGGCGTGCATTGCTGGCCGTAGCCGCCTTCCTGTTGGGTGTAGCTGTCGGCATCAAATACCAGGCGCTGCAGGTGCTGCCGGTCATGGCGATCGCCTTGCTGATCAAAACGCGCTCGCCTCGCAACTGGCTCCTTGCTACGGTTGGCCTGCTGCTGCCTTGCGCATATTGGTATGGTCGGAACTATGTGCTGACAGGCGACCCGTTTAATCCTATGGGAGGCAAGCTGTTCGGTTTCAGCGACTGGAACCTGGGCGATTACCAAATCCAGATCGAGGACGTCAAACGCAACTTTGGCTGGCCAAGCTGGGTTGTCTGGCCGGCGCTGCTGACTCCGCTGATCGCCAAGGTGCGTCGATTGCCGGGTGCACCGGCCGCAATGATCCTGGCGGCTGTCGCAATCGCTGTCTGGTTGGTGACTTCGCATTACCCACGCTACCTGATGCCGTTTTACCCTGTCCTGGCGCTGCTGGCCGCCGCCGCCTGGCACTGGCTGTTCACGACGGCATGCGCGTGGTTTGCCCGCGGACGCGAGTCCAATGTGCAAAGCAAAGCAGCAGCGGCCTGTGTCGTCCTGGCGCTGCTGGCCGTGCTTCCGGTTGCCCTCAAAAATACCTTCAAGGACGCGCAACTGATCGCACCGACTGCCGCAGCACGCGAAGCATTATTGCAACGAGAGATCACCGGGTATCCGGTGCTGGCCTACCTGCGCGAGCATCCGATGGGCCGTACCTACCAGTTCGGCATGGAAGATGCGCTCTACTATGCGCCATTGCGGACTGGCGGCGACCATTTTGGTCCGGGGCGGTACCGGGATTTTGCCAACCTTGCCCCGGCTGACCTGGCAATTGCCCTGCGCGGTGCCGGTTACACCAGCCTGCTGATCCATACCGCGCGCTGGCCAGGGATCAATACCCGGCCAGCGTTCGCGCAATTCTTCACGCTGGTCCGCCAGGAGGGCGCAGTTTCGCTCTACCAGATTGCCAACCCGGCATCGAAGGATCAGGCGGGACCGGCCCTTGCCAATTAGAAAAAGTCCCTGCTATAATTGCGCGCCTTGGCCTGGTAGCTCAGTTGGTAGAGCAGAGGACTGAAAATCCTTGTGTCGGTGGTTCGATTCCGCCCCGGGCCACCAAGAATAAACAGTGAAAACGCCACTTTCGGGTGGCGTTTTTGTTTTCCGTGTGCAAGTTTACACCCCTATCCGCCTGGACTATAATGGCTCGTTTAGCAGAATGCATATAAGGCAACCTTATGGGGAAACACCCGGAAATTGCAGTCGTTATACCGACTTACAAGGCGCGCAATCACATTTTGGGTGTGATCGACGCAATCGGCCCCGAGGTAACGCGCATTTATGTCGTCGATGACTGCTGCCCTGACAAATCTGGCGAGCATGTCGAGGTCAATTGCAGGGATCCGCGCGTAAAAGTTGTCAAACACGCCGAAAACCAGGGTGTCGGTGGCGCCGTCATGACGGGTTACAAAGCCGCGATCGAAGATGGCATGCGCATCATGGTCAAAATCGACAGCGATGGCCAGATGGATCCTTCCCTCATCCCGGCGTTTGTCGCGCCGATTCTCAATGGCGAGGCCGACTATACCAAGGGCAATCGTTTCTTCGATCTCGAAGACGTGCGCTCGATGCCGAAAATGCGTTTATTCGGCAATGCTGTGCTGTCGCTGATGTGCAAGTTATCTTCCGGTTACTGGAATCTTTTCGATCCAACCAATGGCTACACCGCCATCCACGCCGATGTGGCGCGCCACCTGCCCTTCCACAAAATCAGCCAGCGCTATTTCTTTGAGACCGACATGCTCTTCAGGCTGAATACCTTGCGTGCAGTGGCTGTCGACGTGCCAATGGAAGCCAAGTACGGCGACGAAGTCAGCAATTTGAAGATTTCCAAGATCATCGGCGAATTCCTGGTCAAGCACGCACGCAATCTCTCCAAGCGGATTTTTTATAACTACTACCTGCGCGACATGTCGCTGGCGTCGCTCGAACTGCCAGTGGGGCTCGGGTTGCTGGGCATCGGCTTTGTGAACGGCGTCTATCATTGGGTGAAGTCGGCCCAGACCGGTATCGCCACGCCGGCCGGTACCGTCATGCTGGCGGCACTGCCAGCCCTGATGGGCTTGCAGCTGACCCTGGCATTCATCTCATACGATATTGCTTCCGTACCGCGGCGGCGCATACACCGTGACTAATCCGGGTACGGCAGGCGGTGTGAAAGGCATGAACCAGTTCGTCGTATTCATCCTGGTTGGGGTGACCTGCGCCATCATTGACGTCGGCCTGATGAAACTGCTCGGCAGCATTGGCATCTATTACATCTATGCGGCAACGATCGGTTTCGTGGCAGGCCTGGCCGCCAACTTTGCTTTGCACACCTGCCTGACATTCAAAGCCAGCTACTCGCATGCAAAGCTGGCGCGTTTCATGGGCGTTGTACTAGTCAACTACCTCATTACAATGCTTTGCGTGTCGGGCTTCCATCATTGGTTCGACATGCCGGTACTGGGGAAGGTGATATCCTTGCCGCTTGTAGCAGTGAACGGCTTTTTATTAAGTAAACACTGGGTATATAAGTAATGGAATTCACTCCTGTTCGATGCGATGAGGCGGCATATGCCGACTACGTCCGCCTGTTTGCCGATTGTTTTCCTGGCGTAGACAAGTTCAACCGGGAATACATTGACTGGCTATACCGCTGCAATCCCGACGGGAAGGTGGTAGGGTTCGACGCGCGCGACGGCGAGCGCCTGGCGGCCCACTATGTATGCATCCCGGCACGCGCCAAGGTTGGCGATCAAGAAGTGCCGGTCCTGCTGTCGCTGAATACGGCGACCCATCCCGACTATCAGGGCAAGGGCCTGTTCACCAAACTGGCCGAGCTGACCTATGCCGCAGGTGCAGAGCAAGGCTATGACTCCGTGTATGGCGTGGCAAACGCCAACAGCACGCCAGGCTTCACGCGCAAACTGGGCTTCCAGCTGGTCGGGCCTTTGCAAGCCAGCGTCGGCATTGGCCCGCTGGGCATCGATTTCTCGCGCGCGGCACCGTCGCTGCAATTCCGGCGCATCTGGAGCGAACAAGCGCTGGCCTGGCGCTGCGCCAATCCCGCGAATCCCATCGGCATCCGCGCGAACCAGGGCCACACGACACTTTTGGCGCCGGTGCCCGGCAGCCCGGTCATGGCCGCCGCGCTGGTCGACACCGCCGCCCCCAACGCGAAGACGGCAAACACGCTGTCGCCGCTGCGCCTGTTCCTGGGCCAGGTCCCGCCTGCCTGGCAGCGCCGGTCGCTGTACATGGATATTCCCAAGCGCTTGCGCCCGTCCCCGCTGAACCTGATCTATCGCTCGTTGACAGGACGCGTCAAGTCAATTGACCCGGACACCGTATTCCTCGGATTCATCGATTTCGATGCATACTGATCGCGGCGCGCCGATTGCTCTTTTCCTGTTTCCGCACCAGGACGATGAGTTTGGCGTGTTTTACCAGATCGAGCAGGAACGGCGGGCCGGCCGGCGCGTCGTTTGCATTTATGTGACCGATGGCTCGACCACGGCCGATCCGCAATCCCGCAACGCCGAATCGCTTGCCGTGCTGCAGAAGCTGGGCGTTGCAGCAGACAGTATTGTATTTATCGGCCAGCAGTTAGGCATCGCCGATGGCCGCTTGCACTGCCGGGTCGAAGCACTGTCGGAATGGCTCAATGACTTCATCGCCGCCCATCCGGAAATCGTCTCCTGCTATGTGCCGGCTTGGGAAGGCGGCCATCCTGACCATGATCTGTTGCACGCGATCACATTGCTCTTGCCGGCCATGCATGGCCGCAGCGAAATGATCAGGCAGTTTTCGCTCTACCAAGGCCAGGGTTACACAGGTGCCCTGTTCCGCGTGCTGGCGCCGCTGCCAGGCAATGGGCCGGTCGAACGCCAGCCGGTTCGATGGCGGGACCGCCTGCGCTATCTCCGTCTTTGCCTGGCCTATCCGTCGCAATGGCGCAGTTGGGTGGGACTTTTCCCTTTTGTCTGCCTGTACTATCTGCGCGATGGCGCCCAGAAGCTGCAAGGTGTCGATGGCCAGCGCCTGGCAGTACAGCCCCACACAGGCCCCCTCTACTACGAGCGGCGATCCTTCCTTGACTGGCCGACGCTGCGCGCTGCAGTCGAACGGCTCCAGGCGCGCCCTGGTTCACCAGAGGTTTGAATTTCCTGCAAAAGGTGACACGCGCGCCACGCTCGGTCTAAAATGGCAAGGTTTTTCGGCACGCTCCGCGCATTCGGAAAGCGCGCTATCCCTTGACGATTGCAAAGATAATCGCATTTCCTGCTGGCTGCCGATTGGCAGCCATTTTGTATTTGGCGCGTGCTTTCCACTGCATTATTTAACTGGCATGGCGATATGCCCCATGCGTTCCGACGCGATGCCATGTCGTTCTGAAATACATAAAAATAGATTCTTTGTATGATTCTTTCAACCTTACAACATGCGATCGGGTTTAGAAAATGATAATGGCGATGCGGACCAAATCTCTCAGCCGCCTGGATTTTAAAACCCTTTTGATCGCTTTCCTGCTGGTGCTTTCAGGGTTCTTCCCGTTTATCGATCGTGCCACCGATAATGCAACCCTTCTCCTGACGCTTCAATCGTCGGCACCGACCTCCGTCCAGGTCTTCTGCGATGCCGGCAGCGGTTTTAACGAGCACGACTCGGTTATCGTGCCGCCTCCGGCTGGCGAGCGCCCGCAGTTTGCGATTCCCCTGGCGAAGTCCTGTACCAAATTACGCCTGGACCTGAACGGGCCGGTTAAAGATTTCGACATACTTGCAGCGGAAATTCGAACCAGCAGCGGAGATACGCTTGACGTGTTGTCTGGTTTCGAGAAGGCGCGGACGACCAATGACGTGACGCGCGATGCGCCTGCTTCAAACCATTTTGTGGTAACCGGCGCCGACCCCTGGCTTATTGCCAACGGGACTTTTGCCGGAATAACGTCTCCGCAGCAGCACACCCTGAAGGCCGTGCTGCTGTTGTTGCTGGCGACGGGTTGCCTGTATCTTTTACTTAAGCAGCTTGTCGGGCGCAACCGCGGGTTGAATTCGCACAGCAATATCCTGCT
Source organism: uncultured Duganella sp. (assembly GCA_946482635.1). The sequence continues at coordinate 8,669 of CAMLSG010000066.1, forward strand.
GGTCCTTTCGCTGGCCCTGTTCGTCCGAGTGGTGTATTGGACGCTTACCCCCTTGCCAGCCAGTCCCGATTTGCTGCATACCCTCTGGCCGGACGAAGCCAGCTATTTTGTGTCAGTCAGGCATATTATTGAGCACGGCTATGTGAATTATTTGCTCTCCCTGAAGTCGTTCATGGTTGCGCCAGGAAACCCTAGCTACCTGGCAGCGCTTTACTCGATCTCCCAATCGATCAATGTGGTGCGCTTTTGCAACCTGCTGCTGTCTGTGATTTCTATCTGGTTTGTCTACCGCATTGGCTGCACGCTCTTTTCGGGAAGGATTGCCTTACTGGCTGCTATTGCATGCAGCCTGAATAACCAGCTCGTCATCTATTCCGTCACCTTATTAACTGAACCACTGTTCATTTTCCTGTTCCTTGCGTTCATTTATTTTTTCATCAATGCCTTGCAAGCAGCGCAGCATCAATTGATCAAGGCAATTCTTGCCTCGACAATGCTCGCCGCTGCCTGCTTGACGCGCACCATTTTATTGCTGCTGCCGCTGGCGTTACTCCTGCCTTTAGCCTGGCTCGCCTGGCGCAACAAAGGAACGCAGTACTTCCCGCATTTCAAGGCCGGCAATGCCAAAGTGATGATGGTTTCCCTCCTGATCCCGATCGCGCTGATTGGCGCCGTAGGGATTAAGAACCAGTTTTATTTTGGGAAGTTTGCGGTTGCGACCGGTTCCGGGGCTGCACTCTGGCTTGGCTCCCGGCATGACACCGACGGCGATGAGCCGCCTTATCGCGGGCGCCAATACGACACTACTTCAGTTACGACCGCAGCATTCAGCCACTTGTCGCCAGAGGGCGATGCCCGGCTGGTCACCGCGGCAAAAGAGACGATCAGGAAAGATCCGCTTCACTATCTTTGGATCTGCTTGAAGAAACCGGAGCGTCTGCTCATCGGCAATAACCACGCGTGGTTTTTCCCACAAAGCAATGTTATTGATTGGTATAAATCATCTTCGGGTGAAATACTGCCGCTAATCAAGATTGTGGCCAATATAGCGATTGCTGCCTTTATCGCGATTTTTGGGGTCTTGGGCGCCGTGTATCAGCGTCGTTCGCCGTTCGCGGTTTTGGCACTCATCATACCGGCAGGATACTTTATCGTGATGAGCGTGCCTTTCCTGGCAATTCAGCGGTATGGCTTGCCAGTGTTCCCATTAATGGCTCTGCTGGCGTTTGCGGCATTGCCTAAAATGAGGGGGTGGCAGCTGTTTTCCGCACTCGCCGTGGTCGCCGGCGTTATCGGCGGCATCCTGCTGGGCGTCTAGGCAGACGACAATTCCGAAGCGGCGCAGCATGCGCCACCGTGCGTGGCGCGCTGGTTGACAATTGCTGCCGGCCGCCGCTTCCGCGACCGCCTGGGGCGGCGCGGACATGCATGAAGTTCTCTCATGGGCGCGAACCGCCCATGGTTCCGCATCAGGACTTGAGCGTGATGTCGTGCATCGGGCTGCGGCTCAAGGAACGCTTGATTGCGCGCTTGAAGTTGTAGGGTACCGCTGAGCTGGCCCAACGCAGCGATGGGTGGGTATGCAAGTGCCACAAGCCGCGCAGCAGCGCATGGCGCCAGCCACCCTGGTTCATCGGCCCACGGACGATGTGCGCGGCATCAAAATCAAACGACGGCGTGCCGGCCACCGGTGGCTTGAGTCCGCGCGCCAGCAAAGGCAAATATTCGCGGGCGTAGAACTCCGGCTGCGACTGGTCGCCGTGGAACACAGGTGCATTCACCGTCCCGGTTTCCAGTTCGCCGATGAAATCGCCGATATGGCGGTACAGTTCAGCCACCGGTTGCATGTGGTCGAACAGCATGGCGCTGGCGCGGCCCGACAAACGTTCGGGGAAGGCGCCCAGGTTCGGCGCCATGATCGGCAACCCCGACGCCAAGGCATGGCTCAGCGTATAGCTATAAGTTTCCGGGCACTGCGCCGGGAACAGGATCAAGTCCACTTCATGCTGCTCGATCAAGGCGGGCAAGTCCTCGGCTTTGTACGGGCCCGTGGTCTCGACGACATTGAGCTGCCGGTAGGCGTATCCGATGAGCTTGAACCGGAAGCTGGCGCCTTTGTCCTGCGCCATCTCAGCCAGCATTTCAAGCACGTCGGCGCCCTTTTCGCGGCCGACTGCACCCAGTACGCCAATCACATAGTGCTGCTTCGCGACCAGCGGACGCGCCGCCTGGCGCACATCCAGCTGCGGCTCCACATGCGGCGCCACCACGGCATGTTGCAGCCGGTACATGTCCCCAAACAGGGCCTTCGTGGCATTGGTAGGGAAAATAACGCAATCGGCCTGCTCGATCAGGGGCCGCAGCCGCTCGCGCCACTCTTGCGGCGAAACGCCGGCCGGCAGCGGGTACAGCGGATTATGCAGGTCGTCGATATAGCGCCCTGGATAGCGGCCGTCGGCTGCGGTCAGCGTCGGGTTCGCGTTGAGCCAATAATAGTCATGCGCGGTCAGCACCGTGGTGGCGCGCAGGTCCCGCGCCAGGTTTTGCAGGACCGGATCCAGGTTGTAGGTATGGTGGTAATGCACGGCACTGATGCCCACCTGGCCGAGCAACTGCCGCAACTTGGCATAATCGGACGGCATGGAGAACAGCAGCTTGTCGGTCATGCGGCCGGAGCGCAGGCTGAGGCTGACAACGGCGGGCCCATCCTGCGGCGCCAGGACCAGGTGCGCAGCCTGCTGGTCAAAATAGTCCGCGAGCTGCTCGATGTGCTGGCCGACGCCGCCGCCCGATCCATGCGAGACGTGCAACACCTTTGGCAAGGTCAGCTTTGCCAGCAGTTGCACATAACGCTCGACGCGCGCCGAACGTACCGGATCGCGCTGGATGAAGGCCTGGACGTCGGCGTGATAGTTGGGGTGCAGGCTGTCGATGACGCGCACCGCATTGTCGACCAGCGCCTGCTTGTCGGAGGAAAAACTGACGCCGCCTTCATGGAAGGCATACATATTCGGCGACAGGATGTTGAGCCAGCCCGCCTTGAGCCCGCGCTGGCACAAGTCGTTCTCTTCGCCATAACCACGGCCAAATTTTTCCGCATTCAGGTAACCGATCTGGTCCAGGCAAGCGCGCCGGATGAACATGCAAAAACCGACGCCAGTCGGCGCCGCGACGCATGGCAAGGTCGATTGCCGGAACACCGCGTCGATCGTGTGCACGTCCAGATTGAAAGCCTGCGCGTTCTCTTCGAGGAAGTTGGGGAAACTGCAGATGGTCGCATTGTTGGAGAACGGCGTCACGGTCCCGACGCGCGGATGCGAATACGCCTCGGCCTGCAGGCGCTGCAGCCAGTCGGCAGGAACGATCACATCGCTGTTGAGCAGCACCACGTCCTGCGCTGCGAAGTGGGCCAGGCCGCGGTTGACGGTGCCCACGAATCCCAGGTTGACAGGATTCTCCAGCACCTCGAAACGCCCAGGCCAGCTTGCCAGCAGCGATTCCAGCATGGCCTGCATGCCCTGGTCCGGGCTGCCGTCATTAATGGCCAGCAATACGGCGCCTTCCATCGCCAGCACGCCTGGCATGGCCGCCTCGATGCAGCGGCGCGTCATCTCAATGCCGCGATAGACCGGCAGGATCACCGACACGCTATGGGTAGGGGCAATCGGTTCCCGCGCCACGACGTCGCTGGCGGCCGGCATCTCGGCAGCGGCCGGCGCCGGTGCTTCCTGCGGCGCCACAGCGGGCGCGCGCCCATATTCCTTCCATCCGAACATCTTATTGAACGGATCCATGGCGCCGGCAAAATCGCCCCTCAGGACGCGCCCGGCCCAGCGGTAGGGCTTGGTCAGCATCCATGAACGGGAATTGATCACGCTGGTGAACGCGGCTTCGCGCTGGCGCAGCAATTCTCGCAGGTGGCCATTTTCCATGTCGCGGCTGTTGACATTGTGGCGCAGTTCCGCCAGCGGGCCGGCCTGTTCGGCGAGCAGCCGCTGCAGTTCGGTCACCGCCGCATCGCGCTCGCCGATCACCTGCAACTGTGCCTGCACCGTTGCATCGCGCTCGCCGACCACCTGCAGCAAGGCCTGCACCTGCTGGTCGCGCTGGGCAAAGTGCTCTTGCGCATACTTCAACTGCGCTTCGCGCTCCGCCATCGCTTGCTGCACCTGCTGCAACTGCATCGCCCCTTCGCCCATGCCTTGCTGGAGGCCGGCAATCGTCTTGTCGCGTTCGCCGATGATAAAGCGCAGGTGCTCGACTTCCGTCACCCTTTCCTTCACCACCTGGGCCAGGGTCTGCATCGGCAGCGGGAGTTGACGGCCCCAGTCGAGGAACAGGGACGCCGGGCGGCCGGTGACCGCCTGCTGGATATCGGCCTCGATCGCGATATAGCGGGCGTAGTCGGCATCCAGCAAGGACAGCCCCACTTCCGCCAGCACGGCATCGATGAATTGCTGGCGCGTCACGCCTTCCGTTTGCGCCGCCGGCCGGCCAAAGCGCGTCATGGCATTGATCAGGGCCAGCAAGGAGCGGAACAGCAAGTGGCCGACTTCGATCGGCAGTTCCAGCTGCCATTCCGTATCAATCAGCGCCGGGCTGCCATCGGCGCGCAGCATGATGTTTTGCGGGATGACGTCAAAGAAGCGACCAGGAACCTGCACATAAGCTGAGCCGGGCTGGCCGGCGTCCGCCGCAAAGGCCCCGAACTGCGTCAGGATCCCCATGTAGCGGCGGATAAACGCCGCCACCTGCTGATAGGTCCAGCCGTCGTGCATGACGATGCGCATGAATTCCAGCGTCAACACCGTGCCGGACACATACTGGTCCGACTCCGGCACCGTGAACTTCATGGCCGACAAGCCGGCCTGGCCGGAAGACGTGCCCAGCCGGTGGTAGCGCACCGTCACTGGCGCCCCGGCGCCGCCGACAAAACAGGTTTCCTTGCAATACTCCGGCACCCGGTCCACGCTGTAATGGAAGGCCAGCACGTCCGGCTCGATGGTCTTGGCGCCCTCGGGCGAGGCCACCACCAGGAAAGAGTTGGCCATGTCCATGCCCAGGCCGTTGGCGATCACTTCGGGATACGCCAGCTCCATCGAGAAATTGCTCAGCGGCGGCATTTGCGGATCGCGGCGCGCACTTTGCCAGGCCAGGGCCGCCGCATCGAAGCCGGCATCGGCGAAGCCATGCTCGGTGACGATGGAAACCGGCAGCTTGTAGTCGGGATACGGGGCGAGGAACTCGGCCGGGGCAAACCCGGCGCTCACCAGCAGTTGCGCCAGCACTTCGCGGCCGAAGGTTTGCGGCAGCTTGGGGCCGTAGCGGCCCTCGATGCCGATCATCGGATGGCCAAGGTGGTCTTCCGGGGCGCCGGCGAAATACTTCAGGCCAAGCTGGTTTTCGATCGCAATGATCAGGCGGCCACCCGGCTTGAGCAGGCTGCGCACGCGCTGCAGCATGTTCAGCGGCGGCTGTTCGCCCTCGGTGAACATGTTCGCATATTCCAGCACGCCGATCAGGGTGATGACGTCGAACTGGTAGTCGCATTTGAACTGGTCGAACTTTTCGCTCAGCACCGTCACGTTCTCCAGCTCGCGCGTGCGCGCGCGCGCGATCGCGGCGCGGCGCGGGCTGCCTTCCAGCGCCAGCACCTCGGCCCCCGCTTCGCCCATGTAGCGCGTGATGGCGCCGCAGCCGGCGCCGATTTCCAGCACCTGCGCGCCGCGCAGCAGCGTGCCGAACGGGCGCATCAGGTTGGAACGCAAGCTGCCCAGGTGGTAGAGCGATGGCCAGTCGTTGCAATGCTGGCGCAGTTCCGTCGAGAGCACCGAGACATCGCTGACCAGGCGGATGGCGCGCGCGATGCGCTGCTCGACCTCGTCGCCGTCGCTGTAGGCGATGCCGCCAAAGTCCGGGTCGATCCAGATGCGGTGTTCCTCATTGAACACATAACCCGCACGCTCCAACAATGCCCTCATGCCACAACCTCTTTCGCCGTCATATTAAGTTCCAGATCTACCAGGCCGAACAACACGGTATTCGGGCCTACCTGCAAATGTATCGAATCGTAGCGGCGGTCGTGGGGAATCACTTCTTCGCCCTCCTTCGACGCGATGCCCAGCGAAACGAAATAGTCACCGGGCGCCAGCCGGCACAGGAACGCGGCATCGGCCTGCATCACCGAGCCGCTGCGCCCCATTTCATGGAATGGCGCGCATTCCAGCGTTTCCGAATTGACGCCGTACACCGTCACCCCCTCCTTGGTCTTGATCGTGATGCCGAGGATGGGCCGGTAAAACTGCGTATGGAACTTGACCGTGACCGACAGCCTGATCTGCTGGCCGGTCGCCACCACTGACGGATAGGGCACGCCGTCGGCCGCCAGGTAAAAGTCCAGGATGCTGGCGGTGCCGTCGCCCCAGCGGTACTCGTGCGGATTGTAGCCGTGGCGCGTCGCAAACAGGTCCTCGCCGCGGCTCAGGCCAGGCGCGTCGCTGTCGTCCGCGGGCGCGGCCATTGCAGCGGGCGGCGTGGCGCCGGGCAACGCCTGCTTTTCCTTGCCGAACAGGAGGTCGAGGTAGCGGTTGACCACCTGCTTCGGCTGGCCCGTCTCCAGTTGCACGCCCTGGTTGAGCAGGATGGCCCGGGAGCAGTGCGTCACGATCTGTTCGCTCGAATGGGTGACCAGCAAGATGCTGGTGCCGTTGTCCTTCAGCTGGCGCAGGCGGTCAAAGCATTTGGCCTGGAACTTGGCATCGCCCACCGACAGCGCCTCATCGACGATCAGGATGTCCGGGTTGATCTGCGACTGCACCGCGAAGGCCAGGCGCACCGTCATGCCGCTGGAGTAAGTCTTGATCGGCTGGTCGATGAAGGAGCCGATATCGGCAAACGCGGCAATACGGTCGAAACTTTCGTCGATCTCGGCATGCGTCAGGCCCAGCACGGTCGCGTTCATGTAGACGTTTTCGCGGCCAGTGAACTCCGGATTGAAGCCGGATCCCAGCTCCAGCATCGCGGCAATGCGGCCGCGCGTTTGCACGCTGCCGCTGGTGGGCGAGAGCGTGCCGCAAATGATTTGCAAGAGCGTCGACTTGCCGGAACCATTGCGGCCGATGATGCCGACCGTTTCACCTTGCTTGACCTCAAACGAGACATCGCGCAAGGCCCAGAATTCGCGGAAGTACTGGCGCGCCGGCTGGCCGCCGCGCTGCAGGCGCGGCAAGACAAACTGCTTGAGGCGGTCGCGCGGGGTATCGTAGATCTCGTAACGCTTGCTCAGGTTGCTGACGCGGATAGTGGTGTTGTCAGAGGACATCGGCAAAACCTTTCCTGGTCTTCTGGAACCAGGCAAAACCAGCCCACGCCACCACGGTGGCGGCGAGCATATAAATTCCCAGGCCCAGCCAGTCCGGCTGGTGCCCCCAGATGACCACGTCGCGCGCCTGCTCCAGGATGAAGGTCAGCGGATTGGCCATGATGATGGCGCGGAAGTCTTCCGGCACGGCAGTGATCGGATAAAACACGGGCGACAGGAACATCAGCAGCGAGGTAATGATGCCGATGGTCTGGCCGACGTCGCGCAGGAACACGCCCAGCGAAGCCAGGACCCAGGCCAGGCCGGTGGTCAGCACCACCAGCGGCAGCAAGACCAGCGGCAAGCACAGCGCGGTCCAGTTCACGTAGCCGTTAAACAGGGCGAAGGCAAGCAGCAGGACGGCCAGGCTCACCAGGCTGTGGAACAGGGCCGCCGCCATGCTGACCACCGGCATGATCTCAAGCGGGAACACGACCTTCTTGACATAGTTGACGTTGGACAGGACCAGGCTCGGCGCGCGGTTGACCACTTCGCTGAACAGGTTGAGCACGATCATGCCGACAAACAGCACCAGCGCGAACAAGGTCTTGCTGTCGTTGCCGCCCAGGCCGCCCCAGCGCGATTTGAAAATTTCCGAGAAGACGATGGTGTACACCAGCAGCATCAGGATCGGATTGAAGAAGGACCAGGCCAGGCCCATGGCCGAACCCTGGTAGCGGCCGATCACGTCGCGCCGGGTCAACTGCAGGATCAGGGCGCGGTTGCGCCACAGGCTGCCGGCCAGGGCGCGCAGGGAAATGGGTTGTGAAGCATGCGGATTGATGGCCGCGGACTCATGACTCATGCAAAACACTCCGCGGCGGACAGCAGCACGCCCTGCTGGTCTTTGGCCGACAAGGCCGGCGCCACCGACAGCGGCCAGTCGATGGCCAGCGCCGGATCGTTCCAGGCCAGGCTGCGCTCGAATTCCGGCGCCCAGTAATCGGTGGTCTTGTACAGGAACTCGGCGCTTTCGGACAGCACCACGAAGCCGTGGGCGAAGCCTTCCGGGATCCAGAACATGCGCTTGTTCTCGGCCGACAGTTCGACGCCGACATGCTGGCCGAACGTCGGCGAGCTGCGGCGCAGGTCGACCGCGACGTCATATACCGTGCCCTGCACCACGCGCACCAGCTTGCCTTGCGGCTGCTGGATCTGGTAGTGCAGGCCGCGCAGGACATGGCGCGCGGAGCGGCTGTGGTTATCCTGCACGAACTGGACGTCGCGCCCGATCAACTCATTGAAGCGGCGCTGGTTGAAGCTCTCGTAGAAAAAGCCGCGCGCATCGCCGAACACCTTCGGCTCGATGATCTGCAAGTCGGGAATGGCGGTAGGCAGCAGGTTCATGGCCGTACCCCCTCTTTGACCAGGCGCAGCAGGTATTGCCCGTAGCCGTTCTTGGCCAGCGGCTTGGCCAGGTCGGCCAGCTGGGCGGCGCTGATGAAGCCCTTGCGATAGGCGATTTCTTCCGGACAAGCCACTTTCAAGCCCTGGCGGTGTTCGATGGTCTGGATGAAGTTGCTCGCTTCGATCAGGCTTTCATGGGTGCCGGTATCGAGCCAGGCATAGCCGCGGCCCATCATTTCGACGTCCAGTTGCTGGCGCTCGAGGTAAATCCGGTTCAGGTCCGTGATCTCGAGCTCGCCGCGCGCGGACGGCTTCAGGCCCTGCGCAATCTCGACTGCCTGGTGATCGTAGAAATACAGGCCGGTGACGGCGTAATTGCTCTTGGGGACAGCCGGCTTCTCTTCCAGGCTGGTGGCCTTGCCTGCCGCGTCGAAATCGACCACGCCGTAACGCTCGGGGTCGGTCACGTGATAGGCAAACACGGTAGCGCCGGCCGTCTTGGCATTGGCCTTTTCGAGCTGGGCCTGCAGGTCGTGGCCGTAGAAAATATTATCGCCCAGCACCAGTGCACTGGGGGCGCCGGCGAGGAACTCCTTGCCGATGATAAAGGCTTGCGCCAGGCCGTCCGGGCTCGGCTGCACCGCATACTGGATGTCCAGGCCCCAGTCGGCGCCGTTGCCCAGCAATTGCTCGAAGCGCGGCGTATCTTGCGGGGTCGAGATGACCAGGATCTCGCGGATGCCGGCCAGCATCAGGGTGCTGAGCGGATAATAAATCATCGGCTTGTCATGGATCGGCAGCAACTGTTTCGAGACTGCCTTGGTGACCGGATAGAGCCGGGTGCCGGAGCCGCCGGCAAGGATGATGCCTTTGCGTTTTAACATGATTATTTTTCGAAAAATTCAGTGAGCATCCGTTCCACCCCGGTTTGCCATGGCGGCAAGACCAGGCCGAAAGCGGCCTGCAGTTTATCGGTTGCCAGGCGCGAATTGCGGGGGCGCGCTGCCGGCGTCGGGAAAGCGTCGCTGCCGACCGCCGCGATGGCTTCGGGCGCCACCTTGATTGCCAAGCCGGCCCGGCGCGCCTGCTCGATCACGAACTGGGCATAGCCGTGCCAGGACGTGGCGCCGGCGGCGGCCAGGTGGTAAATGCCGCCCAGTTCCGGGCGCTGCTGCGTAGCGCGCACGGCATGCGCCGTGACGTCGGCGATCAGCTCGGCCGAGGTGGGCGCGCCAACCTGGTCATCCACCACCGACAGCCGCTCGCGTTCGCCGGCCAGGCGCAGCATGGTCTTGGCGAAATTGCCGCCACGCGCTGCGTACACCCAGCTGGTGCGCAACACCAGGTGGCGGCAGCCACTGGCAGCGATGGCCTGCTCGCCTTCCAGCTTGGACTGGCCGTACACGTTGAGCGGCCCGGTGGCGGCCTCTTCCCGCCATGGCGCCTGGCCGGAGCCATCGAAGACATAGTCGGTCGAGTAGTGCACCAGCAAAGCCCCCAGGCGCGCCGCTTCCTGCGCCAGCAGCGCCGGCCCGCCGGCGTTGACGGCGCGGCATGCCGCCACGTCGCTCTCGGCCTGGTCGACTGCCGTGTAGGCCGCGGCGTTGACGATCACGTCGGGCGCGACAGCACGCACGGTGGCGGCCAGGCCTTCGGCGTCGCGCAGGTTGCCGCACAAGCCTGGGCTGTCGCTGCCGAGCGCGATCAGTTCGCCCAGCGGCGCCAGGCTACGCTGCAGTTCCCAGCCAACTTGGCCGTTCTTGCCCAGCAAAAGGATCTTCATGCCTGGCGCTCGGCATAGTTCTGCTCGACCCAGGCGCGGTAGGCGCCGGACTGGACGTTCGCCACCCAGCCCGGGTTGTCCAGGTACCACTGCACCGTCTTGCGGATGCCGCTGTCGAAGGTTTCCGCCGGCTTCCAGCCCAGTTCACGCTCGATCTTGCTGGCATCGATCGCATAGCGGCGGTCATGGCCGGGGCGGTCGGCCACATAGGTAATCTGGCTGCTGTAGCTGGCGCCATCGGTGCGCGGGCGCAGGCCGTCAAGCAGCGCGCATACGGTCCGCACGATTTCCAGGTTGGGTTTTTCGTTCCAGCCGCCAACGTTGTACACCTGGCCCGGCTGGCCCGCTGCGAGCACGCGGCGGATGGCGCTGCAATGGTCCTTCACGTACAGCCAGTCGCGCACCTGCTGGCCATCGCCATACACCGGCAGCGCCTTGCCCGCCAGCGCGTTGACGATCATCAGCGGAATCAGTTTTTCCGGGAAGTGGTACGGGCCGTAATTGTTCGAGCAATTGGTGGTCAGCACCGGCAGGCCGTAGGTGTGGTGGTAAGAACGCACCAGGTGGTCGCTGGCCGCCTTGCTGGCCGAATAGGGGCTGTTCGGCTCATAACGGTTGGTTTCCGTGAAGGCCGGGTCTTCCTTGCCCAGCGATCCGTACACCTCGTCGGTCGACACGTGCAGGAAGCGGAAATCGGCCTTTTCCGCGCCTTCCAGGCCGCCCCAATAGGCACGCACGGCCTCCAGCAGGTGGAAGGTGCCGACGACATTGGTCTGGATGAACGCTTCCGGGCCGTGGATCGAGCGGTCGACATGGCTTTCGGCGGCAAAATTCACCACCGCGCGCGGGCGGTGCTGGGCCAGCAGGCGCGCCACCAGGGCATTGTCCCCGATATCGCCTTGCACGAAAATGTGGCGCGCATCGCCGTCGAGCGCAGCCAGCGTCTCACGGTTGCCAGCGTAGCTCAGGATGTCCAGGTTGACCAAGGCTTCATCCGATTGCGCCAGCCAGTCCAGCACAAAATTGGCCCCGATAAAGCCTGCACCACCCGTTACTAAGATCATCGTGACTTCCTTTAAGACAAGTTATTAATCAACTTCTACCGCTCAGGCAATCGGGGATTTTACCGCATATGAGAAAGGCAACCCCCGCATTTTGACCCGTGCACAACATCTGAAACACATCTTACATTTGCGTTTGCCCGCCTATTTGGCTTTCGCCACACGGCGCATTAATACCTTCAGGTAGACAAACGAAAAGAAAAATTTGGCCGCGCTTTTCAAATGCCACCACATGAAACGCAGTTGCCGGTGGCTGTCGCGCTGGGCCATGTGAATTGCGCGCGCCTGCTTGCAGACCAGGATATGGCAGCCGGCCAGGCGGGCCCGGGCGCCAAATTCGACGTCTTCAAAGTACAGAAAATAGGCATCGTTGAAGCCCGCCAGGCGCTGGTAAGTCTCACGCGCTACCATGACGAACATGCCCGCCACCCAATCGGGCTGCAGGGTATCTGCGTCTTGCCTGAGCGTATCGGGCGCGATAGGCCGCCCCAGCAGCCGGCATAGCAGGCGCTTGAACAGGCCATACGGCGTCGGGAAGTTGCGGGCACTGTCTTCGACCCGGCCGTCGGCATCGATGATGACCGGGGCACAGATATTCAGGCTGTCGCGCTCGGCCACCGCCAGGAGGGCGCCGAAAGGGTCTTCCCGCAATTCAATGTCGGGATTGAGGATCACGAAATAGTCGCCGGTGCTGGCAAGGAAGGCGGCATTGTGGTTGGCGCCAAAGCCTTTCGGCGTCGCATTCCGGATCAGGCGTACCGGGTAGGGCAGCGTGTCGAGCGGTACCGGCTCCGGCTCAGGCAAATTCAGTGTCAGGATGACTTCAACATCGCATCGGCCCAGCTCCGCCAGCTGCTGCAACAGGACCGCCACGTGGGCGCGGTGACCGTGACTGACGATCGAAAGTGTTAATTTTTTACGCATGTTTCATAGTTCCCGGCCTGTGTTCCAGGCCCAGTCAAGCCGGGTTAAAGTGCGGCCAACACGGGCCGCGGCGGATGGCCCGCTGTTACATTCAATGGGCAACTGCCGGGTTTTGCTGGCGCAGCTGCAGCCACGCCGAAAACTCGGCTCCGACTTCAGCATGGTGCGAGCCCAGGTCCACCGTAGCTTGCAAGAAACCTAATTTACTGCCGCAGTCATAGCGCACCCCCCTATACCGATAGGCGCATACCTTTTCGCGGCTTAACAGGCTGGCAATGCCGTCGGTGAGCTGGATTTCGCCGCCAACCCCGCGCGGCAGATTTTCCAGCTCCTTGAAAATGCCCGGCGTCAGGATATAGCGCCCGGCAACGGCGAGCGTGCTCGGTGCCGCTTCCGGACTCGGCTTTTCTACAATGCCGGTCACATGCACGAGGTCTTGCGCGATATTCTCAGCGCTGACGATGCCATAACGCATGATTTCTTCCCGTGGCACATCCTGCACCGCGAGAATGCTGGCGCGCCATTGGTCAAACTGTTCGACCATCTGCGCCATCACGGGCGGCTCGCCTACCATCAGGTCGTCCGCCAGCAAGACCGCGAACGGTTCGTTGCCGACCAGTTCTTTTGAACACAACACTGCGTGGCCAAGCCCCAGGGCGCGGGGCTGCCGCACATAGGTGCAGACCATATCGTCCGGCGCGATACTGCGCGCAATATTGAGCAGATCGGTCTTGCCGGCCAGCTCCAGCTCGTTTTCCAGTTCGTAGGCGGTGTCGAAATGGTCTTCGACACTGCGTTTGGTGCGGCCGGTCACGAAAATCATATGGCGAATGCCAGCAGCATAGGCTTCCTCGACCGCATATTGAATCAGCGGCTTGTCCACCACCGGCAGCATTTCTTTGGCAGATGCCTTGGTAGCCGGCAGGAAGCGGGTTCCCAGCCCTGCAATTGGAAATACTGCCTTTTTAATCAGGCTCATTACTTGGGAATCTCCGTGTATTAACTGCCAATCGCATGCAAAATTGGCCGTCATTCTAACATTCGGAGACCTGCCAGCTAAATAAGGACCCTACAGCGCCTCATTCATAACCGTCCGGATTGTGTTTTTGCCAATTCCAGTGGTCGCGGCACATCAGCGCCAGGTCGCGCTGCGCCTTCCATCCCAGTGCATGCGCCGCCCGGGCCGGGTCGGCGTAGCATGCCGCCACATCGCCCGCCCGGCGCGGCGAGATACGGTAAGGGACCGCCTGCCCGCTGGCGCGCTCGAACGCCTTGACCACCTCGAGCACGCTGTAGCCAAGGCCGGTACCGAGGTTGATTTCCGTGCATTGCGGAACGCTCAGGCGCTGCAGCGCCTGCAGGTGCCCCAGCGCCAGGTCGACCACATGGATATAGTCGCGCACGCCGGTGCCGTCAGCGGTGGGGTAATCGTCGCCCCACACGTTCAGGTACTCGCGGCGCCCCACCGCAACCTGGGCCACGAAAGGCATCAGGTTGTTCGGCGTGCCTTGCGGGTCTTCCCCGATCAGTCCGCTCTCATGGGCGCCCACCGGATTGAAATAGCGCAGGATCGCGATGCGCCAGCCCGGATCGGAGCGGTACAGGTCGCGCAGCATGTCTTCAATGAATAGCTTGCTGCGGCCATAGGGATTGGTGGCCGACAAGGGATGATCTTCGGTCAGCGGCAACTGCTGCGGTTCGCCATACACCGTTGCCGAAGAGCTGAAAACCAGCGTGCGCACGCCGCAGTTCCCCATCGCGGACAGCAGCCGATGCGTGCCAATCACATTGCAGTCATAGTAGGCAAGCGGTTGCGCGACCGATTCGCCCACCGCTTTCAGGCCGGCAAAATGGACCACCGCCCTGCACTGGTATTGGCGCAAGGCGGCTTCGACGGCGCCCTGGGCGCGTATATCGCCCTCTACCAGGATGGGCTGGCGCCCGGTAATGCGCGCGACGCGCGCCAGCGACTCGGGCCGGCTGTTGCTGAAGTTATCAAATACGACAATCTCGTGGCCGGCTGCGAGGAGTTCGACGCAAGTGTGGGAACCGATATAACCCGCCCCGCCAGTTACGAAAATGGTCATCAGATTACCTCTACTCTCAATGAAAGGAAGGCAGAACCGCCCACGGCAGAAAATATTACCAAAAATCCCACATTCCGCCCACGCGCTACTGCCGGATGGCCGCGGTGGCGTGCGGCACCTGGGCCATGCCCCCGACGTGTAATCGCGCTGGGCGTAGCCTGTCAGCTGCTGCCATGCCGTCGTCCAGGAAGAAGTGGCGGTGAAATTGCTGGTGCCGCCTTGGCTGCAGCCGGCCAGCAGCGTGGCGACGGCAACGCTGCTGGCCCTGATCAGGGAGGCTTTGCGTTTCATGTGCTGGTTTTCCAGCATGGTTGAAAAGCCAACACGATAGCGGCGCATTACGACTGCGCCATGACCGGCTTGACCCGCCCTGGGATTTAAGCTGCCGCGGCCTTGCGTGCCGCTTTCGCTGCGTACATGGCCTGGTCGGCATGGCGCATGAGCTGGTCGATGACTTCCCCGTGC
>CAMLSG010000067.1 GCA_946482635.1 uncultured Duganella sp.
TTAAAAGTTACCGCGCACGATTGAACGTTGCGCATCTGCACAACAATAGTCCATTTATAATCTATTGCTATTTTTGTATGTCTGCCCGGCGCCGCTAGCGCAGGCAAACCGCAAGGATCATGCATCATGAAAATGAATGGCTTGTCTGAATCGCTGGCTGGATTGCTGCCGCTCGGAAGCCTGGCGGGCGCCAACCGCCCGATCCGCCTGCGCCTGTCCGACGCGCAGGATGACCTCCTGCTGATCAAGCACGTCAGCGGAACGGAAACGATCTGCGGCGGTATTGAGTACAGGCTGCTGTGCGTGTCGAAGACGGCCGGCCTGCCGACCAAGCAATTCATCGCCGTGCCGGCCGAAATACAGTTTGTGACCGATACCGGAGACTTGCGCTCCGTATGCGGCATCGTCGCCGAAGCCATGGAAGGACAAAGCGACGGCGGCCTGGCGACCTACCAGCTGGTCATCCGCGACGCCCTGGCGATTATGGAACTGCGCACCAATACCCGCGTCTTCCGCAACGCCAGTGAGATCGACATCACCCAAACCATCTTGAGCGAATGGTGCCAGCGCACGCCGATGATGGCGCGCGCTTTTGAGTTCGACCTTGGCCAGTTGCGCAGCTATCCTGCACGTGAATTCACGATGCAGTACAACGAATCGGATGCCCAGTTCCTGCGCCGCATATGGAAACGGCGCGGCATCGCATGGTTCATCCGGCCGGGAAAATCCAGCGAAAACAACGGCGACAGTATCCCAGTGCATACGCTGGTGCTGTTCGACGACGTAGCGGCGTTGCAGCAGAACGCTGCCGGCACCGTCCGATACCACCGCGACGACGGCACGGAAACGCGCGACAGCATCACGGCCTGGCACGCCGTTCGCACGCTTAGCGCAGGCAAGACCAGCCGCCAGAGCTGGGACTATGCCAATGCCCAGATGTCGGCCAGCGACGAAACCGGCCGCATCAACCAGGGCGAATGGGGTAACCAACTTGCGGCAAGCCTGGAGGACTACCTGGTTGATGTGCCGCATGCGGGAGACAGCAGTACGGATTACCGCAACCTCGGCACGCTGCGAATGCTGCGCCGTGAGTATGAGTCGAAGTGCTACCGCGGCGAAAGCGGTGTGCGTGACCTTTGCATTGGCCAGTGGATCGCCGTGACCGGGCATGCCGCCATCGATTCCCACCCGCAGGAAGAACGCGAGTTCGTCATCACTGAACTGCATGTCGATGCCGAGAACAACCTGCCCAAGGCCTTGAACGACAAGGCACGCCGCCTGTTTTCGATGAACCGGTGGCGCGGTGGCGGCCTGTCGTCCGCATTGGAGCAGGCCAGCGAAGAACGCGGCGTGCGCTACACAAACCATTTCAGTTGCGTGCGGCGCGGCATCGCCATTGTTCCCGCCTACGATCCACGCGTCGACTTGCCGCGCACGGAAGCACAAAGCGTGATCGTGGTCGGGCCGCCTGGAGAAGAAGTCCATTGCGATGACCTCGGGCGGGTAAAGATTCGCTTCCCTGCCTGCCGGCCGGAGGACCATTCCAATGGTGCGGGCGCCTCCGGCAGTGATCGCGACTCGGCCTGGGTACGCATTGCCGGCACTTGGGCCAGCCGCCAATGGGGCGCCATCTCGCTGCCGCGTGCCGGCGACGAATGCATCGTCACCTTCCTCGGCGGCGACCCGGACAAGCCAATCATTACGGGCCGCGTGCATGGCGGCACCACGCCGCCGCCAACCTTCAGCCACGCAGGCGGCCTGCCCGGCAACCGCTACCTCTCGGGCATCAAGAGCAAGGAAGTCCAGGGCCAACGCTACAACCAGTTGCGCGTGGACGATACACCCGGCGAGATCAGTGCCCAATTGGCCAGCGAACATGGTCATAGTGAGCTCAATCTTGGCTACCTGACCGATCCGCGCTTCGACGGCAAAGGCAGTCCGCGCGGCGAAGGTGCAGAGCTGCGCAGTGACCATGCAGTGGCAATCAAGGGCGCGCAGGGCGTCTACATCAGCGCCGATGCGCAACTGCGTGCGGCCGGCCGCCAGTTGGAACGCGATGGACTCACAGGCCTGGCCGATGCGTTGCAAAGCATCCAGCAGCAACTGGCGGAACTCGCCGGCACCCACCATGCGGAAGATGGCGACGGCAAGCCGCTGTCGCAATTGATCGGCCATCTGAAGCAATGGGAAAAAGGCAGTAATACCGATGGCGGCAAGGGCAACCCGGCGGGCGGCCAACCGATTGTCGCCGTGAACGCGCCGGCCGGCGCGATCCTGGGCAGCTCAGACAATGTCGCCATTGGCGCGCAAACCCATGTTGACGTGGTCAGCGTCGGCAATACGCAGGTGTCGGCTGGGCGCAGCTTGCTGATGCGGGCTGCGCAAAGCGTCAGCCTGTTTGCGCATAAGCTGGGCATGAAACTCGTTGCCGCCGAAGGCAAGATCGACATGCAGACGCACCAGGACGATATCGAGCTGACTTCGGCGAAGCGCATCGTATTGTCCGCCGCGGACGAAATCGTCATCCAGGCGCCGAAGGTTCGCATCGTGAGCCAGGGCGCACAGTCGAACTATGGCGGTGGGGCGATCACGCACCAGCTTAGCGGCGCTTACACCGTCAAGTCGGCGACGTTCGCGCATAGCGGCGCCGGCGACGCCAGCCCGCAGGCCTTGGAACTGCCAAAGAGCAAAGTCCAGTCGGACGAGAAATTCATTGTGCGCTATATCGGCAGCAACGCCCCGGTGAAAGGCGCGTCGTACATTATCAAGCTGAACAACGGTAAAGTCATCAGCGGAAAGACCAATGCCAAAGGCGAGACCGAGCTCAGTAAAGAGCAGGAAATGCTCATCGCCGACATCGAAATCCGCGACGACGCCTGACGAGAAGATCGAGCAATGACAGACAACACACCAACCCGCGAAGTCCCGGGCCAATACGACGGCGCCGTGGTGCGCGCCAAATCCGTGCTGTCGCCGGAAGGCTTCCCTGTACGCGCATTGGTCAAACTGTACCCAAAGCAGATTATCCCGATCATTTTCATTCCAGGGATTATGGGAACGAACCTGCGCGTAAAAGATGGCAAGGGCTATGCCTGGCGTCCGCCTAACGGGAAGGTGGCGGGCTTGATCCAGGTGATTCAATATTTGGGTAAAGACGCCGCGGCACGGAAGAAAGTGCTGCACCCTGATCGTGTCGAAGTTGACGGCGAGGGCTCCGTCAGCTTGACGCGCAAGGTCGAAAAACAATTGAAAGGCGCGCCAGACCTTGACCCCGAAAAGCTCGCCAGGCTATATGGATGGGGAGAACTCCATCGCGACAGCTATGGGCGAATCCTGAATACCTTGCAGGAACGCCTGCATGACATCTTGAAGACTGACGGCACGCCCGATGAGGCCTGGGTGCAGTTGGTGCTGGAACAGCAAAAGCTTCATCAGTTTGGCGCTGAAAAGCCATTCGAAGAACTCACGTCCGACGACCTGAAGCGATTTGCCAACGCAGCGTACCCGGTACACGCTGTTGGCTATAACTGGCTGCAGTCGAACAATGTCTCGGTCCAGCGCCTGGTGGACAAGATCGACGCCATCACTGATTTCTACAAGAACACCCTGGACAAAGACTGCGAGAAAGTCATTCTTGTTACTCACTCGATGGGGGGCTTAGTGGCACGCGCATGCACCCAGCTGCAAGGCAAGAGCGACAAGGTTTTGGGTGTCGTGCATGGCGTCATGCCTGCCATTGGTGCACCGGCGACCTATAAGCGAATGCGGGCAGGATTTGAAGGCGTCGAACAGGTTCTGCTTGGGCGAAACGCGGCAGAAGCTACGGCAGTACTAACGCAAGCGCCGGGTCCAATGGAATTGCTGCCTACCTCTGAATACCAGGCGAAGCTCCCAAGTGGCACACAACATTGGTTGCGGGCGCATTACGGCAAAGAAAAATCGGCAGAACAGCAAGCCTCGTCCTTGCTAGGCGAGGGGAACCCGTATGACACCATATATCGGGACCAGACGCATTGGTGGCGGTTGGTTAAAACAGAGCTGATTAATCCCGCCCGCAAGAAAAAAACGGGGAGTGAAACGACGCGAAGCGACAAAGAAGACGATTTTCATGCAGATCCGGATTTCGCCGCGTACCTGGATGTCTTGCAAATTGCCAAGGAGTTTCATGAGAGCATAAAAGACCAATATCACGGCAATTGCCATGCGTATTATGCCGCAGACCACGCGCAGCCGGCATGGGGGGAGGTCAAATGGGCGGCAAACGTCCCGATGGCTGATTTCTCACAAGGCGACATTGTTGACGATGACCTTAATGGAACGGTCAAGGTGAGAATGGGCGAAACATTTTGCAGGTTAGAGATTGCAGGTCAAGACTTGCCTGGGGACGGAACTGTTCCAGAACTCTCCGGACAAGCACCGAAAGCGCATGTGAAACAGATATTTCGGCATGAAGGGAAACGTAAAGGCCATATAAGCTATGACCATCAGGGGAGCTACTCGAATGACTTCACAGCTGGCCTGACACTCTACTCCATCGTTAAATTGACGCTTGAATCCGGAATTTTGTGAGAGCACAACCATGCCTGAATTGACGCGACGCTATGCCTATCGGCTCCTCGTTATATCGCTGATGGTCTCATCCATTTCGCTTGCAAGTGCAGGAAGTATTAGAACCAAGAAGGATCAATCCATGAATGTGATTGCGACGACCCAACTATCCACGCATTGCCTGGGGCGCTTTGTCCTTGACCTACCTAGTGACGCTGAGTATGTCGGTGGAAGTTATGAGTATGGATTCTCGACAGTTGAGATGCAGCATATGAGTTACGAAGAATTTATCAAAGATGTGGACGCCTTCGAAACCAAGCTGCGGAGCACCAAGCATAAATCTGGCTCTGCGCTGCTATTGAAAACCAGTTCGCCTGATGCCAGGAATCGTGTATTGAGTTACTGGGAGCGATATGGTGCAGATGTATTGGTCAGGACGTCTGGGTATCGCTGGATAGACGGGATGCGTTATCTGCTCAAGATGACTTCGGACCCCGACAAGATGGAGCGAGCAAACGCCCATGCAAGCAATATCCTCGCCCACCTGAACTCTCGGTCCAACGACATACCAACGTCCCCTGGCTTTTGTATTGCGCACGGAATCATCACCGACGAAGGTAGCAGCAAGAACGAAAGTCTCAATGCGCGCTTTCGGTTGAAAAATCGACCTGATATCGTCATCGATATCGCCACTACACGAAACACTGACGAGCCACCCGAATCCCTCCTGTCGCGTAAGCCCGGCGTATTAAGTGCATTAGGAATTCTTGGCGCAACTCTTGGCGGCGTACACAATATTAGGGACGGCGACCGCGTCGTCAATGGAATGCCGGGACAGGAATGGTTGTTGAAGGCCCCTAACGATCAAGGGCATCAAGCGCATTTGTTCACCTGGGAAGCTCCAGGTCTGGAGCGCGATGCTTTGCGTCCACAGGTCCGTATCGACCTTCAATCGGCCAATAACGATGGTGGGCTTGATCCGACACCAGCCAGCCTTACGGATACCCAGATGCTTGAATTATGGGAGCGCATCCTTCCAACACTCCGCCTGCGTCCAACTGACGGTAGTAAAGGGGACCCCGACATGAAGCCAGCGCCGCAAACGAACAATGGAGATGCACTTCCATTGGGCGAACTGGTACGTACCGGCGCAAGCTGTCCTCAGACTGGCTATTGGCAATGTCCCGAGAATGATGTGCATGGCAGTACCCGGCTGTTCCACGCTGGCGACTCCATGCCGCCGGCCATCGTCAAGCGCGACTTGTCATTTGTGGAGCGCCTTAGAGGCAGCAGCGATCAGCACAGCACCAGTACCGTCTGGCGCCTTGTGCGATATGACAATCCGGGTCCTGTTAATACGCCAACGCCGGTAGCAGGTGAGGACACCGTCCAACCGCCAAGCGACGCGTAAGCATGCCGAACGTCATCCGCCTCAATGACCCCACCTCGCATGGTGGAAAAGTCGTCAGCGTAAGTGCGACATGGTTCATGGTCGACGGCATCGCGGTCGCCCGCGTCGGCGACCAATGCATCTGCCCTATGCCGGGCCATAGCGTCTGCGTAATCATCGAAGGAAATTCCGATCATGTCATTGACGGGATTCCTGTTGCTTACGACGGCCACAAGACAAGTTGCGGCGCCACTCTGCAATCCACGCTGACAACTTTCAGCACCAAGTGAAATCGCCTTGGGGCGGCAGTTCGATCGAAACTGAACAATGAACAAATACAGAAGCCATTTGTCGCGGGCATTAGGACTGGGTGCAGCATTGCTTGGCGCCGCTGACGTATGCGCAGGCGAGAAAACGATGAACGAGACCGGCTTTGAAAGAACAGTCACGTATTGCTTTGGTCGTTTCCTGATTGACCTGCCGGCGGAAGCGGAGTTTGTGGGAGGCTATTACGAATACGACTTCGCGAAGATCGAGCGGGAGCCGATGGAACACAGGATGTTCCAACAGGAGGTTGATGATTTCGAAAAGCGGTTGCTGGCAAAAAAGCACAAGTCCGGTACTTCACTGCTTCTGAAAAAAGCGACATCGGAGGAAAATACTCGGGTTTATGCCTACTGGTATGGCCCCAACTTTGACTATTCTGTCGACCTTTCAGGATATCGGTGGCTCAATGGGCAACGTTATCTGGCAAAAAGCATGGCGGACCCTGACAAAGTCGAACTGGGTGCGAAGGAGGTGGGCACGATTATGGATAACCTTCACCCAATGCAGGCCAACATCCCGACAATAAAGGGATTTTGCATGGACCAAGCATTGATAGCAGATGAAGGGGCGAGCAAAGACGAGAGCCTCAACATGCGCTTTCGCCTGAAAAAACATCCGGACATTGTGCTCGATATTGCGACCAATCGAAACAAAGATATGCCGCCTGACTCGTTATTGTCGCGAAAGCCAAGCCTGTTCAGCGGTCTCGGACTTCTTGGTGCGGCGCTAGGCGGCTTAAGGAATATCAGGGATGGCGACCGTAAGATCGGGGATCATCCTGGCCAGGAGTGGTTAATGAAAGCGCCGAATGACCACGGTCAAAAGGCGCATCTCTTCACATGGGAAGCGCCGGGCCTGTATCGCGACGCGCTGCATCCGCAAATCCGTTTTGACCTCCAGTCCGGCAACTTCGATGGTGGCCTCGACCCCGGACCGATCAGCATGACCGATAAGCAAATGCTTGAGTTGTGGGACAGGATTCTGAATTCCTTGCGGCTGCGGCCAACCGAAGCTGGCCCTGGCATGGCAAAACAGTCGCTGGAATAGGGCGGTTCAGCAAATTTTGCCCCGGATAGCAAACGCCTGGGTTGCGCAGCCAGTAGTCACTCGTTAATATTATGTAAATTTTGTTAATTCGAAGCTGGCGCACGCATGCTGGATGTCTTGATTACTGTCGATGTGGAGATCTGGTGCGGTGGCTGGCAAGACATCGATGCCCGCTTTCCGGATGCCTTCCGGCGCTACATCCAGGGCCCTACGGCAGGCGGCGACTATGGCCTGCCTTACCAGCTGAAGATGCTGTCCGACCACGGCCTGAAAGGGGTGTTCTTTGTCGAACCCCTGTTCGCCGCGCGTTTCGGCCGCCAGCCTTTGGCGGAAATCGTCGGCATGATCGAGGCGGCCGGACATGAGGTGCAATTGCACCTGCATACCGAGTGGGTGGACGAGGCGCGCGAGCCGCTGCTGCCGCCAGCGGCAGGCAAACGCCAGCACCTGCGCTACTTCTCGCTGGACGAGCAGACGATCCTGATCCGCAAGGGCAAAGCCATGCTGGAACAGGCTGGCGCCACGCACGTCAATGCCTTCCGCGCCGGCAGTTTCGGCTTCAACCGCGACAGCCTGCATGCGCTGGCGGCCAATGGCCTGCCGTTTGACAGCAGTTATAACGCGACCTTGATGGGGCCGGACAGCGGAGTGATGCCGGGTACCCTGATGACCGATCCGGCCAGCTGCGACGGCGTGACCGAATATCCGATGACGGTTTATCGCGATGGCCGCGGCCTGCGCCACGCCCAGCTGACATCCTGCTCGTCGGCCGAACTGGAAGGTTTGCTGTGGCAGGCGCTCGAGCAAGGCAGGCAGGCATTCGTCCTGTTGTCGCATGGCTTCGAATTGCTGAACACGGCCAAGACCCGCAGCGACCCGGTGGTGGTGAAACGCTTCCGCCGCCTGTGCCAGTTCCTGGAACAGCAGCGCGACAGTTTCCGCACGGGCGGCTTCGCCGGACGTCAACAAGCCGTGGCTGGGATCCAGCATGGCCCGCTGACCTCGCCATTGCACCGGACCGGCATGCGTATGCTGGAACAGGCTTACCGCCGGAGGTACGGATGAACCAATGGGAATTGCGCCAGGTGCCATTCCGCTTCCAGCTCAGCGACCTGACCCTGGCCAGCCGCATGCTGACGCTGCAGGTGCGCCCGGAAAGATTGGGCGCCGCGGTGCGCCAGGCGCAAGCGCTACAGGCGCCGGTGCAAGAGTTACTGCCCGGCAGCCACGGCTTCCTCGAGCGCGGCGTTCCGCTCGCTGAACGAGCAAAGCCATTCCGCATCGCCGGCGACTACCTGTGCTACGTGCCGCAGCATTACCAGCACTGCTTTATCGACCTTGGCATGGGCTTCGCTGCCTACCAGGGCAAGTTTTCGTCCAAGACCCGCGCCACCATCGTGCGCAAGGTGCGCAAGTTCGCCGAGCAGACGGGCGGCGAGCTGCGCTGGAAAAGCTACCGCACACCGGACGAGATCGACGCTTTCCTGGCACTGGCCTTGCCGCTCTCGCGCCGCACTTATCAGGACCGCTTGCTTGACGCCGGCCTGCCGGCCAGCGAGTCGTTCCGTCAGCAGGCGCGCGGCTGGGCGGCCAAGGACCTGGCACGCGCCTACCTGCTGTTTGACGGTGAGCGTCCCGTGTCCTACCTGTTTTGCCCGGCCAGCGATGGCGTGCTGAGCTACTCCTACCAGGGCTATGACCCGGAGTACATGAAGCTGTCGGTCGGCACCGTGCTGCAATGGCTGGCGTTGGAAGACCTGTTCAACGAAGGCAAGTTCCGCTATTTCGATTTCACCGAGGGCGAAACCGAGCACAAGCGCCTGTTCGCTACCGAGCAGCGCCTGTGCGCCAATGTCTACCTGGTGCGCCGCAGCCTGTCCAACAGCCTGCTGCTGCGTGCGCACTTCGCCATGAACCTGCTGTCGGGATGGCTGGGACGCATGGTCCAACGCTTTGGCCTGAAAGCGCGCCTGAAGCGCATATTGCGCTTCGGCCGGGTCGCTGCCACATGAAGGCGCTGCTCAAACGCCTGGCGCGCGCCCTGCTCGGCGAGTATGCGATCTACCGCGTGCTGCGCCGTAGCGCCGATGCCGGGCCGGCGCCGCTGCCGGCGCAAGCTGCAGCCTTTGCGATCGGCCCGGTGCAGCGCGCGGAGATCGAGGCTTGCCCCGACCCGGTCATGCGCGAACAGGCTTTTTACGCAGGGGAGGGCGCTTGCGCTTATGCCTGCCGTGACGCGGGCCGGATCGTTGGCCTGTGTTTCTACTGGTACGGCGAGCGCTACCGTCCACGCGGCTTCTGGCCCCTGCAGGAGGGGCAGGCCAAGCTGGTGCAGATCATCACCTCGCCAGCCATGCGCGGGCGCAAGGTGGCGCCGTCCTTGATTGCCGCGTCCGGCGCCGACATGACGGCCCAGGGTTTCGATTGCCTGTTTGCGCGCGTGTGGCATAACAACCACCCATCCCTGCGCGCGTTTGCCGCCGCTGGCTGGTCGCGCTGCGCCCTGGTGGTGGAGCTGAATCCCCTGCGCCGCGCCCGGCCGTGGCGCCTCAAGTTGCAATTAGCCGTCAAATAGCTTTTCCAGAATTGTTCAACATGCAATTTTCATGCAAAATATGTACTCAACTTTGCGGGTGCAGGAAATGACTTACAAACCGAACCTTGATCTGCTGCGGGCGGTGGCTGTATTGCTGGTCCTGGTTTCCCACCTGATCACCGTCGTCAATCACCATTCCTCGGATAACCTGCATCGCTTCGGGCAGTTGGGCGTCGTGCTGTTCTTCGTGCATACCAGCCTGGTGCTGATGCAGTCGCTCGATCGCCAGCACCTGCAGGGCAGCGCACTGTTCAAGCGCTTCTACGTGCAGCGCCTGTTCCGGATTTATCCGTTGAGCATTGTTTTCGTGCTGCTGATCTATGTGCTGAGCGAGAAGCAGTTCACCCTGTATGAGCTGTTCACCAACCTCACCCTGACCCAGAACCTGACCTATACCCGCGTGATGAACGGCGTCCTGTGGTCGTTGCCGCTGGAAGTGCAGATGTATGTGGTGCTGCCGATCCTGTATGTCGTCTTCAAACATCGCGCGGTGGGGTGGCTGCTGGCCTTGTGGGCGCTCACCATCCCGCTCGGCATGTTGCCGCCGCTGACCTCGATGCGCCTGAACGTGCTCCAGTTCGTGCCCTGCTTCATGGGGGGCGTCGTGGCCTGGCGCCTGCAGGGGCGCGAGCGCCTGCCGGCCTGGTCCTGGCCCGTGCTGCTGGCCCTGTATTGTGCCGGTTTCGTGCTGCTGGCCAACCCGCGCACCGACAACTACGGGCGCTGGGTCGTATGCATCTTCCTCGGCCTGACCATTCCCTTCATCCGCCAGCTCGAAACGCCGCTGCTGAACCAGTTGAGCAAGACGATTGCCAAGTACAGCTACGGCATTTACCTGTTCCATTTCCCGCTGCTTGAGTTTGCCTTCGATACCAATGGCCACCTGCCGTTTGCCGTGCAGTGGCTGATCTTTGGCAGCACCATGTGCGCCGTGGCGTATGCCGGCTATCACCTGATCGAGCACCCGATGATCAGGCTGGGCGCGGCGTGGAGCGAAGGCCGCAGCGTCGGCAAGGCGGTGGCGCCGGCCAGTTGAACACGGCATGATCCGCCGCAAGGCCTGGGCCTGATTCGTCGTGCATCATGGCACGATGCTCAAGCCGAACCTCGACATCTTGCGGGCCGTGGCGGTGCTGCTGGTGCTGGCGGCCCATGCGGCCGGCTACACCATTCGCACCACGCCCGTTTCGTTTGCGCTCGGCCAACTGGGCGTCATGCTGTTCTTCGTGCATACCAGCCTGGTGCTGATGCAGTCGCTGGAGCGCCAGCAACTGGCCGGGCCGGCCCTGTTGCGCGCCTTCTACCTGCAGCGCGCCTGCCGCATCTACCCGCTGGCAGCCGTCATGCTGCTGGCGAGCTACCTGTTGATGGATGAGCAGTGGACGCCGTTTGAACTGCTGGCCAACCTGCTGCTGGTGCAGAACCTGGTGTACGCCCGCTATATGTCCTCGGTATTGTGGTCGCTGTGCCTGGAGGTGCAGATGTACCTGCTGCTGCCCTTGCTGTTCCTGCTGTTGCGCCAGCGGCCTGTGGGCTGGCTGCTGGCCCTGTGGGCCATCTCGATTCCGCTGGCCCTGCTGCAACCCCTGGTCAGCGCGCGCTTCAGCGTGTTCGAGTTTGCGCCCTGTTTCCTGGCCGGCGTGCTGGCCTGGCGCCTGGGCGACCGGGCGCGCCTGCCGGGCTGGCTGTGGCCGCCACTGCTGGCGCTGGCGTGCGCGCTTTTCGTCGCGTACGCCGAGCCGCGCGCCAACAACTATGGGCGCTGGCTGGTTTGCCTGGCCGTGGGGGCCACCATTCCCTGGCTGCGCGAGCTGACGCTGCCGCGCCTGAACCGGGCCAGCAAGCTGATCGCGAAGTACAGCTATGGCATCTACCTGTTCCATCCGCCGCTGATGCGGCTGGCGTTCCGCACGCTGGAGGGCCTGCCGCCGTTCTGGCAATGGAGCATCTTCCTGTCGCTGCTGGTCTTGCTGGCCGGCCTGGGCTACCACCTGGTCGAACAGCCCATGATCAGGCTGGGCGCGCGCTGGAGCGCGCGCCAGGCCCGTCCCGGCATGGCGGCGCCGGCGGCTTAAGGCAGCGGCCGCGCTGCCAGTTGTTCCGGCGTGGAGTAGATGGTCAGGTTTTCACCGGCCAGGCGCTGCAGGTGGTCGAAGAAGCCGCGCGCCGGAATCCACCAGGACGGCGCCTCGCCCACCTGGCCCGCGTGCAGCAGGCCGGCGCGCTGGAATTCCGCCATGAAATAGCTGCGCAAGTCTTCGCGCGAGCCGTGGTCGATGCGGCGCTGCGCCAGCACCGGGTCGAAGGGCCGCAGCGGCACTTCGCTGCGCTGGCCAGCCTGGTCGATGCAGGGCAGGCGGAAGGTTTCCTCACCCCACACCGGAACCGGGAAGGCATCGCCCATGGCGTCTTCCAGCACATGGTAAAAGGTGACCGGGCCCATGGAAATGCCCAGGCCCAGCACCTTGGCATTTTCCAGGCCGACAAAGCGCTGCCATGGCGAGCCTTCGCCGAACACCGACGGCGCGCGGTGGTGGGCTTCGGTCAGGTAGGCCGCGTGGCGGCCCCAGGCGGACACCGAGTGCGTCGGGTGCACGCTGCGCGCGATGCCAGCGCTGGCCAGGAAGGCTTCCGGCAGGCGGCCCATATTGGTGCCGTGCTTGCGCACGTCGAACACATAGTCCTTCATCTCGCAGGTGCCGCGGATCGAGCCGCCCGGCATGTAGTAGGTCGGCAGGACCAGCGTGCCCTGCGGGCCGACGGCTTCCTGCAGCGCCTGCACCACGGTGGCGGCGCCGCCTTCCACATAGCCCAGGCTTTTCAGCGAGGAATGGATGAACACCGCATCGCCTTTGGCGATGCCCAGCCGGGCCAGCCCCGCCACCAGTTCGGCGCGGCTGACATGGCGCTGCGTCTGCTTGACTTCCCTGGCGCTGCTGCGCCGGCGCAGCCTTTCCAGCACGGCCTTGGCCAGGCGCTTGGCCTGCTTAAGCATGGCGTGCCTTCAGCAGCTCCTGTTCCAGCAGGTTGGCGTCGATGCAGAATTTGACGGCCCAGTTCAGGTATTCGTACTTGCCGTAGGCGCCGTCGACCGGGAAGGAGCCCTTGACGGCGCCCCGGGTTTCCTTCGGGCCGTCGACCTTGATGGTGCGCCGCACGTACTGGTTCAGGCGCTGGCCGGCATCGAAGTAGCGCTGCTGGCCGGTGAGCTGGAACAGCAGGAACAGGCAGTGCGCATTTTGCACCGAGCCGGTCAGGCAGGCGAAATCGACGGCGGGGCGCCACTGGCTGTCCATGCGGCCGGGCAGGAAGCCGTCCGCCCCGGTTGCTTCGGCCAGGGCGTCGCCGGTGCGCACGGCAGCGGCCAGCAGTTCCGGGCGCTGCGACAGCAGGTAGCCTTCCAGCACGCCGCGCAGCACGTAGCCGATGGTGTGGCTGAGCGGATGGACCGGATCGTTCAGGCAGTTCGACGCGAACCAGCCGTTGGGCTGCTGCTTGGTCAGCGCCCATGCCACCTGGCGCAGGCCGGCGTCGCCATAGCCGTGGCCCGGCGCCACGCGCTCGGCGGCGAACAAGCCCCAGGACACATGGGTTTCATAGGCTTTTTCACCGGGCTGGGCGAACGGGGTCGGGTGCTTGCGCCAGCAGCCGTCTGCGTCGAGCGAGTCGCGCAGCCAGGCGGCGGCGCGGTGCATCGCATTGAGGTATTTCTGGTCGCCATATTCCTCGGCGCCGGCCGCCAGGCCGAGCAGGATCTGGCCGGTATTGAAGGTGACCGGCACGCGCGGCGTGGAATCGATGCGGCCGCCCTGGAAGCCGCCTTCGGCGAACTGGATGGCGACGAACCAGTCCAGCATGCGGCGCGCGCGCTGGTGCAGCCCTGCGCTCTGCTGGCGGCGTGCCAGCTCGATCATGGTCGGCACGATATAGCCGGTGGTTTCGGGATAGGAGGTGGCCCAGCCCTTGATCAGGCTGAAGTCGCGCGCCACGCCACCGTCGGCGGTGGCGGAATGGTCTTGGGCCGCGCACAGCCAGTCGGTGCAGGCGGCAAGCACGGCCTCGATGCCGGGGTCTTGCACCGGCAGGCCGCGCTGGTCGGCCTCGCGCTCGGACACGGCGCCCAGCGGCAGCGGCGCCTCGGGCGTGAATTTGTTCTTGATCGAGCGCAGAAGCTGGAGCATTGGGTTCCCGTTAAATGTTGTCAATTGACCATCAAGATGATGCCAGCCGGGCTGGCCGGTGTCAATTTCATGATTGCTGTAAGAATGACAATAAGATAAGATGCTGGACGATTTGATAATCCTGCAGCAGGGCGCTGGCGCTTGCGACTGCAAGCCAAGTCCCTTATCCTGATTGCAATCACTTTCCCTGGACCGTAAGTCATGACCACCTCGTCTCCGCAGCCGGCCACGCTGCATGGCGCCCAACTGGAACTGCTGTTCCCGTCGCCCGTCATGTATTTCGACTGGCCCGACAGCGAAGAGCTGAACCGGGACTTGCGCGCTGTGGTGCTGGCGCGACGCACTACCAGTTGTGGTACGGTCAAAACCAACCGCGGCGGCTGGCAGTCCGATGCCGACCTGCAGGATTGGCAGGAAGCGCCCGCGCGCCGCCTGCTGCAGCGCATGACGGGCCTGGCCGCCGAATACGTGGCGCGCCAGACCGGCCGCGATGCCGCGGAATTTGCCGGCGGCTGGAAGGTGCGGGCCTGGGCCAACGTCAACGAACAGGGCCACTACAACCGGCGCCATGACCACCTCGGCGTGCATTCCTTTTTCTCCGGCGTGTACTACGTCAACGTCGGCGATATTGAAGCCGGCCAGGCGGCCGGCGGCCGCACCCGTTTTGAAGACTGCAGTTTCGTGGCGATCGATATCGACCGCGATGCCGACCCGCTGCGGCGCGATTATTTCATGACGCCGCGCAATGGCCGCATGCTGCTGTTTCCCGCCAGCCTGATGCATTCGGTGGAAACCTATGGCGGCACCCAGCAGCGCATCACGATCGCCTTCAACCTGTACCACCCCAGCTTCACCGTGCCGCGCCTTGGCGAGCGCCTGCAGCAGGGCGACTGGTGGCTGACCAATTTCCGCGGCCTGGTGCTACTCAAGCGCAAGATCCCGGAAAAGCTGTACGCCATGCGCCTGCTGCCGCGCCAGCTGGCGGCGCGCAAGGTCAGCAATCCCTTGTCGCTCAAGGCCTGGGGGCGCCATTTCGACGCCGCCATGCAGCATGCCACCGCCCTGGCCTCCGAACACTTCGAGGCCCGCCGCAATGGTTGAGCAAGCTGGCCGACCGCCCCGTTTCGAGAACACTGTCCATCCCTGAGCGCCATGTCTATTTTCGCCGGAATTGTTGCCCGCCGTCCCGGGTTGCCCCTGCCGCCCGCCATCGTTGACCAGTTGCGTACCCATGTGTCGCGCCACCCCGGCGACCAGGCCCGCTTGCGTGAAGTGCGGGCCGGCAGCTGCTATATCGCCAGCCTGGAACTGGGCGCGCTGGGCGGCAGTGGCGCATGCCATGCCGAGGGCATGCATGCTTTCGTAGCCGGCGCTCCCTTGCTGCAGCTGGACGGCGGCGCCGTGCTGCAGCGCGACGCCAGCCTGGAGCGCCTGGCCCGGGAGCTGGCCGCCGGCAGCGACAGCGGCCTGCGCGCCAGCCGCGGCACTTTCTGCCTGGTGGTGGCGGATGCTGCCGGCCAGGTCCACCTGGCCACCGACAAATGCGGCGTGCGCCCGATCTATTGCTGGATCCAGCCTGACTTCGTGATCTTTGCCACCGCCCAGCGCATCCTGGAGGCGCTGCAGGGCATGCCGCGCGAGCTCGACTTGCAGGGCGTGGCCGAGGCGGCCTGTTTCGGTTTTCCGCTGGCCGACCGCACGCCCTACCGCGACATCGTTTGCCTGCACGCCGGCGAAGTGCTGAGCGTGGGCGGCGGCGAACTGCAGCGCAAGCGCTACTGGCGCTGGGATGAGGTGCAGCCCCATCCCGGCGGCAGCGACGGGGCGCCGCAGCGCCTGTACCGCGTGTTCCGCGAAGCCGTGCGCGCGCGCATGGCCGGCGACCATGCGGCCGCCGCCTTCCTCAGCGGCGGCCTGGATTCGCGCGCCATCGTGGCCGCCCTGCGCGATGAAGGGGTGGCGGTCGCCACCAGCAATTACGCGCCGGCCGACAGCCAGGACCAGGGCCTGGGCGCCATGGCCGCGGAGCGCCTGGGCACCAGCCACACGCGCCTGCAGATGCGTCCGTTCGCGGAAGGCGACCCGTACAGCAAGGCGTCCGTGCTGGAATGGCTGGCCAGCGCCACCACCGCAGCCGGCCCGCTGCCGCGCCCGCATGTGATCTGGTCCGGCGATGGCGGCAGCGTCGGCATGGGCCACGTCTACCTGACCGACGCCATGTATGCCGCCCTGCGCGCCGGCAATACCGAACAGGCCCTGAATATTTTCCGTGACGTCAACCGCTGCTACCTGTCGGTGCGCCTGATGAAGCCGGGACTGGGGCGCCGCCTGCAGCAGCTGGTGGAGCAGGGCATGCGCGCCGAGCTGGACGCGCTCACGCCGTACGACCCGGCGCGCAAGCTGTTCCTGTTCCTGCTGCTGAACGACCAGCGGCGCCACCTGTTCAACCATTTCGAAATGCTCGATACCACGCGCATCGAGTTCGAATTGCCGTTCTTTGACGCCGACTTGCTGGAAAACGTGCTGGCGCTGCCGGCCGACCCCTTGCTGCGCCATGTGTTCTATATGGACTGGCTGGCCTGCTTCGGCGGCGGGGTGCTGGAGGTGCCATGGCAAGCCTACCCGGGCCACGTGCCGTGCCCGCTGCCGGTGCCGCAAGGCATGAGCTACCAGTGGGACGGCGCCAGCGCCGAGCAGTTGCGCGCGCGCGCGCGGCGCGGCGTCGACAGCCTGCAAAAGCTGCTCAAGGCGCCGGGCTTTGCCGGCAGCTACCTCAGCCTGCTGGCCAGCTACGCCCTGCTGATGGCCATGCGCCTGGGCCGGGGCCGCCTGTCCTTCCACCTGCACTTGCCCAATATCCTGCACCGCTACTGGGCCCGCACGCAATGAACCTGCAGTCCGAAGTCGCGCGCGGCGTCAAATGGGTGGCCGGCGCCAAGCTTGGCAGCCAGCTGATCACCTGGGGCATCACCATCTTCGTCATGCGCCTGCTGGCGCCCACCGATTACGGCCTGCTGGCCATGGCGACGGTCCTGCTGGGCTTGCTGCTCATGTTTGCCGAAGTCGGCCTCGGCCCGGCGCTGGTGCAGCGCAAGGAAGTCAGCGAGCAGGATTTGCGCCAGGCGCTGGGCGTGATCTGGCTGGTCAACCTGCTCTTGTTCGCGCTGGCCAATGCCGCGGCGCCGGCCGTGGCGGCGTTTTACCGCGAGCCGCGCCTGCAGCCGCTGGTGCACGTGCTGTCGCTGCAATTCCTGCTGCTGCCGCTGCTGGTCTTGCCCGACGTGCTGCTGCAGCGGCGCCTGGCTTACCGCGAACGGTCCCTGGTCGAACTGGGCGGCGCGCTGTCGGCCAGCCTGGCCACGCTGCTGCTGGCGCTGTCCGGCGCCGGCGTGTGGGCGCTGGCGCTGGGCAACCTGGCCAGCCTGCTGGCGCGCGTGCTGGCGGTCAACTGCTACGCCCGCAGTTACTGGCGGCCGCGCTGGCCCGGGCAAGGCGTCGGCGCCCTGCTCGGTTATGGCGGCAGCGTGACGGCGGCCCGCCTGCTGTGGTACTGCCTGATGCAGGCCGACATCATGATTGTCGGGCGCGTGCTGGGCGACCAGATGCTGGGCCTGTATTCGGTATCGCTGCACCTGGCCTCGCTGCCCATGCAGCGTATTACGGCCATCCTGAACCAGGCCCTGTTCCCGGTGCTGGCGCGCGCCC
Organism: uncultured Duganella sp.; assembly: GCA_946482635.1. Next base: position 17,795 of record CAMLSG010000067.1, read on the forward strand.
AGCATGACTTGCCGGCCATCCGCGCCGGCGTGCTGCAAGTGATGGGCTATGTCGGCATGCTCGCCTTCCCCATGCTGTGGGGCATGGCCAGCGTGGCGCCTGAACTGGTGCAGGTGGTGCTGGGCGCCGGCTGGAGCGGCGCCGTGCTGCCCTTGCAGGTGCTGTGCCTGGTCATGCCCTTCCGCTCCCTGGTGCAGCTGCTGCCGACCGTGACCGATGCGCTCGGCTATCCGGGCGTCGGCCTGCGCAACGTCATCCTCGGCTGCGCCGTGATGCCGCCCGCTTTCTATGTCGGCAGCCACTGGGGCATCGAAGGCATCGCCTACGCCTGGCTGCTGGGCTACCCGCTGGTGCTGCTGGTGAATATGCGGCGCATGCTGAAAGTGATCGGCCTGGAGGCAGCGCTGGTGGCGCGCCGCGCCGGCCCGGCCGTGCTGTGCGCCGCCCTGATGTTCGGCGCCGTGAGCTTGCTGCGCGCGCCGCTGGCCGGCCAGCCGCGCGCCTGGGCCCTGGTGGCGGAAGTGCTGGGCGGCATGCTGGCCTACGGCTTGGCCAGCCTGTTCCTCAACCGCGCGATGGTGGCGGAATTGCGCGGCATGCTGCGGCGCCGGGCAGTAACTTGATATTTTGCAACTATGGTTGCCTATGATTCATTGAATTTTTCTATTGTAACTATTGGTACTTTAAATTAAGTACCTCGCTTCTTATACTTGAGCTCATACATGGCGCGGGTGCCATCCCTGTCACCCCCTTGCGCCATGCGGACCCCAGCTCCCGGTTCGTGCATTTGCCTTTCCACTCTCGTCGTGAAGGAGCACAGCCATGCGCCTCAAGTTTCTCCTGCTGCCCTGAAGCCAGCCGCTTCGCATAAATCGATCTGATCGGCGCGTCGCAGGTCCCCCTGCGCGGTCCGGCATGCCGGGCCACGTGCTGCTTCGTCCCCGTTTCCAATCGGCCCGTGCCCCTGGCCAGGGGAGGCTATTGCCGGGCCTTTCGAACAGTCGAGGTTTATCATGCAACTTTCCAAGCAGATGCTTCCATCGCTGGCCCCGCTTGCCTGGCTGGCTGAAGTCGACCTGGACGCGGGCCGCGCCGTGCTGCGTCATGGCCCTTGGCTCGAATGCGGGCCGCATTTCCTGATCGAAGGCGTGTGGGATGGCGACTTCGGCGCCGGCCGTTTCGACCAGAGCGCCTGCGTGTTCGGCAGCGGCGTGGTGGAACTGGACGACGGGCTGGTGTTTGTCGCCAGCAGCGCCAATACTGACTACCTGTATTATCGTTGCGCCGGGACGCAACTGCTGGTCGCCAATTCGCTGGCCTTGCTGCTGGCCGCCGTCGACGACGAGCTGGACCCGGTGTGCGCCGAATATGAAGCGGACACCTTGTCCCTCATGTCCGGCATTGACCAGTACCGGAGCGAGATCGTGACGCGCTGCGGCACTGTGCGCCGCCTGGTGTACCGCAACCTGCTGGTGCGCGGCGGCCAGGCCAGCGTGGTGGACAAGCCGGAGCGGGAGCCCTTCACCTGCTACCAGCAATACGCCGAATTCATGCGCTCGCGTTGCGGTGCGCTGCTGGCCAATGCGCGCGATGTGCGGCGCGCCCATCCCTTGCGCGTGCTGTCGACCCAGTCGCGTGGCTACGACACGACGGCCGTCAACGCCCTGGCCGCGCCGTTCGGCATCGACCAGGCGTTTACCATCAGCGACAGCAAGGGCAAGGATGCGTTCGCTGAGAACGATAGCCGCGGCATCCAGAACGACGACGGCACCGAAATTGCGGCCAGGCTGGGCTTTCCCTGCCAGTCGATCGCCCGCCGCGAATTCGAATCGCTGTCCAGCGAGGAGTACCTGTATTTCGCCGGCATCTGCAATTGCGAAGACTTGAACTTTGCCGGCGTGGTGCGTCATATCGATCAGCCGGCCGTGCTCCTGACCGGGACCCATGGCGAACTGTATTACCCCGGCCAAGTCCATCGCAAGCGCCATCCCGGCGTGCCGATCGGCGCCGAACTGCGGCGCGGCGACCTGGGCGGTGGCCATGGCATGACCGAAGTGCGCCTGCAGCACGGCTTCATCCAGCTGCCGCTGATCTATTGCGGGGCGCGCCAGCGCGCCTCGATCACGGCCGTGACCGAGTCGGCCGAGATGGACCAGTGGCGCCTGGGAACGGCCTATGACCGCCCCATTGCGCGCCGGCTGGCAGAAACCGCCGGCGTGCCGCGCGAGTGCTTCGGCCAGAAGAAGATGGCCACGGCAGCGGTGCTGGCACGGCCGGCCCTGCCGCGCAGCGCCGCCCTGCGCCATGAATTCTTTCGTTTCCTGCTTGAGAAAAAGCTGCTGCGCCGCTGGCAGCTGTGGTGCTTCCCGCTGGTCCACCGCTATAACACCATGCTTTGGTTCGTGTCGCCGGTCCGCTACCGCTGGCTCTACTACTGGGAGCGCCTGCTGCTGCGCCTGCACCGCCCGCTGCCGCAGGCGCTGTGGCGCCACCTGAACGGTGCGCTGTTCTGCTTTTCTGTCAACCGCCGCGTCGCCGATTACCGCAATGCTTTAGCTAGCACGATGCAAGTGTTGCGGAATAGCGATTAAATTTTTTTATTGCAACTTTTGGTGAGTTTCCATAACGCACCATCTTCCTATACTTGACCACATGACATGGCATGGGACGCCCGCTTGCGCCCCTCCAGGCCATGCGGACCCCAGCTCCCGGTTCGTGCCCGCACTTTCCCCTATCGCCGAATAAGGAGCAGCGCCATGCGCCTCAACACCCCTGTCACCAACCAGGAATTCATCCTGGATGACGGCAAGACCATCGTTTCCACCACGGACCTGAAGGGCAAGATCAGCTACGCCAATCCCTACTTCATCGAAGTGAGCGGCTTTACCGAAGACGAGCTGATCGGCGCGCCGCAGAATATCCTGCGCCACCCCGACATGCCGGTCGAGGCATTCGCCGACCTGTGGGCCACCATCAAGGCCGGCATGCCGTGGAGCGGCATGGTGAAGAACCGCTGCAAGAACGGCGACTTCTACTGGGTCTATGCCAACGTCACGCCGGTGATCGAAGCCGGGCGCCCGGTGGGCTATATGTCGGTGCGCAGCAAGCCCAGCCGCGAACAGGTGGCGCAGGCCGACAGGCTGTACCGCGAAATCCGCGAAGGCAATCCGCGCCGCCTGCGCCTGGAACGGGGCCGCCTGCGCCAGCGCGGCTGGCGCGACTGGGCCGGCCGCCTGCGCGAGCTGTCGCTGGCCAGGCACATCGGCCTCGGCATGGGGGCGCTGAGCGGCTTGCTGGCCGTGCGCGCCATTGCGGGCGCGCTGCAGGGCGCACCGCTGTGGCAGACCCTGCTCGATGCCGGCTTCTGCGCCGGCGCGCTGTACTTCTGGTATTCGCTGCACCGCGCCATCGTGCAGCCGCTGCGCCAGGCGACCGGCTTCGCGCGCAAGATGGCGGGCGGCGACCTGACCGGCGCCATCGAGATCGGCGCCGATAATGAAATGGGCCAGTTGCTGGCGGCGCTGCGCCAGACCAATGTCAACCTGCACAGCATCATCGGCGACGTGCGCAGCAACTTCGATGAAATCCAGACCGCGACCAGCGAAATCGCCAGCGGCAACCTGGACCTCTCGGGCCGCACCGAGTCGCAGGCGTCCAGCCTGCAGCAGACCGCCGCCAGCATGGAGCAGCTGACCAGCAACGTGCAGCAGAGCGCGGCCAGCGTGCACAGCGCCAATGAACTGGCCGGCCAGGCTTCCAGCGTGGCGGCAGCCGGCGGTTCCATCGTCTCGCAAGTGGTGCAGACGATGGACGACATCAGCCAATCCTCGCGCAAGATCCTCGACATTATCGGCATGATTGACGGCATCGCCTTCCAGACCAATATCCTGGCGCTCAACGCAGCGGTGGAAGCGGCGCGCGCCGGCGAACACGGCAAGGGCTTTGCCGTGGTGGCAACCGAGGTGCGCAGCCTGGCCCAGCGTTCGGCCACCGCCGCCAAGGAAGTCAAGCAACTGATCGACAGCTCGATCGCCAAAGTCGATGCCGGGGCCCGCCTGACCAGCAACGCCGGCGCCACCATGAGCGAGGTGATCGAATCGGTTGGCCGCGTGACCCGCGTCATGGATGAAATCCACCACGCCACCCAGGAACAGAGCCGCGGTATCGGCCAGGTCAACCAGGCCGTGGTGCACATCGACGATATTACCCAGCAGAATGCCGCCCTGGTCGAACAGGCTGCGGCGGCGGCCAGCAGCCTGGCGCGCCAGGCGGAATGGGTGGCGCAAGCGATTGCCGTGTTCAAGCTGAAGGAGATTGCGGCGCGCAGCGCCTTGCCGGGGGCGGGCGGCGCACGGCCGGCGGGACGCCAGGTCATCGCCTTGTCGCAATAAAAGATTATCATTAGGATAATTCTGGCGGCCTGCGGGCCGCCGCGTTGCTTTGTGGTGCCGGCCGGTCGAAAGGCTGTGACAGCCTTGCCGCTTCCGTGTAAAATTGACAAGCCGTATCAAATGGACAATTCAATTGGCAAACATGCTATACATTTCTGTCGTATTTAGCCAACGCAGATCCGGCTGAATTGTTACGCGCGCCACTGTGCGCGCCGCCGCCGATACGACAGTAATTGTGAACTAGCCATTGTAGCGGCTGGGCTTGTAGGCTATATTGTTAGCATAATAGTAATTGGTAATTCTCACGGGAACCGATATGGATGACAACAAGGTGGTGGCAGTTGTAGGTTTGGGCTATGTGGGCCTGCCCCTGGCGGTGGAGTTTGGCAAAAAGCGCAAGACCATCGGTTTCGACCTCTCGCAGTCCAAGATCGAGAACTACCGCAATTTTTGCGACCCGACCGGCGAAGTATCGGAAGCCGAATTGCGCGAAGCGACCCAGCTGCATGTCACCTACGACCCGGCCGCGCTGGCCGATGCCGACTACATTGTGGTGGCGGTGCCGACCCCGGTCGACATCGCCCATTCGCCGGACTTCAGCCCACTGGTTGGCGCCTCGACCACGGTGGGCAAGTATATGAAAAAGGGCGCTATCGTCGTGTACGAATCGACGGTCTACCCGGGCGCCACTGAAGAAGTCTGCATCCCGGTGCTGGAAAAGCATTCCGGCATGAAATGGCCGCAGGACTTCAATGTCGGTTACTCCCCTGAACGCATCAATCCGGGCGACAAGCAGCACCGCCTGACCACGATTTTGAAGGTGGTCTCCGGAGATAATCCTGCAACTCTTGAAGAGGTTGCTAAACTATATGAATCGATAGTGACTGCTGGGGTATACCGGGCTTCCAGCG
>CAMLSG010000068.1 GCA_946482635.1 uncultured Duganella sp.
CGACGCGGTGGCGCTGAGCGCCGCCCAGCAGCTCGACGGCACGGCAGCCGGCATCAGCAACGCCGCCATTACGGCCGCCGGCGCGACCTATGAGCGCCGCGTGCGCGGCGTCGGGCGCGTCGTGCTCAACACCGCCGTGCTGTCGTTTGCGGCCAGTGCGGCAGGCCCTTGGCTGGACTTCAGCGCGGCGCAGGGCGCGCCCGCCGGCTTGCGCTATGCGCGCGCCGACATGGCCGGGCAGGGCGAAGCGTTCACCGTACTGCCGGTGGCGTTCGGCCGCTTCCTTGGCGGCAGCGACGCCACGACGGTGGGCGCGCGCGCCGTGGCCGGGCCGAATGGCCTGCGCGTGCTGCCGCTGGCGATCTGCGCCCCGAGCAGCATACCGGTCGCGACGCGCTATAACGGATCCGGCCTGGATGAACGCATCGATTACGGCTTGCGCTTTGGCGTTGCCTACAACTTGCTGGCGCTGAACCCGGCGCCCGGCGCCAGCAGCGGCGAGTATTTCCTGATCGATCCGGCCAGCCCGCCCGGCAGCATTGCGGTGGCGGCCAGCACCGACAACGGCCAGCTGGCGCCGTTCATGTGCGTCGGCAAGCTGGCCTACCCGTCGCTGGCGGGCGCCCTGCATTTGCGCCGCAACGGCAGCTTCGGGCTTTGGCAGCAGCTCAATTCGCGCTTTGGCACGTACGGCGGCAGCGATGCCTGCGACCCGTACACGGCGCCCCCGGACAGCAATGTGCGCGAGTACCGGGGCACGCTGGCCAACTGGATCAGCAGCTACCCGCCGCAGGCCTCGGCGACCAGCAGCACCCCGGCCGCCGGCAAGCCTTTGATGACGGTCGCCGACGGCGCCTATCCCTTGCCGGCCGTGGCGCCGGCGCAGTACGGCACGCTATGGGCTTACGGCCCCGCACGGCGCAGCAACAACAGCGCCTTCCTGTCCAGCCACTGGAACAGCCTGTACCCGGGGGCGCCGGCATTTACCGGCACCGGCACCAGCTGGCCGTCCGCGGGGCCCTACAACAACACGGCGTTCAGGACGCCGCCCACCGGATACCCGGGCCGCAAGGAACGGCGCCTGCTCTACGTGCCGCTGCTGGCGTGCCCGGTCCCGGCCGGGGCGAATGTGGATGGCACAGTGCTGGCGGTCGCGCGCTTCTTCCTGACGGCGCAGGCATCGGCCACCGAAGTGCCAGGCGAATTTGCCGGCATCCTCAGCGCGAAAGAGCTGGCCGCGCTGGCCACCGACGTGGAGCTGCTGCGATGAGGCGCCGGCGCTGCCGCGGCGTGGCCGCCATCGAGGCGGCCCTGGTGATGGCCGGCCTGGCGCCGTTGCTGGTGCTAGCCCTGAACATGGGGCGGCTGGCCATCAACGGCGCGGCGACCGACCGCGCCGCCAGCAATGCGGCGCGCTACCTGTCCACGGTGCCGCTGGAGAGCCTGCACGACAGCAGCCGGCGCGCCGTAGTGCTGGACAGCGCCCGCTCCCTGATCGACGAAACGCTGGCGGCGGCCAGCATCGATAGCCAGGCCTGGCACGTCGAGTTCATGTGCGACTCAGGCCATTGCGACGAGCTGCTCCCGGTGAATATCCCCACCAAGGTGCTGGTGCTGCTGACCGTCGAGAGCCAGCCCATCGTCGACCTGGGCGACATTCCGGTGAGCTTGACGGTGCAAGCGGAGGCCGGCCGTGACGATTAGGACGCCCTTCCAGCGCGGCAGCGCGCTCATCGAATTCGGCATGGTGTGCCTGGTGTTCATGCCCCTGTTGTTTGCCATGTTCGAATACGGACGCCTGCTGTTCCTGTGGAACACGCTGCCGGAAGTCACCCAGCGCGCGGCGCGTGCCGCCGCCATCACCGATTTCAGCGACCCTGTGGCCATGCAGGCGCTGCGCCGGGCCGCGCTGTTCCGCGACGACGACAGCCCGCTGCCGCTGGCGCCGAACGTCGGCAGCGCCAATATCCGCATTGAATACCTGTGGCAGAACGCCGCCGGCAGCCTGGCGCCGCTGCCCCTGCTGCCGGCCTGTCCGCTGGCCAACCGCATCAACTGCGCGCGCGACTCGCATGGCCCGGGCTGCATCAGCTTCGTGCGGGTGCGCCTGTGCGGCAACGGCGCCGGCTGCCCGGCGCTGGCTTATGAGGCGCTGCTGCCCATGGTGCCAGTGCCGGCGTTGATGCCGCCTTCCAGCACGCTGGTGTCCGCCGAATCGCTCGGCTATGCGCCGGGGCAGGCGCCTTGCCCCTGAACCTGCACGCAAAGGAGGTCCCATGAAAGCGCTGTTGATCAGCAATGACGAACGGTTGCAGGCGGAACTGGCGGCCCAGGGGTCGGCGCGCCTGCCGGCGCTGCTGCTGGCGGCCGCCCGGCGCGACCTGCGCGATGCGGTGGAGCGCCTGCTGCCGCAACCGCCGGAACTGGTGCTGTTCGATGCCAGCGAGGTGGAGCCGGCGCAGGCCGAGCTGCTGGAGCCGCTGGCGCGGCATTACCCCGACGCTTCCTTCATCCTGCTGACGCGCGCCCCGCAGCACGAGCTGCTGATCCGCGCCATGCGCGTCGGCATGCGCGAAGTGCTGCAACTGCCGCTGGTGCACCGCGCCCTGCACGAGTCGCTGGACCGCATCGAGATCGAACGCGGCGTGACGGCGGTGCGCGAAGGCAAGGCGCTGGCCTTCATCTCCTGCAAGGGCGGCAGCGGCGCCACCTTCCTCGCCACCAATTTCGGCTATGCGCTGGCGGCGCTGGCAGGGCGCAAGGTGCTGCTGCTCGACCTGCACGGCCAGTTCGGCGATGCCACGCTGTACGTGTCGGACCAGAAGCCGGCCATGACCCTGTCCGACATCTGCAGCCAGATCGGCCGCCTCGACGCGGCTTTCCTGGAATCCTGCCTGGTGCATGTGGCGCCGGGCTACGGCGTGCTGGCGGCAGCCGACGATCCGGCGCTGGCCACCCAGATGAAGCCGGAGCACATCGATGCCATCCTGCGCATCGCGCGCCAGCACTACGACTACGTGCTGCTGGACGTGGGGCGCCAGATCGATGCCCTGTCGCTGCGCGCGCTGGACCAGGCCGACGCCATCTACCCGGTGCTGCAACTGGCGCTGCCCGACATCCGCGACGGACGCCGCCTGCTCGATATTTTCCGCTCGCTCGGTTATCCGCAGGAGCGCACGCGCCTGATCGTCAACCGTTATGAAAAAGGCGGCAAGCTGCGCCTGGCCGACCTGGAACAGGCGCTGGGCGCGGACGTGCTGCACACGGTGCCGAACGATTACCTGTCGGCCACCGATTCGGTCAACCAGGGCATTCCGCTCTTGCAGCTGGCGCGCAGCAGCCCGGTCGCGCGCAGCCTGGCGGAACTGGTGGAGGCGGTCACCGAGCGCCGCCTGCCCGAGAGCAAAGGCCTGTTCGACCGCCTGTTTGGGCGCGCCGAAACCGAGCACTGACAAAGGAGCCTATCATGAGCTTGCGAGAACGCCTGGCACTGGGCGACACCGGACAGCAGGCGCCGAGCGCACCGGCGATGGCCGACGGCGCCTACCTGGAGCTGAAAAAGTCCATGCACCAGATGATCCTGGAGCGCATCGACCTGGAGCGCCTGAAGCGCCTGACGCCGGAACAGTTCAAGCACGAACTGGCGCTGCTGGTGGCGCGCATCGTCGACGACGAGCGCATCGTGCTGAACCAGGGCGAACGCCACAAGCTGGTGCTGGACATCCAGAACGAGATGCTGGGCTTCGGCCCGCTGGAGCCGCTGCTGGCCGATCCCGGCGTGTCCGATATCCTGGTCAACACGCATGCCCAGGTTTACGTCGAGCGCACCGGGCGGCTGGAACTGACCGGCATCAGCTTCCACGACAACACGCACCTGATGAAGATTATTGAAAAGATCGTCTCGCGCGTGGGCCGGCGCGTCGACGAATCGAGCCCGATGGTCGATGCCCGGTTGCCGGATGGTTCGCGCGTCAACGCCATCATCCCGCCGCTGGCGGTGGATGGACCGATCCTGTCGATCCGCCGTTTTTCGGCGCAGCCGCTGTCGATGGAGAAACTGCTGGAGTTCAAGAGCCTGACCCCGCCCATGGCGGAAGTGCTGAAGGCGCTCGGCCAGGCGCGGCTGAACGTGCTGATTTCCGGCGGCACCGGCAGCGGCAAGACTACCCTGCTCAACGTGCTGTCCGGCTACATCCCGGCCAGCGAACGCATCGTCACCATCGAGGATGCGGCGGAGCTGCAACTGCGCCAGCCGCACATCGTGCGCCTGGAAACGCGCTTGCCGAACGTGGAAGGCAAGGGCGAAGTGACGCAGCGCGCCCTGGTGCGCAATGCGCTGCGCATGCGGCCCGACCGCATCATCCTGGGCGAAGTGCGCGGCGCCGAGGCGATCGACATGCTGCAGGCCATGAACACCGGCCACGAAGGATCGTTCGCCACCATCCACGCCAACTCGCCGCGCGACGCGCTGTCGCGGCTTGAAAGCATGGTCGGCATGGCGGGCGCCAACCTGACGGCGCGCACCGCGCGCCAGCAGATCTGTTCGGCCATCACGGTGGTGATGCAGCTGTCGCGGCTCACCGACGGCACCCGCAAGCTGGTCAGCCTGCAGGAAGTCACCGGCATGGAAGGCGATACCGTGGCCATGCACGAGATCTTCCACTTCGAGCAGACCGGCGTGGACGTCCAGGGCAAGGTCCAGGGGCACTACTACGCTACCGGCGTGCGGCCGCGCTTTGCCGAGCGCCTGCGCATGTTCGGCGTGCCGGTGCCGGACAGCGTCTTCGATCCCGGCAAGGTGTACGAATAAGGAGGGCGCCATGGATTTCGCCTGGACCGGATTTTCCGTGCTGCTGTTCGCTGCCGTGATCTGCCTGTGCGAGGCTGTGTGGCTATGGTGGAGCAGTACCCACGGCAACAGCGCGCAGCGCATCGCGCGCCGCTTGCGCCTGATGTCGGGCCGCACCGACAGCACGGGCGGCGGCATCAGCATTTTGAAGGAGCGCCGCTACGCAAAGTCGGCGGCGCTCGATGCACTGCTGCGGCGCATTCCGCAGCTCGGCGCATTGGACCGGCTGCTGCTGCAATCGGGCCTGCGCTGGCAAGTCGCGCGCTTCCTCCAGGTCCAGTGCTGCGCCGTGCTGGCAGGCGTGCTGGCTCCGGTCGCCCTGCACCTGCCGCCGTTGCCGTCGGTACTGCTTGGCGGACTGTCTGCGGCGGTGCCGGCACTGATGCTGTTGCGAGCCCGCGCCGCCCGCGTGCGCCGCATCGAAGCACAGTTGCCGGAAATGGCCGACTTCCTGGCGCGCGGGCTGCGTGCCGGCCATTCATTTGCCAACGTAATGCAGATGGCCGGCGACGAAGTGGCCGATCCGCTGGGGGGAGAATTCCGCGCCACCTATGAAGAGGTGAATTTCGGCGTCACCATGCAGGACGCGCTGCACAACCTGGCGGCGCGGGTGCCGCTGACCGACTTGCGCTACCTGGTGATCGCGGTGCTGATCCAGCGCGAATCGGGCGGCAACCTGGCCGAACTGCTGGACAATGTTTCGCGCATGACGCGCGCCCGCCTGCAACTGCTGGCGCAGGTGCGGGTGATGTCGGCGGAAGGGCGCATGTCGGCCTGGATCCTGACCTTGATGCCGCTCGGCCTGATGGCGGCGATGCAGTTGACCAATCCGAAATACAGCGCTGTCTTGTGGCACGACCCGAACGGGCAGCGCATGCTGTGGTACGGCGCCTGCGCCATCGTGGTCGGCATGCTGTGGATGCGCCAGGTTGTCAGGGTGCGCGTATGAACGGCATCGAACTCCGCAGCATCTTGCTTTTGCTGCTCGTCTTTGTGGTCGTCGCCGGCCTGGCGCTGTGGGCGATGCTGGCCCTGTCCAGCGTGCCGCTGCGCGAGCGCCTGAAGTCTTTCACCGGCGTCACGGAAGCAGCGCCTGCGCCAGGCCAGGGCGAGTGGATCGAAAAGGTGGCGCGGGTAGCCGGGCCGTTCAGCCGCCTTTCGCTGCCGGAAGATGGCTGGGAGCAGTCTGCCTTGCGCACGCGCTTCATGAACGCCGGCTGGCGCCATCCCGCTGCCCCCAGGCTGTACTTTGCAGCCAAGACCTTGCTGGCCCTGGCCGCACCCGCGCTGGTGGCCACGCTGGCGGCGCGCAACGGGCACCTGCTGCCGGTCTTGTTTGCCAGTGCGGCCATCGGTTACTACCTGCCGAACGGCGTGCTGGCGCGCCGTGCTGAAATGCGCCAGCGCGATATATTCGAAAGCCTGCCCGATGCGCTGGACTTGCTGACCATCTGCGTGGAGGCAGGGCTCAGCATGGAGCGCGCGCTGGTCAAGGTCGCCGGGGAAATCCATATCAAGAGCCTGGCGCTGGCGCAGGAACTGCAGCTGGTGCTGATGGAGATGCGTTCCGGCTTTTCCAAGGAGCGGGCGCTGCGCAACCTGGCCCTGCGCAGCGGCGTGGAAGACGTCGACGCGCTGGTGGCGATGCTGGTGCAGGCGGAGCGCTTCGGCACCAGCATGGGTGACTCCTTGCGGGTGCACGCGGATAACCTGCGCCGCAAGCGCGCCGTGGTGGCCCAGGAGGCCGCGGCCAAGGTGGCGCTCAAGCTGCTGTTCCCGCTGATCTTCTGCATCTTTCCAGCGCTGATGATTGTGTTGCTGGGGCCTGCATCAATCCAGATGAAAGCTGTGTTGCATCCTGTGGCGCAAAGCGCGCGTTAGGAGGTTTTCATGCGTAAGACGATGATTGCTGCCTGTGCGGGATTGGTGGCGGCGTGCAGCATGCCGGTGCTGCCGCCCGCTCCACTCACGGCGCTGCCTGGCGCCAGCGCCGCCACGACCCCTGCCGTGCTGGCCGGGGAGGGCCGCTACGAAGAGGCCATCGCGTTGCTGGAAGAGCGTGCGCGGGCTACACCCGATGCGGCCTTGCTCGGCGATCTGGGCTACGCCTATTACCTTGGCGGACACCTGGAGCAGGCGCGGGCCGCACTGGAGCGCGCCTGCCTGATGGCGCCGTCCAGTCCAGTTGCCTGGGAGCGCCTGGCGGCGCTGCTGGAAACGGCTGGCGAAAGCGGCCGCGCGCTGGATGCCATGCGCCATGCGCGGATGCTGCGCGAAGCTTCGCTGGAGCGCAGGTCCGAGGCAGCGGCCAAGCCCGGCGGCGCGCCTGGCACCGAGCTTTGGCCGGCCGGAATGGCGCGCGTGGAGGTACGGCAGGTCAGCGCCGGGCTGGTCGAAGTCGCGCGGGTGGAGGACAAGGCGCAGAAGGCGGCCGGGCCAGGCGCGCCCGCCGCAGCAAGCGCGCCAACCCGGCTGGAAGTCAGCAACGGCAACGGCATCCGCGGCATGGCCGCTGCAGTGGCGCAGCGTTTGCGGGCGGAAGGGATGCAGGTGGTGCGCCTGACGAACACCATTCCCTTCAATGTAGAAGAGACGCGGGTTGAAGTACGCGGCAACGGCGAACCGCAACTGCGCATCGTGCTCGGCAAAGACGCGGGAATAAAAAAGCCGCCCGGGTTTAGCGGGCGGCAAGCACCGTGAAACTACTCACGAGTTGGTAGGGAAACGTTGGCGTCAGTTCCAGGACACACTGCCCAGGCCGCGTGCGGTGGACTGACGATTGGCAGGCTTGCCATATACCGTTGCCGAACCCATGCCGCTCAGGCGCAGGTTGGCGGAAGTCTTTGCGTTGAAGCTGGCGCTGCCAAGGCCGGTCATGTCGGCATCCACGCTTTCGCTTTGCAGCTGCTTCGCATCGAGGCTGCCGATGCCGCCCAGCTTGGCGTACAGCTGCTTGCTCTGGCCGGAGATCGCAATCTGGCCGGCGCCTTTCAAATTGAGGTCTACCACGTCAGCCTGGGTATCGCTGACGGTCATGCTGCCCACGCCGGTCAGGCGTGCATCGACTTTCTTGAAGCGCGAGGCCATGTTCACGGCGCCGGCGCCTTCCAGGGAGAGGCGAACTTCATCGCCGTCAAATCCCTTCACTTCGGCCGAGCCCACGCCGGCGGAAACCAGTTCGCGCAGCTGCGGCAATGTCAGTTCCGCCTTCAGGTTGCGCGGGCCGATGTGGATGCCGCGCATATTTTCGGTTCCGATGCGGATGGTGTCGCCGTTCTGCGTCACCGTAATCTTTTGCAGGTAGCGCTTGTCGCCGGAGAGCACCAGTGCCGGTGCACCTTGCTTCAGCTTCAGGTCTACCACGCCATCCAGCACTACTTTCACAGGGCGGCCGTCAACAGTGCGCGCTTCGGTGATGATCTCGTCCGCGCGGGCGGCGCCGCCTGCAGCGAACATCACAGCGGTCATCATCGTGGCGGTGAAGAACTTTTTCATGTCGAGGCTCCGTGAAGATTCGATTCGTTCGAATTACAGTGCGGCTTTTTCAGCAGCAGTCAGGCGCTTGGCGGTGACGGTCACCACTGGCATGGCCTTGGCTTCTGCCTTGGCGACGACGGCTGCCGGTGCGCTGTGTTTCAGCGGAGTGGCGGCGGTGGCGAAGCCGGTTGCGCTGATGACGGCAACTGCTGCGAGGAAGATGTATTCCATGTTTTTGGCGATGTTCATTTTGCTCTCCATTCGGTTGGGTTAAGTTCATTTCGCGTTTCGTTGATTGAACTATAGATATGTGCGGTGTCCAGCACTACCGGTGTGCGACGAAATGCAGAAATGGCGACCTGAAATGCAGGAAAGCCGGTGTGACGAAGGTGGATGCCCGTGTGACGGGGACTGTCGGCCACTATGAAAAGGGCCGGTATACTGTCCAGCCATGAGAACCTTGCATTTCCTACGTATCCTCGGCATCTGCGTGCTGGCATGGAGCGTCGTCTGCCTGACCGGCGCCGCGTCCTCCTATGGCTCGCTGCTGCAGCGGGGCGCCAATCCCTCCTATTGGGAGCTGCTTGGCGACTGGGGCAGTGCGCACGCCCTGATGGTGTTGTTCAGCGCCGTGTTGTATGTCGTCCTGGAGCGATGGCCGCAAGCGCTGGCCAGTGCGCGCGGGATAGTGCGCACTTATTTGCTGGTGCTGGTCCTTTTCCTGCCGCTGGAATGCCTGTTCGTCTCACTGCAGCAGGAAAGAAGCTGGTTCGCCATCTTCCTCGAGCTGACCTGGACCACCTTCACCTTCGTTACCGTGGCCGGAATCCGCATCTGGCAGATCCAGCGTGCGCGCGAGACCGACAACCTCACCCTGCGCCTGGAGCTGGAGCAGCAGCGTCTTGCCGCCCTGCGCGGGCAACTGGAGCCGCACTTCCTGTTCAACGCCCTGAACGCCGTCAGCGCCCTGGTGCGCATGGACGACAAGGGCGCCACCCTGAGCGCGATCAGCCGCCTCAGCGGGCTGCTGCGCTACGCCCAGGCGGCCAGCTCGCGCGACTGGGTCACGCTGGCGGAAGAACTGCAGTTCGTGCGCGACTACCTGTCGCTGCAATCGATGCGCTACGGCGACCGGCTGCGGGTGTCGATCGAAGGCGACAGCGGTTCGGTGCTGGCTGCCGATTGCCCGCCCTTGCTGCTGCAGCCGCTGGTCGAGAATGCGCTGCGCCATGACCTGGACTGCCACGACGGCGAGAGCGACATCACGCTGCGTTTTTCGGAGCAGGGCGGCATGCTGCATATCCATATCAGCAATTCGGTGCGCGAAGTGCCGTCCAACCCGGGCATGGGAATGGGCCTGCGCAATATCGAAGCGCGCTTGCGCATTGCCTGCGGCAGCGGCGCCGGCTTGCGTACCGCGCGTGCCGACGGGCGCTTTGTCGCCGAAATCAATATGCCCATGTACTTCGCTTCATGAAGATCCGTGCCCTGATCGTCGACGACGAAGAACCTGGCCGCATCAACCTGCGCTACGGCCTGACGCCGCATGCAGGCTGGCAACTGGTCGGCGAGTGCTCCAGCGCCGCAGCCGCGCGCAAAGCCCTGGCCGGGCAGGAAGTGGACGTGATTTTCCTCGATATCCAGATGCCGCAGGAAACCGGCCTGGCGCTGGCGCGCGAACTGGCCCAGCGCGAAGAACCGCCGCTGGTTATTTTTGCCACGGCTTATAACGAGCA
The DNA here is from genome assembly GCA_946482635.1 of uncultured Duganella sp. Next base: position 10,063 of record CAMLSG010000068.1, read on the forward strand.
CGCCATCGAAGCTTTTGAAGTGCACGCGCTGGATTACCTTCTCAAGCCTTTCGACGACCAGCGCCTGGCGCAGGCCTTGGAGCGCGCTGCCGCCATGCTGGAGCAACGCCAGCGTGCCGCCTACGCGCGTGCCTTGCGTGCCTTCGCCGAGCCGGCGGGGCAGGCATATCTGCAGCAATTGAATGTTCGCTCGGTCGGGCGCATCGAGTGCGTGCAGGTTTCCGAAGTGCTGTGGATCGAGGCGGCGGGCAATTATGTGGAGCTGCGCTTGCCGCAGCGGCGCGTACTGCACCGGGTGCCGCTGGCACGCCTGGAGCAGCACCTGGACCCGGCAAGCTTCCTGCGCGTGCACCGGCGCGCGCTGGTGCGGGTGGGCGAGGTGGCGTCGCTGGAGCGCGACGCCGAGGGAGCGAGCCAGCTGGTCCTGCGCTGCGGCGACCGGGTTCCGGTCAGCGAGCGCCACTTGCCGGCTGTAAAAGCCTTGCTGGGCGCTTAAACGAGTGCGGCGATAGCTGCGCCCATCTCGGTGGTGGAAGCGCTGCCGCCCATATCCGGCGTGCGCGGCCCTTGCACCAGCACCGTTTCAATCGCACGCATGATGGCGTCGTGCGCCTGCGCATAGCGGGCGTCGCCGTTGCCGAGGAAATCGAGCATCATGGCGCCGGACCAGATCATGGCGACCGGGTTGGCGATGTTCCTGCCGTAGATATCCGGCGCCGAGCCGTGCACCGGCTCGAAAAGGGAAGGCAGGGTGCGTTCAGGGTTCAGGTTGGCCGACGGTGCGATACCGATTGTGCCGGCACAGGCCGGGCCAAGGTCGCTCAGGATGTCGCCGAACAGGTTGGAGGCCACCACCACGTCGAAACGCTCGGGGCTCAGCACGAAGCGTGCCGCCAGGATGTCGACGTGGTACTGGTCCCAGCGCACGTCCGGGTAGTTGGCCGACATGGCTTTCACGCGCTCGTCCCAATACGGCATGCTGATCGCGATGCCGTTCGACTTGGTGGCGGAAGTGAGGTGCTTTTTCGGGCGCGACTGCGCCAGGTCGAAAGCAAATTGCAGGATGCGGTCGACGCCCTTGCGGGTGAACACGGCTTCCTGCAGCACGACTTCGCGCTCGGTATTCTCGAACAGGCGGCCGCCGACGGCGGAATACTCACCCTCCGTGTTCTCTCGCACCACATAGAAATCGATATCTCCCGGCTTCTTCCCGGCCAGCGGGCATGGCACGCCAGGCATCAGGCGCACCGGGCGCAGGTTCACGTACTGGTCGAACTCGCGCCGGAACTTGATCAGTGAGCCCCACAGGGAGATATGGTCGGGCACCGCATCGGGCCAGCCGACGGCACCGAAGTAAATCGCATCGAAGCCCTTGAGCTGGTCGAACCAGTCGGCCGGCATCATCTGGCCGTGCTGCACGTAGTAGTCACAGTTGGCCCATTCGAAGGTGGTGAATTCCAGCGGCAGGCCGAAGCGCGCTGCTGCGGCCTGCAAAGTGCGCAAGCCTTCGGGCATCACTTCCTTGCCGATGCCGTCGCCGGCGATGACGGCGATGCGATGGGTGCTCATGCTGCGTCGGCCTCCTCTTCAACCGGAGCGGAGCGCATCCACTGCACCAGCGGCCAGGCATCCTTGAAGGCGCCCGCGATCATGCCCAGCAGTTCCTCCGGCTTGTTCAGCGGCAGCTTCACTTCCTGGTAGACGAAGAAGCTTTTCAGCTTGATGAACTCGATATGCTCGTGCTCCGGATCGAAGCCTTTAGGCGGCCGTTGCAGCTTGTGTTCTTCCGTGATCGAGCCGTAGCGCACCTTCAGCGCCTTGTTCGCCAGCGCCTTCTTGAAGCCCTTGGCGTCGTTGACCATGTGGTTGCGCAGCGCCTTGAGGCGGTGCGGCGGCGGAATGTACTCGCCGGCGCCGATGCCCAGCACGCCGTCGGGGCTGATCTGGAAGTACCAGGTCGGGCCGCCCGCCATGCTGGGGCGGCGCATATCGTTCGGCGCAATCGCGGCCGAGAAGTGGGTCTTGTACGGGCTCTTGTCGTGGGCGAAGCGCACGTCGCGGTTGATGCGGAACATGGCTTTCTTCGGATTGCAGAACTTGACCTGGGCGTCGAACTTGCCCAGCTCCGCGATCACCTGGGTCACCAGCTCCAGGAATTCTTCGCGCAGGATGTCGTAGCGCGGCTTGTTCATCACAAACCACGGGCGGTTGTTATTGTCGGACAGTTCCGTCAGGTAGCGGGTCAGGTCGCGCAGGTGCATGATTATTTTTTGGCTGGAGGGCGTTTGCCCACGGTGAGTTGGAGATCGCTTTCGCGGCTCTTGCGCAGGATGCGCATGGTCGACTGGCCGCCCGGCGAGAGCTGGGCGATCAGGTTCAGCATTTCATTGGTGTCCTTGACCGGCTTGCCGTCAACCGACAGCAGGATGTCGCCCGGCTTCATGCCGGCCTTGTCGGCCGGTCCGTTGCGCACCACGCCGGCAATGATGGCGCCCGAGTCGCGGTCCAGGCCGAAGCTGTGCGCCAGTTCCGGCGTGATTTCCTGCGATTCGACGCCGATCCAGCCGCGCACCACATGGCCATCCTTGATGATGGCGTCCAGCACCGAGCGTGCCGTGCTCACGGGGATGGCGAAGCCGATGCCGACCGAACCGCCGGTCTGGGAGTAGATGGCCGAATTAATCCCCAGCAGGTTGCCCTGGGTATCGATCAGGGCGCCGCCTGAGTTGCCGAAGTTGATGGCGGCATCGGTCTGGATGAAATTCTCGAAATGATTGATGTGCAGGTTGTTGCGCCCCAGGGCGGAAATGATGCCCATGGTGACAGTCTGGCCCACCCCAAACGGGTTGCCGATGGCCAGCACCACGTCGCCCACCTTGGCCTGCTCCACTTGGCCCAAGGCGACCACCGGCAGCTTTTCCATCTCGATACGAACCACGGCCAGGTCGGTTTCCGGATCGGTGCCGACCATCTTGGCGGCGGCCTTGCGGCCATCCGGCAGCACGACCTGGATCTCGTCGGCCGCTTCCACCACATGGTAATTGGTCAGGATATAGCCCTGCGGGCTGACGATGACGCCTGAACCGAGGCTGTTCTGGTCATCATCCTCGTCGCGGTCCCCAAAAAAGCGCTTGAAGAACGGATCGCGCGACAGAGGATGGCGCTTGCGCACCGCCTTGGTGGTCAGGATATTGACCACGGCCGGCATGGCGCGGCTGGCGGCGGCCCGGTACGACCCCGGCGAGGGCGGGGCACTGGCGTCAGCCAGGATGGCCGTGTTGGCGGCGGTCGGAACGGGCTTGGGGAGCACGGACGGCCGCTGCACAGCCGTGTATACAAAGTACAGTGCCAATGCGATGGTCACCGTTTGTGCAAACAATAACCAGAGTCTTCGCATGGCGGTATTGCTACAAAATGGGAGTTAACTCCTATTTTCGCAAAGAATCGCGAATTTCGCGCAACAGCACGATATCTTCTGAAGGTGGTGCAGGTTCTGCCGGTGCGGCAGCCGGCGCTTCGGCGCGGCGCAGCTTGGCCACCAGGCGTACCATCTGGAAGATCACGAAGGCCAGGATGATGAAGTTCAGCAAGATGGTGAAGAAATTGCCGTAGGCGATGACCGCGCCCAGTTTCTTGGCTTCGGCCAGTGGCAGGTTGTGCGCCTGGCCGTTGAGGGGAATGTAGTAGCTCGCGAAATCCAGGCCGCCCAGCAGCATGCCGATTGGCGGCATGATGACGTCGGCTACCAGGGAATCGACGATTTTGCCGAAGGCTGCACCGATGATGACACCGACCGCCAGGTCGATGACATTGCCTTTCATTGCAAATTCTTTAAATTCTTGCATCATTCCCATAACACATTCTCCCCAAAAATTTATGGATTTGTATCAACTTTGCTGCAAATTCGTGGAACACGCAAGAGGCGCAACATTGGGATGGATTAGCTAATTGCAAGGTTTTGCTTTAAATCGCAACTTCACTCCTTTATAATTTAAGGTTGCTAGAAGCTTTGTTAACAATAAAGATTTTGGATTTTTGACTGATTGGGGTTTGTATGAGTAACGAGAAGCAGGTCGATTCGAGCCGTCGCGGTCTCCTCGTCGCAACATGTGCGGCAGGTGGTGTGGTCGGTTTGGGTGCAACTGGCGCCCTGGTAAGCACGTTCCAGCCGTCCGAGCGCGCGAAGGCAGCTGGTGCACCGGTGGAAGTGGATATCTCTACGCTGCAGCCGGGCGAAATGAAAACTGTCGAATGGCGCGGCAAGCCAGTCTGGATCCTGAAGCGTACCCCGGAAATGGTGGCGACGCTGGCAAAAGACGAAGCTGAACTGGCCGATCCAAAATCCGAGCGTACCCCTGACGACCTGACGCCGGAATACGCGCGCAATCAGCACCGCTCGATCAAGCCCGAAATCCTGGTGGCCGTGGGCATCTGCTCCCACCTGGGCTGCTCCCCATCGTCGAAATTCACCCCGGGCGCACAGCCTTCGCTGCCAGACAACTGGCTGGGCGGCTTCCTGTGCCCATGCCACGGCTCGACCTTCGACCTGGCTGGCCGCGTATTCAAGAACAAGCCTGCTCCGGACAACCTGCAAGTGCCGCGCCATATGTACCTCGGCGACAGCAAGCTGATCATCGGTAAAGACGAGAAAGGCGAGGCATAATCCATGGCCGCATTCAAGGAAACCAAATTCCCTGCCGACGCACCTGCAGCCAAGAAGCTGATGGGCTGGGTCGACGACCGCTTCCCTGCCACCAAGCTGTGGAACGACCAGTGGGGCAAATACTACGCTCCGAAAAACTTCAACTTCTGGTACATCTTCGGTTCCCTGGCCATGCTGGTCCTGGTGCTGCAGATCGTCACCGGTATCTTCCTGACCATGCACTACAAGCCGGACGCCGGCCTGGCCTTCGCATCGGTCGAATACATCATGCGCGAAGTCCCATGGGGCTGGCTGGTGCGTTATATGCACTCGACCGGCGCCTCGGCCTTCTTCATCATCGTGTACCTGCACATGACCCGCGGCCTGATGTACGGTTCCTACCGCAAGCCACGTGAACTGATCTGGCTGTTCGGTTTCGCCATCTTCCTGTGCCTGATGGCCGAAGCGTTCTTCGGCTACCTGCTGCCATGGGGCCAGATGTCGTACTGGGGCGCCCAGGTGATCGTCAACCTGTTCGGCGCGATTCCGCTGATCGGCCCTGACCTGTCGCTGTGGATCCGCGGCGACTACGTGGTGTCCGACGCGACCCTGAACCGCTTCTTCGCCTTCCACGTGATCGCCATCCCGCTGGTCCTGCTGGGCCTGGTGGCTGCGCACCTGATCGCACTGCACGAAGTCGGCTCGTCCAACCCGGACGGCATCGAAGTGAAAGAAAACCTGGGCCCGGACGGCCACCCAGTGGATTCGATCCCATCGCACCCGTACTACACCGTGCACGACCTGTTCGGCGTGTCCGTGTTCCTGACCATCTTCTCGGCTGTGGTGTTCTTCGCGCCTGAGATGGGCGGCTACTTCCTGGAGTACAACAACTTCCTGCCGGGCGATTCGATGAAGACCCCGCCGCACATTGCTCCGACCTGGTACTTCACCGCCTTCTACTCGGTGCTGCGCGCTACCACCTCGGACTTCCTGTGGGTGCTGATGGTGGGTATCGCTGCCTACACCGCCTTCCTGTGGATGAAGTCCAAGCTGTCGGGCATGGTCAAGATCGCCGTCAGCGTGATCGCGCTGCTGATGATCGTCGGCATGCTGCCAGGCGCACTGGATGCGAAGTTCTGGGGCGTGGTGTTCTTCGGCGGTTCCGTGGTGATCCTGGCCTTCCTGCCATGGCTGGACCACTCGCCGGTGAAATCGATTCGTTACCGTCCTGACTGGCACAAATATGTGTACGCCGGCCTGGCCATCGCCTTCGTAGCCCTGGGCTACCTGGGCACCCAGCCGCCAAGCCCAGTCGGCACGATCATCGCTCAGATTGCGACCCTGTACTACTTCAGCTTCTTCCTGCTGATGCCGTGGTGGAGCGCGATGGGTACGTTCAAGAAGGTGCCGGACCGCGTTGTGTTCCACGCGCACTAATCGGACGACCAGAACGCTAAGCAAAGGACTAATAAATGATCTTTTCGAAGAAACTGCTGGCCCTCCTGGCCCTGGTACCAGCGCTGGCCTTCGCCAACGAAGGCGGCTTCCCCCTGGAGAAGGCCCCGGACCGCTCGCACAACATGGCTGCCCTGCAAAACGGCGCCAAGCTGTTCGTGAACTACTGCCTGAACTGCCACAATGCGTCGTCCATGCGTTACAACCGCCTGCGCGACCTGGGCCTGAGCGAAGAGCAGATCAAGAACAACCTGCTGTTCACCGGCGAAAAAGTGGGCGAAATGATGACCACCGCCATGCCGGCCAAGGACGCCAAGGCCTGGTTCGGCACCGTGCCGCCTGACCTGTCCGTGATCGCCCGCGCCAAGGCCACGCCGTCCAACACCGGCAGCGATTACCTGTACACCTACCTGCGTACCTTCTACAAGGACGACACCCGCCCAACCGGCTTCAACAACATGGTGCTGCCGAATGCGGCCATGCCACACGTGCTGTGGGAACTGCAGGGCGTTCAGTCCGCCAAGTTCGAAGAAGTGGAAGATCCACACGAGCACGGCAAGAAGATGCACAAGTTTGTAGGCTTCGAGCAAGTAAAACCAGGCACCATGACCAAGCTGGAGTACGACACTGCAGTGGCCGACATCGTTGGCTACATGGAGTGGATGGCCGAGCCAGCCGCACAGAAGCGCAAGCAACTGGGCGTATGGGTCCTGATCTTCATGACTATCTTCGCTACCCTGGCATGGCGCCTCAACGCGTCGTACTGGAAAGAAGTCAAATAATTGCGTGCGCCGGATTTCCGGCGCGTGTTTGCGCCGCCTGCCTCGTGCCGGCGGCCCAACTGGGGTGAACCGTTCGCGGTCTCGCCCCCTTTGTTTCTAAGGAACTAGGAAAATGATGGTTCTCTATTCGGGCACTACCTGCCCATTCTCCCAGCGCTGCCGCCTGGTCCTGTTCGAAAAGGGCATGGACTTTGAAGTGCGCGATGTTGACCTGTTCAACAAGCCGGAAGATATTTCGACCATGAACCCATATGGCCAGGTACCAATCCTGGTCGAGCGCGAACTGATCCTGTACGAATCGAACATCATCAATGAGTACATCGACGAGCGCTTCCCACACCCGCAGCTGATGCCGGCCGACCCGCTGATGCGTGCGCGTGCCCGCCTGATGCTGTTCAACTTCGAGAAAGAGTTGTTCGTGCACGTGCACACGCTGGAAAGCGAGCGCAACAAGGCGAGCGACAAGAGCCACGACAAGGCCCGCGCAGAAATCCGCGACCGCCTGACCACCCTGGCTCCGCTGTTCCTGAAGAACAAGTACATGCTGGGCGACGAGTTCTCCATGCTGGACGTGGCCGTGGCACCGCTGCTGTGGCGCCTGGACCACTACGGCATCGAGCTGTCGAAGACCGCAGCGCCGCTGATGAAGTACGCCGAGCGTATCTTCTCGCGCCCTGCCTACATCGAAGCGCTGACTCCGTCCGAGAAAGTAATGCGCCGTTAATAACGGCCCCTGCGGCGCGCCCATGGAGCGCGCCGCAACCTATAGTTTGAACATGGCAGAAATCTCCACCAAGCCCTATATGCTGCGCGCCATCTACGAATGGTGCACCGATTGCGGCTATACCCCCTACCTGGCAGTCAAGGTCGACGCAGCAACCCAGGTACCGATGGAATACGTCAGGAAGGGCGAGATCGTCCTGAACATCAGCTTCGGCGCCACCTCCGGCCTGAAGATGGACAACGACGCGATCCACTTCCACGCCCGCTTCGGCGGAGTGTCGCGCGAGATCTACGTGCCGGTCAATAACGTAATGGCGATTTATGCCAACGAAAACGGCCAGGGCATGGCGTTTGAGCCGCTGCTGGGCCAGGCGCCAGCACCGAAAATGCCTGCGCCGGTCGAAGAAGTTGCGCCAGTGCCGACCCTGTCTTCCGTGCCAAGCGCCCCGGCGCCGCGCAGCGAAGACGACAATGGACCGGACGATGGCGGCGAGCCACCAAAGAAAGGTGGCCGTCCAACCCTGACTCGCATTAAATAGCGTATAATCGCGGCGAAAGTTTTACAGCCGGCTTAGCTCATCAGGTAGAGCAGTTGATTTGTAATCATCAGGTGGCGGGTTCGAGTCCTGCAGCCGGCACCAGCATTCCAAAAGCCCAGCCCTCACCGGCTGGGCTTTCTCTTTGGGCCTGCGCTATGCGCAACTTATCGGGCCTGAATACTGCGCGATCTGAGGATCAGAAGTCAGGAGCGTAATGCCCTCGACAGTGGCTTGTGCTATGAGAATTCGATCAAAAGGGTCCCGATGCAGCAACGGGAGATGAGCTATCTCAAGTGCATGCTTGCCATTAATGTCTAGCTCGCAGTAGTCATGATCTATTAGAGCTCGTCGTAAAAGGCGTGGATCGAAGGCGAAATTGGCGCGTCCGAGGCTGTGCTTGATTGCCACCTCCCAAATGCTTGCGACACTAAAAAACAGTTCGTTCTCGGCGCTTTTTAACAGTGTCCGTATCTTAGCCGGGAGGCGGCGTGAATCATGGGACGCCCAGAGCAGAAGGTGAGTGTCCAATAAAAACTTCATTCTTTGACTCCGAACATTTCTTCGATTTCGTCCCGTGCAAAATTGTCGAAGTCATCGGGGATAACGAATTGCTCTCCTTTAAGAAAATCCATTCGTTGAGTCTTTTTAGCTTGTTGCTCACCTAGCGGCATTACTTTAACCAAGGGTTTGCCTGCCTTGGCAATGATGAAGGGCTCGCCATTCGCCGCATCATCAACAAGGCGGGAAAGATGAGTCTTTGCCTCGTGAATATTGAACGTTTTCATTCTGGCACATGTTTAGTGGACTAGACTAAGTTAGTTTAGTCCACCTGGCATGCGATTCAAGGACGGCGCTTGAATATGTGGTCAAGCGAGAATTTGCCCGGGCCTTGGGCAACCAAGGGGAGCAACAAGGCGGCCCAGTTCAGGTGCGTAGGCCACGCTTGGGGATAGACGAAGATCTCGATAACGGCGGTCATGGCGAGCAGGCCGAGGGCGGCGAAGCGGGTGAACAGTCCGGCGACCAGCAGCAGTGGCAGGGCGTGTTCGGCGAAGGTGGCCATGGGGGCGGCGATCTCCGGTGGGATCAAAGGCAGCATGTACTCGTAGCGGAACAGGTCGATCGTCGAATCCTTCAGCGTGAACCAGCCTTCGACTTTGGTGCGGCCGGAGAGGAAGAAGACTGCGGCAATGCCGAGGCGGGCGGCGAGCAGCTGTACCGATGGAGGCAGCAGGCGCGCAGCGAGTGCGTGGAGCGCTGCGATGCCTCCTGCGATGGTGCCGGTGGAAGTGGCTGCGGCGGCTGGGGGTCGGGCGAAGTTGGTGTTCATGGTGGTCTCCGTTTTGTCAGGTATCAGGTGCGCCATTTGCCTTGGCGCGCCAGCGTGATGGCTGCATCGGCAATCTGTTGCGTCGTGGCGCTGGCGGCGAGTCCGATTGTCGGGACAGTCGTTGGCGTGGTGCCGCCATCCGCCAGCACTAAGCCGATGACGCGCGTACGGCGATGGCTGGCGGCGGCGCGCGCTGCCTGAGCTCCCAGGCCGGTGCCGATGAAGACTGCTTCCGGGATGTGCTGACTGTCGATGAAGGCCAGCAGGTCCTGGCCGAGCGCCGTGGCATCCGCATCACGCAGCGTTGGCAGCAGAACGAAGTAGCCTTGCGCTGCCAACAGCGATGCAATTTCGGTGTAGTGGTCGATGGAATCGCCCGGGCTGCGGGCGAGCACGATCGGGCGGCCGTCGTCAGGGCCGGCGGCGTGGTAGCTGAGCGCAGGTTGTGCTGCGGCTACGGCGCGCAGGACTTCGGTGGCGCTGCGGATGGGCAGCGCTACGCCGGCGAGTGCCGGTGCGAAAGCGAGGCTTGCGGTCCCTGTCAGTCCGGTGAGGGCGGATAGCAAGAACAGGCGGCGGGTTTCATTCATTTTCAACTCCGGTAATGAGTTCACTACCAAGCCAGTCGGCCAACATGGCGCCGGCGCTGGCGATTCCTTGTTCTTCGCCGACGCGTTCCACCAGCAACGCGCACAAGCCGGCGAAACTGCCGTCGCGCTGGAGTTGCGTCAGCGCGGCAAATTCGATGGCGTCCAGTGCTCGCAGGCAGGAAACGAAGCCCTGGCGCCAGACCAGCAGGCCGCCGGGCGCGGGAAGCATCTCGCCTTCCAGGTTGCTGCTGCCGTCGCGCAGGGCGAACCACAAGTCGGCGGCGTTGGTAGTGGCAATGCGCAGTTGCAGTGTTGGCGCAAGCGTCAGGCTGGCATGCTCCCAGTCGACTTCGGCGAGTGCGTCGGCAGCGACAGGCGCTGCATCGGGGCCGATGAACGCCTGGTCCAAGGCGTGCTCGATCCAGGCCAGTTCGTGCAGGTCCGGATTGTCGGGGAACAGCGCCTGCAGCGTGTCGCAGAAATCGTCGGCGTATGCGTCCAGCGTCCAGGCGTGTGGAGGGCGGCGCTTGATGTGCGCTGCGGCAGCGTGCAGGAAGGCTTCTTCGCCGATGAAAGCGCGCAGTTGCGGGTAGCTCTCCTCCAGGCAGCCCACAAGCTGGGCGCGGTAGTTGTTCAGGTAGACCGCGCGGCCCGGGCCGGCCGGCACGCCTGCAACAGGCCTCGATGTGGCCAGCATGGCGTGGAAGTCGCCCTGGAGATTGGCGAGGTTCATGCTGCCTCCCTGTGCGCTGCGAGATGGCGCGCGATATCGAGTTCGGCCAGCAGGTCGGCCAGCGGCGGGATATCGCCATCGCGTTCGATCATGGTGGCCACGGGACCGCAGCGCGCGATCGTCTGCTGGTACAGCGACCACACCGCGTCGTTGACGGCGCTGTCGTGGGTGTCGATCAGCAGGCCGTCGCCCTGGCTATGGCCGGCGAGGTGAATCTGGCACACGCGGTTCATCGGTACCCCGCGCAGGAAATCGAGCGGATCGAAGCCGTGGTTGCTGGCGCTGACGAAAACGTTGTTCACGTCCAGCAGCAGTCCGCAGCCGGTGCGCTTGGCCATGGCGGAAATGAATTCCCATTCCGTCATGGTCGATTCGGCATACGCCAGGTAGCTCGAAGGATTCTCGACCAGCATGGTGCGTCCCAGCGCTTCCTGTGCCTGGTCGATGTTGTTGCAGATGATGTCGAGCGCCTCCTGCGTGTAAGGCAGCGGCAGCAGGTCGTGCGAGTTGAAGCGGCCGATGCGCGACCAGCTCAGGTGGTCGGAGACGAACATCGGTTCGATCTCCTCCACCAGCGCGCACAGGCGGGCCAGGTAGTCCGGCCGCAAACCGTCGGCCGAACCGAGCGACATCGACACACCATGCAGCACCACGGGATGCTTCTCCCTCACCCGGCGCAGGATATCGCGCGGCTGGCCGCCGGCGACCATGAAGTTCTCCGAGATCACTTCGACGAAATCCACGTCGACGTCGCCTTCGAGGAAATCGCCGTAGTGTTCGCGGCGCAGGCCGAGGCCAAAGCGATGGGCATGCATGGTGTGCCTCCGTCTGGATTACTTGGCTTCGGTCAGGGTGCCGCCCAGTGCCTTGCACTCGGTCGGGGTTTTCACCAGCACGCCCTGGCCTTTGCACTGGTTCAGGCCTTTGCAGTCGTTCTTGGCGGTGGCGCACAGGCTGGTGCCCTTGCAGGTGTTGATGCCGTAGCAGCGGCCCGGTTCTTCCTTCACTTTTTCTGCAGCGAAGGATGGTGCCGACAGGGAAGCCAGTGCGATCAGGGCGGCGGCGCCGGCCAGGCCAGCGCGGGTTTTGGTAGCGATGCTCATGATGAATCTCCTTTAGTTAAAGTGGGACTTACAGGACGCTGAGGGCAGCGTCTTCGATGACTTTCGCGACCGCTTCCGGCTGCGAAATTTGTACTGCATGGCTTGCTGCAATTTCTGTGACCTTGGCGCCGGCACGCTTGTACATCCAGCGCTGCAATTCCGGATTCACCAGGCGATCCTGGGTGGCGAGGACTGCGAAGCTCGGCTTCTGGTGCCAGGTGGCGAACCAGCTTGGCGTTCCCATCAGCACATTGCTGACGGGGACTTGCGAGGCCGCCATGAAGTTGACGCGGTTGGGCGTCAGGTCGGCAGCCAGGTCGGCCTGGAAGCGCGCAGTGTCGTAGAACTGAAAGCCTGCGCGGTCCGGCTTGACGCCTTCACCGGCGCCCGGTATCGACGACAGCAACTGCTGCGAGGTTTCGCCGACTTCCGGCATCAAGGCTGCGACATACACCAGCGCCTTGACCTTGTCGCCGGTCGCCACGTTCGACATCACCGTGCCGCCGATTCCGTTGCCGACTACGATCACGTTGCCGAACTGCTGGAAGATCGCCTTGCGGACGATGGCAATATCGTCGTCGAGCGAGGTATGAGGCAGTTGGGCCACGGTGACGTTGAAGCCTTTCAGGCGCAGCGTGTCGTGCACCACGCGCCAGCTGGAGGCGTCGATGAAGGCGCCCGGCACGATCACAACGTTCTTCGCGGCTGGCTGGGCGGCTGGAGCGGCGGCGTGTGCCGCGCCGGCAAGGCCGGCAGCCATGGCGATCGCCGATGCAATGGCACGCTTCATCACTTGGCCTTCAGCGAGCCGTAGCCCTTAGGGGTTTTGATGGAGGTGCAGGTGCCTTTTTCGACCAGCACCCAGGCATCGCCCTGGTAGTCGACTTTGGAGGTGGCAGCGCACGAAGTGCCCGGGCCCGCGGCGCAATCGTTCTGGCCGGCTTTCGCCACGCCGTAGCACTTCTCCATTTCCTTTTTCGGTTCTGCGGCGTGTGCGGCGGAAGTGCACAATGCGATAGCCAGGGTGGCTGCCAGTCCTGCGTAGGTGGTTTTCATAATCTTGGTCTCCTTGGTTAAGGTGTGACCAGATTAAGGGGGCAGTGTGTATCGCTT